>JBMNQN010000004.1:0-102162 GCA_050944155.1 Candidatus Methanomethylophilaceae archaeon | reverse complement strand
CTATAGTCTCTCTCCGTCCCCACCTAGCTCAGTCTGGCCAGAGCGGCTGACTGTAGAGAGTTTCCGGATTTTTCCGGTACAGCCGCCGAAATCAGCAGGTCCCCTGTTCAAATCAGGGGGTGGGGACCATCATTATTACGCCCGAAGGCAATTGAGCTCCGGTTAGCATACATTCTGTAAAAACCGCAACAACCTCTGTAATCGTGACCTACTGCAGCTTTATTACATTCAAAAAACTAGTTTTACGACAAATCGATAAAACGGTTAAAAAGAAGGGTTGAGTGAAATCCAACCGTGCTCATTCGGAAAATATCCGATTTTTTTTATCAGTTCGGGAATGTTTGAACCTGTTTCGTGTTCTAATTCGTCCAAATTATTACAGAATTTTTTTGAGTTTTTGAGCGCAACATCCAATGATTTGATTGTTTTGTCGAACTTCGATTTCTTACCTATTTTGAGTTCGCTCATCTTTTTATCTATCAGTTTCTTGCATTCTGAAGAATTTTTTAAATCGTCGACAATGCCGTCTATCTTGTAATGAAACAGAATCCACAGCTCGAACTTCGGGTTTGTAACAATCGGGTAGTAGTGGTTGTTCTTACATTTTTCTATGAACGAAAAATACTTCCATTCTGGACGCCCGTCTTTCCCCGAACGTCCGTCTTTCCCCGCGTCCCGATCTACTACAATGAGTATTTCGTCGAGGCCCTCTTCGAAGTAAATATCATCGTTTTCAAGTTCGAAATCATCGACGTTATATCTTTCTTTGAGGAATATTATGCATTCTTCAAACGCCTTCTCCGAATTAGAGACCATTCCTGTCATTTTATCCTCGAGTTCCTTTTTCACAAGCATTTTATTTAAATCGTCATCGATTTCCATAATCTGCTTACGGAACCTGGGCTGACTGTCGATTAAAGATTCGATAACCCTTCCGACCAGCAGCGGGTAAGAATACTTCCCGGTCTTCAGCATGCATATGTAATCCTCTGTAAGATCTACCAATCTTTCGGGATCACTGATTCCGCTCTGAAGAAGATATCTCTGTAATACAACAATTTCAACAAGAATCTCTCTTCTCGTGTTGTAGATATGCCGTTTCAGCGCTTCAAAATAATTCTGCTCTGTTTAATACCCTTCGGTGACGATTATCACCTTTTTGCGAAGAGAGCGTCTGACGTCTGATCTTCCTATTGCATCCAGAGACTCTGTCGGTTTCATCGATTACTCCAAATCGGGGAAAAATTCTCTGAAGCACGGAACAGCCCCGTATCTTCCGTCCAAATAAGCCTTTCCGATGCGCCTGTCTTTTCTTTCGCTGAAGGCTTCCAGAGAATATATTTCGGAAGTGCCGTCTTCCTTTTTTTCCACAAACCAAATTTCATCCCGTCTGAGGAGACTGAGATCCATAAGTCTGGATTCGTGCGTCGTCACAATCAGCTGCCTTTTTAGTTTCGGATCTAATTCTCCGAAATCTCTGACTATCTTCTGCGTCAGCTGAGGGTGCAGACTTCTGTCCAATTCGTCAATCACATACGTGTGTACTCCGCTGTCTGACTCGTCAAGCATGGGCAGAAGTTCCATGAGTCTGCTCGTACCATCCGACTCTTCTCCGTACTCGAAGGGGACACCGTAATGGTCAAAAAGTATCTTTTTTATCTCCGGATTGTGTCCGGCGGCGAGTCTTACGTGGAACATGCTCTTTTTTAACGGAATGCTTCCCTCTATCCCTTTAACACCAGGCCCGGCTTTGGTCTCGAGTATATCTTCCAAAATACCTCTGGGAATCTGACTTTCTTCCCTGCTTACCTGCTCATATCTCATTCCAGAGACTCCGGTTCCGTATCTCTGTATCACCTTCCCGGTAAATTCCACCTTTGCCTCGGACTTGAATCCCGACGGTTCTCCCGCGAGGATAATTCTGAGAGACGAAACGAACCAAAAAAATATCTTCTTTGATAGCGCTAATTTACCCGTTCCGAGATCGGGCATTCTGGACAGCGCGTTGAGAAATAATTTCGTCCTGTCCTGCATTACCTCGTTGCTGTATACAAAGAAATACTTCTCCTCGTCCTTTGTAAGCTTTATACCTGGCTCTATTTTATTTTCATCACGGAAAAATATGAACGCATTCTGAGATTTATCCGATAAATTTTTCATCCATTCGGTTTTCACCTCGCCGGATGACAGAAGTATCTCGAATCCGTAGGAATAGAAAGTACCTTCGATTTCGATAATGTATTCAAACGATGTGGGTTTTTTATCGTTACCCGGAATCATTCTGCAGTAATCTCCGGGGCTGATGCCTATGTTGTGAAGTATTTTCATCTGCGATGCACGCATTGCCTGAATGAGATTTGATTTCCCAGATGCATTGGCACCGAATATTGCTGCCATGCGGAGAATTTTGGTGCCTTTTACGTCGACTACGTGGTCGGTGTGATTGCGGGAAGCGCCCGCTTTGAAGGATATCGATTGTTCTCTGTCGAATGATTTATAATTTTCCAGTCTGAATTTTACCAACATGGTAATTACTCTCGATTTTTTCGATTATAATAGTATATCATAAAGAATTATTTCAATATATTTATCTTGATATTCGATTTTTTCGAAAATGTATGATTGCAATAAAATTGTATCTAAATCAAATCTAAAATTCGATATACAATCTTGCTGAGATTGAATACACATTGATTTGTGTATTTTTAATCGGACAAGTTTCGTCAAAATATTCAATTGAATAAACCTGAACATGTATTCTTTTATGAATTCGTACAGACCCAGACTTGCAGATACTGTTTTAAAAAAGAACCGGAAACAGATGCCGCCGTACATTTCAGAACAGAAAATAAAATTCGGCAAAAAGATCAATACGAAGAAAATGGGCGGACCAGATTTTTTGCGAAAATAATCCTGTCGGGTATATTAACACCCGAAAAAACGAAACATACGCGATTCCGATAACTTGTTTCGTAAAATGATTGTTTTCATGAGTGGGACTGCCCGGATTTGAACCGGAGTCAATGGCTCCCAAAGCCACAAGTATACCAAGCTAACCCACAGTCCCTTGGGGGTGCTATGAACGCTCTGTTATTAATTCTGTCGACATTTCCGTAAAGAAACCGTAGAGTCCGCACCACTGTTTTTAATACATACTGCGGTGCATATAACGGTGATACCTTGAGATATACCATTACCGGAGACAACCTCCAATTCGTCAACATAGAGCTGGGTCCGGGGGAGGAAATAAAGGCCACCCCGGGCAACATGAAATACATGAGCGGCAACATGGAGATGGAAACCAAAATGGAGGGGGGTCTGTTAAAGGGCCTCAAACGCAGCATGATCGGAGCCTCCTTTTTCCTCGTAACGTTCAGACCCAGAGGGGGAACCGGCGTAGTGGGGCTGGGCGGAAACGTCCCGGGAAAGATAATCGATCTCCAGGTGGTTCCCGGCAAAAACTGGCTTCTTCAGAAAACCTCGTACATCGCGTCTCAGCCCGGTGTCGACGTGGATATCGCTTTCCAGAAAAAACTCGGAGGTGCGTTCTACGGAGGAGAAGGACTGATTCTGCAGAGGGTGAGCGGAAACGGAATCGTCTGGGCTTCCGCCTGCGGAGATTTCAACGTGGTGGATCTCAGGCCCGGAGAACAGTACAAAATATCCACGGGCAACATAGTCGGGTGGGAAGAATCCGTAACGTACGACATCTCGTCCATAGGAGGGTTCAAAAACACTCTGTTCGGAGGAGAAGGCGTGTTCGTGACCACTCTTACGGGTCCCGGAAAAATAATCATACAGTCCATGAGCCTGGCGGAACTGGCGGCATCTCTGATTCCCTACCTTCCTTCGGGCAGCTGAGGTGAAAAAAATGGAAGCGGACAATATCGAAAGAAAGAAAACCTGGCCGACCGCGGCGAAGCTGGTACTGCTTTCCCTGGTGATTATAGCGATAATCGCACTGGTAATCTACGCCGTTACCCGTCCGGGAGTTGCCGAAGAAATCTGGAAGCCGATCCTGATAATAATCGCCGCGGCGATTCTGATATTCATCGCGGTAAAAATTCTGATTGCCGTTCTCGCCATCCCCGTGTACATCTACAAGGGGGAAAAGACCCAGACCGGCGGGGATTATGGTTTGGACGATATGAAATCCGTCAAAGAGACCGATTCCGAAAAAGACAAACCGAATTGAACATGCGCCGTCAGAGAAGACGGCGTTTTTCTATTTCTCCGATCAGACTGCGTACCGCGTTTCCTCTGTGGGATATTCCGTTCTTCTCGGACAGCCCGAGTTCCGCAAACGTACGTTTTCCGTCTGCGGTGAATATGGGGTCGTAACCGAACCCGTCCGTACCTCTGGGTCTTTCGGTTATCTCTCCCCTGCAGACACCGGTGACGATTATCGTTTCTCCTTTTATGTCGCACCCTATGCAGGTTCTGAATTCCGCTCCCCTGTCCTCGGAATCTTCCATGAGTTTCAGTATGCCCGGGTTTCCTATGGTTTTCTGTACGTATGCAGACCAAACTCCCGGAAATCCCTTAAGGGAGTCGATGAACAGTCCCGTATCGTCTATGATAAAATCGGAAATTCCTTTCGATCTGAGTTCTTCCATTCCTTTCCGCACAACGTCTTCGAGGCTGTCGGACTGGACTTCGTCGTACTCGATTTTTTCGTGAACGGTTTCTATACCCAGCTTTCCCAGGGCCTCTCCGAATTCCGCGGCTTTCCCCGGATTTGACGTTACCACCGTGAGTTTCATGTGTATCTTGCCCTGTTTTTGATTTCTTCCGCTTTGGCCAGTACTTTTTCCGCGTCGGTTTTCTTTTCCGCGTAGGCTTCCATAATCTTTCCGAAACCACCTTCGATTGCCGAATGGGCGGAAGAAAACGCCCTCTGCAGAAGACGGATGTCCACGCCCATCTCCTCGGGACCCGCTTTGACGGTTCCCAACGAAAAATCTATGACGCACAGCTTTCCGTCTTCCGCAAGAATCATGTTAGAGGTTGTGAAATCCCCGTGGGATATTCCCCTGTTGTGCATGTCCGCAAGGGTTTCTCCTATTTTTCTCAGAACGGGAAGGGGATCGCAATCCTCTGCGTCAAGAACTTCTTTCACCCTTCTGCCCTCTATGTACTCCATGGTTATGGTGCAGCTTTCCATATCTATGTCGTAAACCACGGGGGTTCTCACCGTCCTGGATCTGGCACTTCTCATAACGCGTACTTCGTTCTTGGTCCTGGATGTTCTCAGACGGCGGTCCAGCTCTCCGTGTCTGTATGTTTTCGGAGACCTGACTTTCTTTACCGCTTTGCGTCCCAGAAAATCGGATACGGAAACCGTTGCTTCGGCTCCGACGGCAGAATGTTCCACGCACACGGGGACGCCGAACGCGTATAAAATTAATACCGTGCATGCGTTGAATACCTCATGAGGTACACCGTCACCGGAGACAACCTTCAGTTTCTCAACGTGGAACTGAGCGCCGGAGAGAAACTGGACACGAATGCGGGTTCCGTGGCGTATTTCTCCGGCGATATGGAAATCGCCAAAAAAAGCGGCGGACTGATCGGAGGCCTGAAAAAGGCCATAGGCGGAAGTTCTCTCGACCTTCTGACATGCGGACCTTCCAAAGGAAGCGGAACTCTGGGTCTCTGCGGAAAACTTCCCGGAAAGATTATGGACATAAACGTCGAAGGAATGAGCTGGATCGCTCAGAAAGATGCATACGTGGCATCGCAGCCCGGCGTTTCCGCAGACAAAGAGATGCAGAAAGCTCTCGGCCCGGCCTTCGGAAAAGAAGGTCTGGTACTCATGAAATTCTCAGGAAAAGGAATGGTTTTTCTCTTCTCCCTGGGAGATTTCAACATCTTCTCCCTGAAGAAAGGAGAAACGTACAGGGCCGCAACGGATATGGCGGTTGCCTGGGAATCCTCCGTAAACTATTCGGTGGAACTTAACAAAGATATCAGAGGCTCCCGCAGGGACGACGGTCCGTATTTCACCGTCTTCAAAGGACCGGGGAGAATAATCATCCAATCCATGTCTCCGCCGAGAATGATGGATATGTTTCTTCCCCTCATTCCCGAGCCCGAGGGGCCCGCCTGACGAAGGCAACTAAATAATACCGACGACCTTAGCCGAACGCGTGAACCGCGTACCGTTGGGATGCCGGGCTTTCGACGAACTCCTGGGAGGAGGAATCGAGTCCGGAAGCCTCACTCTTTTTTACGGAGAAGCCGGAACGGGCAAAACCAACATCTGTCTTCAGATGGCCCGCAACGTTATCAGAGAAGGCAAAAAAGTGGCGTTCATAGATACCGAGGGTATTTCTTACGACAGGGTTTCCCAGGTTTTCGACGGAGAAGACCCTCTCAAAGACCTTCTGGTTTTCCAGGTACACAGTTTCGAAGAGCAGAGCGACCGCATTTCCAAAGCCGTCCGCCTGGCGGAAGCCAGAGGAGCAATCGGCCTCATAGTCGTGGATTCCCTGACGAGTTATTACAGACTGATACACGACGACCCGATTTCCAGAAACGACTTCATAAGACAGACCGAAATGCTTACGGGAACCGCCAGAAAATACGACGTTCCCGTTATCGTCACGTCGCAGGTCTATTCCAACGTTTTCAGCGGAGGAATCGAATTTCTGGGGGGACATACCCTCAGGCACAACGCGAAAACCATCATGAGACTCGAACCCAGAGGGAACGGCGTCAGAACCGCCGTAATCGTGAAACACCGCAGTCTGCCCGAGGGCCGCGGAGCCTCGTACCGCATAAGCGACAAGGGCATAACCGACGTCTGATTTTTCTGTTTTTCGTTACCTGCCCTACGTTTTCCGACTGTTTATATAGTTAAATTATGTTTCCCGCAAACACATTACGAATTCTGCAAAAAAGAGGCCCGCGGATATGATTGACAATCTTGACAAACGCATCATAGAGATACTCAAAAAAGATTCCAGGTGTCCTTTTGTGGAAATAGCCAGTCAGCTGGGGGTTTCCGAAGGGACCGTGAGAAGCAGAGTCCACAGGATGACCGAAGAAGGGATCATCCGGGGATTCACCATAAAAACAAGTTCCAGAAACGTGAAGGCGCTCGTGGAGATACGCATAAGCGTCAACACCGACACGGAAAAAATCGCAAAGGAGCTTGCGTCCTACGACGGCGTCACCGAAGTTTTCGAAGTCACCGGAGATCAGGACATAATCGCGATAATCGACGTGGAGTCCTCCCCTCAGCTTAACGACATAATAGAAAAAATGCGCAGATACGACAACACGCTGGGAACGAGGACGAGACTCATTCTCAAAGAACACTTCGGAGGCGCCTGAATGTTCGCGGGCATGGCAACGGCGCTGATAACTCCCTTCGGAGAAGACGGATCCGTCGACGAAGAGGCTTTCAGAAGACTGATAAGTTTCCAGGAAGAAAACGGAGTGGACGTGCTGGTTCCCTGCGGTTCCACCGGAGAGTCGGCCACTCTGGGTCCGGAAGAACACGTAAAAGTCATAGAAATAGCAGTGGACCAGGCAAAAAAGGCAAAGGTTCTCGCGGGAGCCGGAAGCAACTCCACCAAAGAAGCCATAGAATTCAGCAAGCACGCCGAAGACCTGGGTGCGGACGGCATACTTTCGATTTCGCCGTATTACAACAAACCCACTCAGGAAGGAATCTACCTTCATTACAAAGCCATAGCCGAAGCCGTGGACATTCCCGTGGTCGTCTATAACGTTCCCGGAAGGACGGCTTCCAACATAACCGCCGACACCATGCTGCGCATGGCCGAAATACCCGGAATATGCGCGGTCAAGGAAGCGAGCGGCAACATGATGCAGATCCAGAAAATCATCGCGGGAAAGCCGAAAGGTTTCGAAGTCCTGAGCGGAGACGATTCCCTTACCGTGCCCCTGATGTGCCTGGGAGGGGACGGAGTCATATCCGTCGCAGGAAACTGCTGCCCGGATCTTATGAGCAGAATGGTACATTGCATGAGGGACGGAAAAATCGCGGAAGCACGGGAGATAAACAGAAAACTGCTCCCTCTTTTGGAGATTCTGTTCACGGAATCCAACCCCATTCCGATAAAGTACGTAATGCACAGAATCGGATTCGGAAACGGAATTCCCCGTCTTCCCCTGACTCCGCTGAGCGCAGAAAAAACCGCCGCCGTAGATGCGGTTCTCGAAGCACTGGGTCTCTGAGGCGATAGAATGAACGCATTTACGAAAACGATACCGTACTTTTTAAATGAAGAAATACACGGCAGGGAGGTTTCCGCCGTATGCTGACAGTTATGAAATTCGGAGGTTCCAGCGTGGGAACCCCGGAAGGCCTGGAAAGGGTGGCCGACATCATAGTGTCCACGGAAGGATGCAAAGCCGTCGTGGTTTCGGCCATGTCGGGAGTGACCAACTTCCTTGTCGAAGCCGCCGAACACGAGGAGTGCAGCTGCGACGACGTCATAAACACGCTGAGGGAAAAGCATCTTGCCGTCGCAGAAAAAGTGCTGGACGGGGAACTGCTGTCCGAATTCGAGAAGGATTTCGAAGAAAAAATGGTCAGCTTCGGCAAAGCCCTGAGCGGAGACCGCAGCGACCCCTTCTACATGGATGCCATAACCTCTTCGGGAGAACGTTTCTCTTCCCTTCTGCTTTCTTACGTTCTGAGGTCCAAGGGAGAAAAATCCGTAGCCCTGACAGCGGCCGCCGCGGGAATAATTGCGGCGGGAAATCCCCTCAGCGGATACGCCGATCTGCGCCGCACGGGAGCGGAAATGAACATGAAAGTGAAACCCATGCTTGCCGATACCGTTCCCGTAATCACGGGATTCTACGGCATGAACGAAAAGGGACGTCCCCTCACATTCGGAAGGGGGGGATCCGACTATTCGGCCGCGGTGGTTGCCAACGCCCTCGGCGCGGACGAACTGCAGATATGGACCGACGTGAACGGTTTCATGTCCGCCGACCCCCGTATAGTCCCGGACGCGATTTCCATCGGAGAGATGAATTACGGCGAAGCCGCCGAACTCGCGTACTTCGGAGCGAAGATTCTGCACCCGCGCACCATCGAACCGGTACGCCAGAAACACATTCCGGTAAGAGTCAAAAACTCCTTCGACCCGAAACATCCCGGAACTCTGATACATCACCTCAGGGGACCGAAGGACGACCTGCTGATGAGCGTCGTCGCCAAAACGGATCTGTCGATTCTCACCATAAGTTCCGCCGAGATAGCTTACAGGCCGGCCATGGTTGCCAGGATAATCGAAACCATAGCGGAAAACAACGTCATAATCTACTCGATTTCGACCTCCCTGTCCACTGTTGCGTTCCTGGTCCACAACAACGACGTGCAGGAGGTTCTGAACCGTCTGAACTCTCTGTCCAAGAACGACATAGAGAAGATAAACGTTAAAAGCGACGTGGCTCTTGTGTGCTGCGTCGGGGACGATCTGTTGGATAAGTGCGGCGTGTCCGGAGACATATTTTCCGTGGTGAAACAGGTAGGAACCAACGTGGAAATGATTTCCGAAGGCGCTTCCGATTCGTCTCTGAACTTTGTCGTGCCCATGGAGATGGTGGTCGGCACGATAAAAGCGCTGCACGAACAGTTCGTGAGGAATGACTGATGGAAGATTACGAATCGAAAGACGGCAGAATGATTTTTGCCGGTATGTACGCATCCGATATCGCCGACGAATTCGGAACCCCCGTCTTCGCTACAGACGAGAGGCGGCTCAGAGACAACTACAGAAGGATTTACAACGCTTTTTCCGAAGAGATTCCCACTCAGGTCCATTATGCCTGTAAAGCAAACACCAATCTTGCGATTCTGAAAGTACTGGAACAGGAAGGTTCCTGCATAGACGCCGTTTCCGTGGGAGAGGTCAGAAGCTGCCTGAAAGCGGGATTTACCGCCGACCGCATTCTTTACACGGGAGTCAACGTAAGCAACGCGGAGCTCAAGGCCGTTTCCGACCTGGGAGTCATGATTAACATCGACTCGGAATCCGAGATGGAAAGGCTTGCAAAAATAAACCCCGGAGCCGAAATTTCCATAAGGGTTACGCCGGGCGTGGGTTCCGGACACTGCGACAAAGTGGTAACTGGCAAAAAAGGTTCCAAATTCGGAATTCCCGAAGAAAGGATACTGAAAGCGTATTCCAGAGCGAAAGAACTCGGGTTCGTTCCCCGCGGTCTTCACGCCCACACGGGATCCGGCGGACAGTCCGTAGAACCTTTCATAGAGGTGACCGACGTTCTAGTCAAAATCGCGAACAAACTGGAAGAGACCGGTATCCCTCTGGATTTCATAGACATCGGCGGAGGGTACGGCGTACCGTACAAGATGAACGAAGAAGTTCTCGACGTTAAGGAACTGGCAATAGAGATTTCCGACATAATAAAAGAGGAAAGCAATGTCGGAACGCTGTATATCGAGCCCGGAAGATACATCGCCGCGGACACTACGATACTTCTGACCAGATGCATAGAGGTCAAAGACGCGGGCATCAAAAAATACGTCGGCGTCGACGCAGGAATGAACAATCTCGTACGCCCCGCAATGTACGACTCCTACCATCACGTAGCGATTGCCGACAAATTCGGAAAAGCCTGCACATCCAGATACAACGTCGTCGGATCCATATGCGAATCCGGAGACTTTCTGGCCCGCGAACGCGTTCTTCCCAACCCCGAAGAGGGAGATGTGCTTGCCATATACGACGCCGGTGCCTACGGCTTCTCCATGAGCAGCAATTACAACACCCGGCCCTTCTGCAGGGAAGTACTCGTGTGCGACGGAAAAGCCGAAATCATAAGAGAGGCTCAGACCGTCGAAGACCTCTGGAAAAACCAGAAAATTCCCGAGAGGCTGCTGCAATGAGATTCTGGAAATATCACGGAATAGGAAACGATTTCATAGTTATCGACGGAACCGCCGGAGACGTGGCGGTGGATACGGAATGGTGCAAAAAAATGTGCAGACGCAACTTCGGCATAGGCGCCGACGGAGTGCTGTACATAATGCCGGGAGAGAACACCGACATTACGATGCGCGTAATCAACCCCGACGGTTCCGAAGCGGAAATGTGCGGTAACGGAATCAGATGCGTCGCCAAACACGCTTACGATTCCGGTCTCGTCAAGGAAAAACGGTTCAGCATACACACCGCGGGAGGAGACAAAGAAGCAAAGGTCACTCTCGGCGACGACGGAAAGGTTTCCACAGTCGCGGTGGACATGGGTGCACCGATTCTCAACGGAAGATCCATACCCATAAACCACGACGGAAGATTCGTCGATCAGACGTTCATGGCGGGAAGCCTCAGACTCAGAGGTACCACGGTATCCATGGGAAATCCCCATTTCGTAACCTTCACCGAACTTTCGGACGAGAAGATAGACAGGCTTGGACCCGAGCTGGAAAGCAACGCGTTTTTCCCGAACAAAACCAACGTGGAATTCTGCAGAATAGAGGACGGGGAGATTTACGTCAGGGTTTACGAACGCGGGGCGGGATGGACTCTCGCCTGCGGAACCGGAGCATGCGCCTCGGCGGTAACCGCCGCACTTATGGGCCTGGCTCCCTACGACGAACCCGTGAAAGTGCATCTTCCCGGAGGAACTCTGAACGTCACGGTGATGAGGGATATGGACTGCATTATACTCGAGGGACCGGCAGAACTGGTATTCAAAGGAGAAATCTGATATGCATTACGAACAAGCAGAGAGGCTTCAGAAACTTCCGCCTTACATCTTCGTGAGACTGGAAGAACTGACCGCCAAAAAGAAAGAAGAGGGCGAGGACATCATCGATTTCGGCATAGGCGACCCCGACCTCCCCACTCCCGCACCCATAGTCGAAGCCATACAGGAATCCATGGCCGTAAACCGTAACCAGAAGTACTCTTCGTCGCAGGGAGAAAAAGACCTGCGGGAAGCCATCGCGGCATGGTACAAAAAGAGATACAATGTCGACGTGGATCCCAAGACCCAGGTATGCGTAACCATAGGTTCCAAAGAAGCGATTTTCAACATATCGCAGGCGTTCGTCAACCCCGGAGAAACCATAATCTCGCCGAGTCCGGGATACCCCGTCTATTCGGGAGCGGCCACTCTTTTCAACGATGCCCGCCACGCCGAAGTGAAACTCAGACCGGAGAACGACTGGCTCTTGGATGTTAACGACTGTCCCGAGAAAGCAAAAATGCTTTATCTGAACTATCCCAACAACCCCACCGGAGCGACCTGCGACCTGAACTACCTCAAAGACGTCGCGGAGTGGACGGACAAAAACGGAACCATACTGGCATATGACAATGCATACTGCGAAATGTGCTATGACGGATACCGCGCGCCCTCCGTATTGCAGGCGACCGAAAACGCAATCGAATTCGGTTCGTTTTCCAAAACTTTCAACATGACCGGATACAGACTGGGATACGCCGTAGGGCATCCCGATTTGGTGGCCGGACTCAAGAAATGCAAAGGACAGGTCGATTCCGGAGCTCCGATTTTCGTTCAGAAAGGAGGAATAAAGGCTCTGAGTCTTTACGGCGAAGACGGTTCCGTACCCAAGGCCGTGGAAGAAAACATGAAAGTTTATTCCGAGAGAAGAAAGGCCATAGTGGAAGGTCTCAGAAAACTGGGATTCGACGTGAAGATGCCCAGAGGAACATTCTACGTCTGGTTCGACTGCGGAATGCCCTCCATGGAGTTCACGGAAAAACTAATCAACCTGGGAGTTCTGGTAACTCCGGGTTCCGGTTTCGGAAAGTCCGTAGACAGATATGCCAGAATGGCTGCGACGCAGCCCCTCGAGCGCATAAAACAGGCTTTCGAGAGACTTGACGGAAACCTCTAATCACTCGGAGGGAAACTTCTTCCTGGAATATTTCAGGGCCTCGACCACCGGGAGCGGATGACCCAGAAGGAATGATTCCAGGGCCCCTCCCCCGGTGCTCGCATACGAAAAACTGTCGGAGAAACCGAATTTTTCGGCCGCCGCGCCGGTGTGACCGCCGCCTATGACGGACTGACCTTTGCTGTCGATCATAGCGGACATAAGCATGCGCGTACCGATTTCGAATCCTTCCTTTTCGATCATTCCGGCGGGACCGGACATGAAAGAAGTTTTCGACGACTCTATCACTTTCCTGAATTTTTCCGCGCTGGCGTCTCCGATATCCAGAGCCGCCTCGGGAACCGGCAGGTCTCCGATGTTGACGGAAACACGCTTACCGTCCCTGCATACGGCAATATCGATGGGAAGCAGAACCCTCTGTCCGTATCTGTCCATGACTCTGCGTGCGGCCGCGATGTTTTCTTCCGTCAGTTCGTCCTTGAGAACGTTCATGCTCGCCTCGCCGATATCTACCCCGCGGGCGTAAAGGAACGCATTTCCCGCAAGTCCCGTAAGTATAACGGTGTCGGCCATTCCGCATCCGAGAACGTGGTCGACCATCACGGAAATATCTCCGAATTTGGCGCCTCCCAGCGTAAATACCGAGGGGCGGCGGGGATTGTCGAATATCGAACTGAGTGCGAAAATTTCTTTCATCATCAGCCTGCCCGTGGCAGACGGAATTCTGGCTTCGAATCCTACCAGGGAACACTGGGAACGGTGTGCGGCTCCGAAGGCGTCGCATACGTAATAATCGAAAAGGGGAGCGAGTTCTTTCACCAGATTCGATTCCGCATGGGTCTCGATATCCGCTTCCACGGATTCCTCGTCTATTTCCCTGACGTTTCCCAGCATGAGGATTTCGCCGGGTTTCAGGGCCTTTATGGCCTTTTTGGCTTCCTCGCCCATCACGTCGTTGACGTATTTCACGGGAGAATTGAGATTTTTCTCCAGGAAGGAGGCGTGCTGCTCCATGGGTATGAAATCCCATTTTCCCTTTCTGCCCTGATGCGCCGCAATCACCAGTTTCGCTTTCTTTCCCACAAGCTCTCTGACCGTGGGAACGATCCTGCGGATTCTGGAGTCGTTGGAAATAATCAGGGTTTCCTTGTCGAGAGGACAGTTGATGTCCACTCTGAGCAGAACCGATTTCCCCCTGAAATCGAAATCGCTCAATGTGTAGAGCCCGTGCACGGTCTTCGCCTCAGTTTTTGTACGGAATTCCCAGAGCGATGTTTGTTTTTCTGACCGACTCGGCGGCATCGCAGAGTTTGCACATGGATCTGATGCAGTCTATGTTTTCCGGGACCACGTCGGATTCCTGATGGACCGCCTGATAGAAGTACAGATTCCTTCCTTCGGCTTTGATTCCGTCTTCCCAGACTATGATTTCGTACATGTCGGAACGGTCTCTTCCCAAATCCCTGGCCAATTCCATTACTTCCGCCGTGGATTTCAGTCCCGAAGAGCTCTTTATTGTCCTAACCCTGGAGGCGTTTCTGAGCGTTTCCGCCGCCTCTTCGGTGGACGCGTCGCTTTTGAGCTCGAGGGTTACGGCATGAAGATGCATCAGCGTCGTGGAAGCTTTCACCGCCATGGTGTTTATTTTAAGCCAGGGCATGATGCTTCTCACGTCGGGACCGTGGTGGGTAGGCAGTTTTACGGAGGGTTCGAGTCCGTTTATCGGTCCGTTCTTGCCGTCCCCGGGATCCGCTCCCCTTCTGATTATCGTCGCATAGGACTTTTCTATGCCGTATTTGCGGTCCAGGGGATACAGTGTTCTCAGAAGTCCCGTCGTATTGCAGGAAACAACGCGGGAGAACTGCGCCCCCCAGGATTCTTTGAAGTTTGCCGTAGAGTTGAATGAAATTCCGGTGAGGCCATGTTCCTCCCCTCCCTGGAATATCCCTTTGATGCCGTGTTTCTGGTACAGCGCTTTGTACTCCTGACCCACGTTTCCGGGGGTACAATCCACCATTATGTCGACTTTCCCGCACAGGTCTTCCACGGTTCCGCCTATCGGAGTTCCGGATTTTTCGAACGCCTGAACGTTGGATTCGGGAACATAAAGATCGAATCCCCTGTATCTTGCGACTTCGGATTCGAAGGTCGGCCGGGTCTTCGTGACTCCGACTACTTCCATATCCTCCTGCTCGGCGACCGCAGAAGCCACTCTCTTTCCTATCGTGCCGTATCCGTTGATTCCGACTTTGACCTTTGCCATTGACTCACCATAACGCGCGAGGACTGATAAATATGTAGGGTAGGGTCTTCTTTTCGCCGGCAGGCGGGTAAAACGGGCAGTATCCGCGGAAATTTCCCGACCGACCGAGTAAAATTATAAAAAACGTGTAAGATATTGCACTCCGGAGAATACCCATGAAAGGAAAGAGAGCATTGCTTCAGATGTTGGAGGACAGGGGTGTGGAAACCATGTTCGGATATCCGGGCGGAAGTGTGATTTCCATATACGACGAGATAATGGATTCGTCAATCAACCACGTCCTCGTACGCCACGAGCAGTGCGCCGCACACATGGCGGACGGATATGCGCGCGCCATAGGAAAACCCGGAGTCTGTATATCCACCAGCGGTCCCGGAGTCACAAACCTTATCACGGGAATAGGAACGGCTTACGCCGACTCGTCGCCCATGATTGCCCTCACCGGTCAGGTGGGGACCGGGTCTCTGGGTCTCGGAGCTTTCCAGGAAGTGGACGCCTACAGTCTGCTTATGCCCATCACGAAACACAACTTCAGGGTTCTTGACGTCAACAGGCTGCCCCACGCAGTGGACGAGGCCTGGAAGATATGCCAGAGCGGCCGTCCCGGACCCGTTCACATAGACCTTCCGTCGGATCAGATGAATTCCGAAATAGACGAAAGTCTTCTGAAAGCTTCCTACGGTATCAAAGAACCCAGGGAAGACATGTCCGGTCTGAAAACCGCAATAAAGTGGATTAAGGAAGCAAAGAAACCCGTTCTGCTCGTCGGAGGCGGGTCCATCATCGCGAACGCTTCCGCCGAAGTCGCGAAACTCGCAGAAATGATAGGCGCGCCCGCCGTTGCCACCCTGATGGGGGTCGGGGCCATGCCCGCCGGACATCCCCTCTACATGGGACCTCTGGGTATGCACGGAAGGATGTGCGCCCTCGAAACGTTCCAGGAGGCCGATTTGGTTATAGCCATAGGCACCAAGTTCTCAGACAGGACGTTCAGCCCCCGTTCCAGATTCGGAAAGGACTGCAGGGTCGTTCAGATTGACATCGATTCCACGGAGTTCGACAAGCACAGCAACAAATCGGTCAACCTTCTCTGCGACGCCAAAAAGGGTACCGCCGCACTCATAGACGGACTCTCCGGATACGGAGTGCACAGAGATTGGAGCTCTTTCGCCGCCGAAAGGAAAAAACAGTGCGCCTGTAAAATCGACATAAATCTCACTCCGATAGTTCCCCAGAAGGTCATGTTCGAACTGAACAAGTACCTCGACGCGGGAAAAGACATGATAATCACCACCGACGTTGGACAGAACCAGATGTGGGCCATGCACTATCTGCACATTCAGAAACCCAGACAGTTCCTTTCGTCCGGCAGTTTCGGAACCATGGGCTTCGGTCTGCCTTCCGCCATAGGGGCGAAGGCCGCGAAACCGGACAGCACCGTCGTCACGATTACCGGGGACGGAGGTCTGCAGATGGTTCAGCAGGAACTTGCGACGGCAGTTGCGGAAGACCTTCCGGTGGTCATCGTCCTGCTCAACAACGGATGGCTGGGTATGGTCAGACAGTGGCAGAAACTGTTCTGGGACAGAAGGTTCAGCGAAACCGAACTGAAGGCGGATCCGGACTTCACGAAGATAGCCGAAGCATACGGAGCCAAAGGCATGCCGGTTACGAAACCCGGAGACGTCGCCGACGCTCTCAAGACCGCCATAGACAGCGGAGAAACGTACCTTCTGGATATTCACGTCGACGCGGAGGAAGACGTACTCCCCATGCTGCCCGCGGACCCCAACCAGGCTCTGGTCAGGGGACGCTGCCAATACTGACGCGCTTCCGGAGATTTTCTTCGGAAGCGCGCGGCCGCGGAAACTTATGTAACTCTTTAATATGACGCAGGCAGTCAGCGGAACCACAGAAGGCCGAAAATCCGTACGGAAATTCGGCCTCCAAGGTATTAAAACCGAACACAGGTGAAAAACATGAAGATTTATCACGATGCGGATGTGGACCTGAACGTCCTCAAAGGAAAGAAAATTGCCGTCCTGGGATACGGATCCCAGGGAAGGGCACAGGCTCTCTGCTTCAGGGATTCCGGACTCGACGTGACCATCGGTGTCAGAAAGAACGGAAAATCCTGGGAAAAAGCAAAAGAAGACGGTTTCAAGGTGGCCGACTTTGCCGACGCGGTAAAGGGCGCCGACGTCGTCATGATGCTCCTGCCGGACGAAGTCCAGCCCAAGGTTTACAAAGATTTCGTCGAACCCAACATAAAGAAGGGCGCCGCGCTGGAGTTCGCCCACGGTTTCGCGATTACGTACAAAACCATAGTTCCCCCGAAAGACGTGGACGTCATCATGATGGCACCCAAATCTCCCGGTGACAAAGAGAGAGACGTTTTCGTCGAGGGTTTCGGCGTCCCCGCTCTCGTCTGCGTCCACCAGGACTACAGCGGAAACGCCAAAAAGATAGCTCTGGCACTTGCCAAGGGACTGGGTGCGACCCGTGCGGGAGTCTTTGAGACCACCTTCGACAACGAGACCCTTACCGATCTTTTCGGAGAGCAGGCCGTACTCTGCGGAGGCATAACCGCCCTCATCAACGCGGGATTCGAAACCCTCGTGAAAGGAGGCTATCCCCCCGAAATGGCTTACTTCGAAGTTTGCCACGAAACCAAACTCATCGTCGACCTGATCAACGACGGAGGATTCGAGAAGATGTGGCACGTTGTGTCCAACACCGCCGAATACGGCGGACTCACCATGAGGGATTACGTCATAACCGACGAGTCCAAGAAAGGAATGAGAAAGATTCTCGACGACATCGAATCCGGTGCGTTCAAGAACAGATGGACCGCGGAATGGGCCAACGACCTGAAGAACCTGAAGGCCATGGAAGAGAAAGAGAAGAACCTCGAACTCGAAAAAGTGGGCAGGGAAATCAGGAAACTCTTCGAAAGAAAGAACTGAAACCGAACGGGTCCGGGCGGCGTTATGAGCAGAATAAGAATCGTTACGGCGGAGGACGAATACTTTGCCGAATTGGACGATTCCGATATCTCCAACGCCGTCTGGCTCTTTTTACCTTTTAAAACCGAAGCAAACATGCTCGGCGGAGAAATCTATTTCGAAGTTCCGATTTCTCCCTATGTCCCGAAAGAAAACCGCGTAACCGTTCTCGAAGAAGGCGACGTGGCCTGGTGGCCGGGACCGAACGCGCTGTGCTTTTTCTTCGGTCCCACCCCTCTCAGCGGAGGCGACGGCAAACCCGTATCCCCCTTCCCGGTGGTCAAAATAGGAAAACTCGAAAGCTGGGACGGGATGGAAAATACCGGAGACCGCAGACGCATTCTGCTTGACAAAGTGTTCTGATCAGACTACCGTCAGTTCGCGGTCGAAAGACGTCAGTCTTTCCGCTCCGTCCTTAAGTACCAGACAGGTGTCTTCTATCCTTATTCCGCCGATTCCGGGTAGATATATTCCGGGCTCCGCCGACACGACGTTTCCCGCTTTCAGTGTGTAATCGGATTTGGAATAGACCGAAATTCCCTGGTGGATGTCCATGCCTATGCCGTGGCCGAAAGTGTGGATCATTCTTCCCTTGAATTCCCCGGCATCGATTATCTCTCTGGCGGCTATGTCGGCGTCGGCGGCGGGTGCTCCTTCGCGGTAGCGCGAAAAGCCTTCTTCCTGGGCCTTTTTTACCGTTTCGTAGGCTCTTTCCATCCTTTCGTCGGGTTTTCCGAAGAAAACCGTTCTCGTGAGGTCGGAGCAGTACTTTTCGTATTTCGTTCCGAAATCGAACAGCGCCGCGTCTCCTTTCGAAATTTTACGGTCTGTCGGGGAATGATGGGGTTTGGACGAGTTGGGACCGAACGCGGCTATGGTTTCGAACGCGTTTCCTTCGCCTCCCAGTTCCCTCATTCTGAAATCGATGGCGAAAGCCGCTTCCTTTTCCGTCATACCAGCAGTAAGTATTTCCGGTATTTCGGACGCCACTTTCGAAGATATTTCGCACGCCCTGCGTATGGATTTCAATTCTTTTTCGTCTTTGACCGTAAGGGTTTCCAGAATTTCTTTGGAAGCGTTCTTTACGTTTATTCCCGCCGTTTTTTCGATGTACCGGACGGAAGCGTAGGGAGCGCTCAAGGTGTTGAATCCGACATCCGTGCATCCGTTCAGCAGCTCTTTCAGCAATCCGTCCCTTTCCGCGCGGTTAGAATAAACGTGTATCTCTCCGCAGCCTTCCCGGGCGGTTTCCTCTTCGAGGGTGCTTACGATTACGTCCAGTTTCCCGTCTCTGACAACAGCGATTCCCCCCTCGAAAGTTCCGGATTTCTGTTCGGTAAGGTACCAGAAGGCGGAATCGCAGAACGGTTCGTCGCCGTTCACTATCACTATCGCATCGGTTTCGGGAGAGTTATCCGAAAGCCTCGCGGCTCTTGACCGAACCATATCAGCGGCGCCTCCGGTACGGATCACAGAGCAATCCAGACGTTCTTGACCAAACTTTTGAACGCGTGGTTTGCGGAAAGTGCCGCAAGATACGACGTTCTCGGATTTTCGGGAGACGGCACGTTGTATGTGTGGCAGATTGTCTCTCCGAAGGCTCCTTTGTATCTGAGTTCGTGAGAGTTGATTTTGATTGCCGGATCTACGGCGATGGTGACCTTCGTACGGTCGAATCCTATGCCGAAGAGACTTACGGTGGCGGCCACGTTGATGTTCTTGGGGAAATACTTGACCGCTTCCCTCGCGGTTCCGGAGTATATCACCGTCTTTTCTTTCAGGTCGTCCACGACGATTCCTTTTTCCAGAACGTAGGGAATGTTTTCCAGACTGCGGGGCGCTTTGGTGGTTATGAGTTCCACGTATTCCAGGTCGTCTCCGCGGGCGGCTCTCAGTCCGTCAACGCCGCAGACGGCTCCGGACGGAATGTAGATGCAGGATTCGGTTTTCGAAGCTTTTTCGAAGACAGCGTTCCTGAAATCGTCGTCCACCAGCGCACCGACGGACATTATCATCATGCTGACTCCCCTTTCCACCACGACGGGAGCGTAGGTCCTCGCCGCATCCTGGGATGCCGCTTCGATTACCAGATCGCAGTGATAGAGTTCCTCTTCCACGGAAGATATTACTATTCCTTTTTTGGTCTTGGCCGCCAGACGATCGGCGGCGGCCGTGTCCATGTCGAAAAGATAGATGCGTTTCACTTCGGGCATACTGTCTGCCGTAAGAGCCAGACCGGTACCTATGAAACCACATCCAATTATTGCAACACGCATACCGCCCGTATTAACAAATAATATTAAGAACTTTTGGGAATGTGAAATTTGATTCCGTTTTTCGAAAAAACAAACACTGATATTAATTGAATTCGCACATATTTTTCGTTATTCGCAGAAGTTTCGGAGAAGAAAAATCGGAAACACCTATATCGGTTGCGGGCAATCCGTGTCCGTGCACTCTTACGAAACTTTGGAACATACCGCAGATTCCCTTGTCAGGTGTACCGGAAACACTCTGGAGGAATGTTTCGCGAACGCCGCTTACGCCCTGTTCGATCAGACGGTGGATCTGCGGGGAGTGAAACCCGCGGAAAACATTTCGTTACGCACCGAAGGCGAAGACCCGGAGTCCATGCTTTACAATTTCCTTTCCGAACTTCTTTTCATAGAAGAAACGGAAAATCTGTTCTTATGCGAATTCAAAGTACGTTTCGAAGAAAACACCGTGGTGTGCGACGCGAAGGGCGAACGTCTCGACCTGTCGAGGCACAGAACCAGAACGGAAGTAAAGGCCGTCACATATCACATGATGGAGGTCGACCCGGAAACTCCGTCGGTCACCGTGCTTTTCGACATATGAACGCAGAGCCGTACGGAAATAAATCGGTATTCGGTAACTTCGGTTACTGACCCGAAAAAACGCATCTATATAACGCCCGGACGGAATCAGGTGTGTAATGATAAAATTGGGCTGGTTTTCGACTGGGAGAGGGCCCGGCTCGAGAAATCTCTTTAAGACGGTTGCGGACCGGATAAGGGAAGGCTCTCTGGACGCCGAAATCGCATTTGTTTTCTGTAATTGGGACAACACGGAAGAAAACAATCCCCGCAAAGACCAGAGAGAGATGTTTTTCGACCTGGTACGCAGCTACGGCGTACCTTTGGTGACCGCCTCCTGGAAAAAATTCAAACCCGATCTGAGGCGGGAAGACGAGGACCGCTGGAGACTGGAATACGGTAAAATCCTCAGGAAGAAAACCGAACCCTATCCCTTCGATTTGGGAATCCTCGCAGGATACATGCTTTGGATGGACGACGACACCTGTAGGGAATACGACATGCTGAATCTTCATCCCGCCCTGCCGGACGGTCCCAAAGGAACCTGGGAAGAGGTGATATGGGAGCTTATCGAAAACGACGCCTCGGAACAGGGAGCCATGATGCACGTGTGCACCGAAGAGTGGGACAGAGGCGCCGCCGTATCGTATTGCCGTTTCCCCATACGGGGAAAAGATTTCGACCGCCTCTGGAACGATTTCGAAGAAAAACTGAAGGGACGCACTTTCGGGCAAATAAAGGAAGACGAGGGAGCCGAGGAACCTCTCTTCAGGAAAATAAGAGAAGAGGGAGCGAAAAGAGAGCTGCCTCTCATCGTATCCACAATCGGAGCCTTTGCCGAAGGAAAAGTGTCCCTGCGCAACAAAGAACCGTATTCCGGAAACAAAAAACTGGATAAGGCATACGACCTGACCGAAGAGGTCGATGCCGCGCTGAGGTGATTCCGTGTCCGAATTCGACGGAGTGGACGATCTGGGCCTCATAAACGACAAACAGTTCATCTGCAGCTGCCAGGGATTCCTCACCAGAAACAACGGAACCAGAGACATATGCGAACGGTTCATACGCAACGGCGGTCATTTTTACGACGTGGTTTCGAGATACAACTCGTTGTGTGCCTATGTTCTCAGCCGCGACGACGGACGTTCCGGAAACACCATGAAAATCATAGCTCCCTTCCTGAAGGCTTTCGGGGCAACCGACCTTAAAATGCACAGTGCCAGCAAGGAAGCTCTGGACCTTTTCCCATCCGCGGGAAAAACGATACGCTACGCATCCGGTCTGATGCCCACCTTCATATCCACCGGACTTTACGAACACGACATGATGAACATCTGCGAGGGGTTGGATATACCCATGGGCAACATGGTCTACTCGGAGCTCAGCCTGGATGCCGCTGATATGACCAGGCAGGAAGGCCGTGTTCTCAGAGAGGCCGCAGCCGAGATAACCGCCCTCAAAATCCCCAAATTCGAATACGAACTCAACGTTCCCACCGAATTGAATCCCGCGGACGTGAAAATAATCAAAACCATGGACAAAATATACGGCGAAAAACTTCAGAAAACGTCGGCCGGAGCGATTATGAGATCCATGACGTCCATAGGGTCCAACGAGAAAGCGTATTCTCTTCTGGAAATCAGACGCAAAACATCGATTGATCTGGACGGTACGGCATACATAGGAAGCGACACTTCGGACTTCCAGGCCATGCAGCTGGTAAACGAAAGCGGAGGATTGGCACTTTCTTTCAACGGCGAAGATTTCGCCGTGCGGGGAAGCAACGTTGCCGTTCTTTCCAAAGACTGCACGGTTGCCGCGGTCCTTCTGCAGGCATTTTACAACGAAGGTGTCGAGGCGGTGCTCCGCATGGCCGAGAACTGGAACAGAAATTACCTCAAAAACATGGAATTCCCCGATTCGGGTCTTATGGACGCTTTCCTGAAAGCCAATCCCAGAAAACTTCCGGAAGTAATAGCTGTCAACCGCAATAACATCGAAGAGGTCGTCGAAAAAAGCAAAGCATACCGCAAAAAGATTCTGGGATTCAGAAGCACCGGCGCCGGAGTGCGCAACGGCTATTGACGCGATTTTTGAGAATAGTGCTCCGGTCGGGATTCGAACCCGAGTGTCGGCCTCGAAAGGGCCGAATGATTGGCCGCTACACTACCGGAGCTTGCAGGCGTCCATATTTGAATACCGTTAAAATAGTTTACGCATAAAGAGCCGTCGAAAAGGCCCGGCGGCATGCTCCGATGGGAAATTATTAATAAAGATATCTGAGATAGGCAGAACATGGCAGACAACGGACCGCTCGAAAGTACGGAGGAAGATGTATCCAGAATACGCCTCCCCAATGTAAAAGAAGGAGAGATATTCGGCATAGCGGATCAGCTGCTGGGCGCTTCTAAAATAAAAATCATGTGTGAGGACGGCGTTTCCAGGATGGGGCGCATCCCCGGCAAGATCAAAAAACGCATGTGGATAAGAGAGGGGGATCTTCTGATTGTTTCCGTCTGGGACTTTCAGCCCGACAAATGCGACGTAAGGTTCAGGTACACAAGAACCCAGGCGGCAAACCTCAGCAAAAGAAACAAGATTCCCAAATCCATCGACATCTATTGAGGGATACGGGCGTGACCTCATACGAAGAGATTTACGCCTATATGGAGAAGCGCGTTGATGCGCTGAAAACCAATAAAACCGGAGACGAACGTCAGACCGAAGAGCAGGTGTTCGACAGAAAAACCCTGATGGTTCTTTACGGATTCATGACCGAGGGGATTATCGACACCGTTCATTATCCGATATCCACGGGAAAAGAAGGCAACGTATTCTACGCCGAAGACCAGGACGGAGAACCTCTGGCACTTAAGATATTCAGAACTTCCACGTCCACTTTCAAAAGGATTTCCAAATACATAGAGGGAGACCCCAGATTCAAAGGCGTGAAGGGGAGCCGCACGAAAATGATTTACGTGTGGACACAGAAGGAATTCAAAAACATGCAGAGATACTACGATGCGGGAATACCCGTTCCGGAACCAATCGCCTACGACATGAACTGTCTGGTGGAAGAATTCATAGGGGACGAAAACGGACCGGCCCCCCAACTGAAAGATGTTGTTCTGGACGACCCCACAGAAACTTACGACGAAGCCGTTTCCTTCATTATCGACGGTTGGCGTGATGCCCATCTGGTACACGGGGATCTGAGCGAATATAACATACTGATGAGCGGCGAAGGCCCGATAATGATTGACTGCGGTCAGGCCATGACCAGGGACTATCCCGGCGCGAAGGAACTGCTGGACAGGGACATTCTCAACATAAACCGCTTTTTCAGAAACCGCGGAGCCGATATAATAGACCCGGAGATTATATTGAAGGAAGTCTTCAGTACCGAAGAGGAGGAGGAAGAATGAGAACAGTCAGGGTTCCGTCGGACAGAATCGCCGTTCTTATAGGGAAATCCGGAGAAACCAAAAAAATGCTTCAGGAAGTTTCCGGAGTTCCGATTCAGATTGAAAAAGACGGGCTGGTCATTATTCACAACGAAAAAACCGAAGATGCCCTTATGCCTCTCAAACTCGCCGATGTAATCAAGGCGATATCCAGAGGATTCAACCCCGAAAAGGCTCTCAGGCTCATGGAAGACGACGAATACCTGGAGATTGTCGACCTCAAGGAATTCGTCGGAGACAGAACCAACCAGCTCAACAGAATCCGCGGCAGGCTCATCGGAAAAGACGGAAAAACCCGCCGGATAATCGAGGAACTTACGAGGTGCGACATGATAGTCTACGGAAACACCGTGGGACTCATAGGAAATTCGATAAGTCTTCCCGTTGCCAAACACGCGGTGGAAATGATTCTCAACGGAAGCGAGCACTCTTCCGTATACCACTATCTGGAAGGCCAGAGGCCCCGTCTGAGAATTACGGAAATGGGCTTCGACCTGTGAGGAAAAACATGGAACAATGGGTCGTAAACAATCTTGAGAAGGCCGAAGAACTGGCAAAGCTGGGTCTTTGCGACCGCTGCCTGGGAAGAATGTTCGGAAAAGAAAGCACCGGTATGACGAACGATGTACGCGGATCCATGCTCCGCAGGGAGATGGGGGACGTCGTTCCCGACGCCGTGTGTCCGCTGTGCGGAAACATTTTCGATCTTCTGGACCGTTTCGCCGAATCGGTTTCGGAAACCGTGGAAACCGTGGAATCGGACAATTTTCTAGTGGGAACCAAAGTCGATCCCCTCATAATTTCCAAAGAAAAGGAACTGGCAGAAAAATTCGGGCTGGAAAAAAACGAATCCATAAAAGCGGAACTTAACCGGGAAATCGGAAAAAGATCTTTCGAGATTCTCGGGAGAAACGTGGAATTCAAAAACCCGCAGGTGGTGGCCTGCATAGACACCCGTTTCGCGGACGTGGAACTGGACATCAAGCCCATCTTCATAACAGGCCGCTACAACAAACTGAGCAGAGAAATCCCGCAGACCGTATGGCCCTGCAGAATGTGCAAAGGAAAAGGATGTGCCAGATGCGGAAACACCGGTAAAATGTATCAGACTTCCGTGCAGGAAATCATAGGGGACGTAGCTCTGAAAATGTGCGGCGGAAAAGAACATTTTTTCCACGGAATGGGACGCGAAGACATAGACGCACTCATGCTCGGAGACGGCCGTCCTTTCGTTCTGGAACTCAGTAACCCCAAAATCAGAAACATAGATCTTCGGGCTTTGGAGAGAGAAGCCAACAAATCGGATCTGGCACAGTTCAGAGACCTGCGTTTCGCAGAGAGGGAAGCCGTGCAGAGGTACAAAGGCGCCGACCCCGACAAAGTATATCGCGCACGTGTGAAGGCCGACGGCAAAGTTAATAAAGAGAAACTAATTGAGGTAGCCTTATCGTTCAGGGATACCCGTATCGACCAGAGGACTCCCACCCGCGTCGAGCACAGACGTGCCGACCTGGTGAGAAAAAGAACTATCCGCTGGGTCGAGGCGGAACCGGTCGGAGACTGTACGTTCGACCTTACACTGGAAACGGAATCCGGAACATACGTGAAGGAGTTCGTGTCCGGCGACGGGGGGAGAAGCATACCTAACTTCTCCGATGCCCTGGGAATACCCTGCACAGTCCAGGAATTGGACGTATTGACGATAAAATACGAAGAACCGGAGAGTTGAGTGAGATGAAGGCATCCAAAGGAACAAGGACAAAGACCCGCAACGTTCTGAAGAAGAGAGCGAGAGCCCGCGGTCTTTCGCCGATCACAAAAAGCTTCCAGACTTTCGAGTCCGGAGAAAAAGTCAACATAGTGATCGACCCCAGCGTGCACAAGGGAATGCCGTTCTCGAGGTTTCACGGTCTGACCGGAGTGGTCATAGGCCCCAGAGGCGCGGCTTACGAAGTAAGCGTAAAAAGCGGCAACAAGACCAAAACGGTCGTGGCCCGTCCCGAACACCTCGTAAGGAACGTGCAGTGAGCGGAAGGTGCGAAAATGTCTGAGCAGTACGTAAGTTTGGCCGAAGTCAGAGACATTATGACTGCGGAAAAAGAGAAGAGAGGACTCCTGGCAGTCCAGAATGCCACTATGGAACACGCCCAGACTGTAAGCCGCCTGTCCGCCGAAGACGCCAAAGCCCTGGTAGAAGAGCTGAAAGGCATAGAATCGGTAACCGATTTCATAGCGATAAAAATCGCAGACATTCTTCCAAAATACCCGGTCGACGTCCGCGTGATTTTCTCCAAAGAAAGAATCACTCTCGACAGCGAAACCACCGACAGGATTCTTACAACAGTCGCTAAATACCTGTAAACTGGTATCGGGTGGGATTACAAATGGCTATGGAAGAGTATGTACGGGTCATAGACTATCTGCCCCAGGGAATACCGGGCGGCGGTTTCTCGAAGAAAGAGCCGACATGCTTTGCCGTGGGCGAAGAGGAATTCAAGCTTTTCGAACTCGTTCCCAAGCCGGGCGCGAAAATCGTAATGGGCGACCGCCTCTACATCGGAAAGGATTCCTCCAAACGCGTACAGATTGACCATCTGAAAAGACGCGTCGGATACGGCGAGCTTACGAGCACCGCACAGTCGGAACTCGAATATGCGGTTGCCGATATCGTTTCCGCCGATCCCGTAAAGTTCATACGCTTTTTCAACAACGCCGGGCCCATTTCCATGCGCAAACACCTTCTGGAAGAACTTCCCGGACTGGGCAAAAAGAGCATGGAAGCCATCCTGAAAGAACGGGAAAAGGAACCTTTCAAAGATTTCGACGACCTGGCCGCCAGAGTCCCCGTGGTAAAGAATCCGGATAAACTCATAGTCGCGCGCATAGTTCAGGAAATTTCCGAAAACGACATGAAGCGCTATATCTTCGTTTCGAAATGACCGCCGGACGCCCGATCGACGGTACGGGACTGATTCCGAAAAAGAGCAGAGGTCAGAATTTTTTAAAGGACGAAGGAGTGGCGGACCGTCAGATTTCCGCTGCCGAAATAAAAGAAAACGACAGGATTCTTGAAATCGGCCCCGGATTCGGAATACTTACGGAACGTTTAGTAGAAACAGGCGGACGGGTTTTCTGCATCGAAATCGATCCGATTCTGGCGGATTACACGGAAAAAAAATTCGGAGATTCCGTCACTCTGATCAGAGGCGACGCCCTTAAAGTGGAATGGCCCGAATTCGACGTGTTCGTCAGCAACCTGCCGTACAGCGTTTCCACTCCCGTAATATTCAAACTTCTGGCACATAACTTCGAAAGAGCCGTGGTGATGGTTCAGAAAGAGTTTGCCGACCGCATGGTTGCCGAACCCGGCTCCAAAGATTATTCCCGTCTTACGGTCAATCTTTTTACCAAGGCGGAATGCAGGGTTATCGAAAACGTACCTGCCTCCCGCTTCGACCCCCGCCCGAAGGTGGATTCTTCGGTCGTCGTGATTGAACCGCGTCCAGCTCCCTTCGAACTGAACGATGCCGAACTTTTTTCGAAAATTGTGGACGTATGTTTCGCCCAAAGACGTAAAAAGATAGGAACCGCCCTCAGAAACTCGGGTATAATAAAAAATACGGAGAATCTCCCGTATGCCGATTCCAGAATCGAAATGCTCTCTCCGGCGGAAATAGCGGAACTGTCCGATGCGGTATCCCGTTCGGTAAAGGTATAACCTGATTCATCTATAGGGATGCGATACGATGCTCATCGGAATAGTCGGAAAACCGAATGTAGGAAAATCCACGTTCTTCAGCGCCGCAACCATGGCGTCTGCCGAAGTCGCCAATTACCCATTCACCACGATAGAACCCAATAAAGGAGTGGGATATGTCAGATCTCCCTGCCCCTGCAAGGAACTGGGAGTGAAATGCACTCCTCACAATTCCGCATGCGCGGACGGGATACGCATGATTCCCGTGGATATCATCGACGTGGCGGGATTGGTTCCCGACGCGTGGGAAGGAAAGGGTCTGGGTAATAAATTCCTGGACGACCTGCGCCAGGCGGATGCGCTCATAAACGTAATCGACGCCAGCGGTTCCACCGACATAGAAGGCAACTCCGTACCGCTGGGAAGCCACGATCCATCCGAAGACATAGAGTTTCTCAAAACCGAAATAGACCGTTGGATGACGGAAATAATCAAAAACGGACTTTCGAGAATAGCCAGACAGGCAAAGATGCAGGGAACGAAACCCGAAGAGGTTCTTGCGGACAGGCTTGCGGGACTCAAGGTCACCGAAGGTCAGATCAAAGACGCCGTCAGACTTACGGGGCTTCCCGACGATCCCAATCTTTGGGACGACGATATATTGATGAAACTGTGTGCCAGGATAAGAGAACTGAGCCGCCCCATGATGATATCCATGAACAAGGCGGACATCGCTCCCCCCGAGAACATAAAGAAGATTTCGGAATGCGAACCCAACTCGGTTCCCACCATGGCGGAAACCGAACTGGCACTTAAGAAGGCGGCGGCCGCGGGAATGATCGAATACGTTCCGGGAAACCCCTCTTTCGAACGCAAAGGTGCGGAAACGAACGAGGCACAGAAAAAGGCTCTGGATTACATGAGCGAAAAGATGGCCCTTTTCGAAGGTACAGGCGTGCAGAAATGTCTGGAAACCGCCGCTTTCGGGCTTTTGGACCTTATAGCCGTGTATCCCGTCGAAGACGAAGGAAAATACACGGATCATTTCGGACGGGTTCTGCCGGACGCATTCCTGCTCCCGAGGGGCTCCACCGCGAAAGATCTGGCATACAGAGTTCATACGGATTTGGGAGATAAATTCATCAGAGCCGTGAACGCCAAAACCAAACGGACCGTCGGGGCCGACTATGTGCTTCAGGACGGAGACGTCATAAGAATCGTTGCGAACAGGTGAAGCGATGTCCTGGGAACTCCGAATAATATCCGCGTCCTATACACAAAAAGACGACGAACCCGTGATAGAACTGTTCGGCAAAACCCGGGAAAGAAAATCCATAACCGTTTTGGTAAAGGGATTCCGCCCGTACTATTACATAGTGAGGCCCACGCCCGCTATGGAAAAAACTCTGAACGGCGACGACGAAGTTGTATCGACCGAACATAAGGAACTGCTCCACAAAGGGGAATTCCAGGACACTCTGAAAGTCACTCTGAAAAATCCCTGGAAGATTTCGGAATACAGAAACTCCGCGAGAAAAGACGGCTTCGACGTTCTGGCCGCCGACATTCCGTTCCACCACAGGTACATTTACGACACGGACATGGGGGCCTGCATAAGAGTCTCCGGAAAAGAGATCGAAGCCGAGTATACGACGGACATTACCGTCGAAATGGAATCTTTCGAAAACATAGATCCGTTCACGCCTCCTCTGAAAATACTGTCCTTCGACATAGAAAACAGCGTCGAACACGAATTCATCTACTGCATATGCGCCGTGACGGACGAGGGGGGAACCAGGCGTTACTGCGAACCCATAACGGGCTCCGAAAAGGAAATCATAACGGAATTTTCGGAACTGATAAGAAAAGAGGACCCCGACGTCATCACCGGATACAACATAGACAATTACGATATCAAAAAAATCAAGGAACGGGCCGAGGTCAACAAGATGGCCGACGCCATGCCCTGGGGAAGGGACGGGGGGCAGCCCAGAACCATAGGCGAAAGATACTGGCGCATAAAGGGGCGTCTGGTGGTGGATGCCTGGTGGGCCGCGAAAAGAGAACTGCGTCCCAAACAGGAAACTCTGAACGCCGTATCCATGCTGCTTCTCGGCGAAGGGAAGATAGACGTAGACCCTTCGAAAATGGACGAAGAGTGGACGAACAACAGAGAAAAAGTTCTGGAATACTGTACGAAAGACGCCGAACTGGCACTCCGTATTTTACTGAAGGTCGAGAATATCAGAAAAGGGATGGATCTTGCCGCGGTTTCCAAACTTCCGGCCGAAGACGTGCTCACTTCCGGATCGTCGCAACTTGCCGATTCCCTGCTCATAAGAGCGGCAGACCGGAAAGGGATTGCCGTTCCCATGATGGGGGGAAGACGTTCGGATTCCGAACAGATAGAAGGTGGATATGTTCACACCATGAATCCCGGTCTTTACCATTGGGTGGTGGTTCTGGACTTCAAATCCATGTATCCGTCCCTGATTATTTCCAACAACATCTGTTTCACGACTCTTTCCAACGACGGCGAGATAATAAGCCCCTCCGGAGCCAGATTCATGTCCAAGGAACGCAGGGCAGGACTTCTTCCGGAGATTCTGTCGGACCTGATGGATTACAGAGACAGTATCAAAGCTTCCATGAAAAAGACGTCCGACCCCGACGAAGCGCATTATCTGGACGGCCTGCAGGCCGCCGTCAAGATACTGATGAACACGTTTTACGGCGTGTTCGCCTCCTCGTTCTACCGTTTCACCAACAAAAACATAGGCGGAGCCATCACTTCTTTCGCCAGAGACAGCGTCAAAAGCATAATACGGGATTTGGAATCGGAAAAAATAGAAGTCATCTATTCGGACACGGACTCTGTTTTCATAGGATCTCCGGAACACAGCAAAGAAGGCGCCGTGAAATTCGGCAAATCCATGGCGGACCGTTTTTCGGAAGAAGGCCGGAGACTCGAATTCGAGAAACTTATGGAGCCTTTATTTTCCCACGGCAAAAAGAAAAGATACGTGGGCAGAGTAATTTGGCCCGAGGAAGAGGACGAACTTCTGGTGAGGGGATACGAAATACGGCGTTCGGATTCCTTCGATCTTCAGAGCAGGCTTCTCGAAAATCTGTTCGAAAAGATTCTGGACGAGGACAACGAAGGTGCGGTCGCCATGGTGAGAAAAACCATACAGGACACCATGGCGGGCAGGGTTTCCGCCGAAGAACTCGTGATATCCCGTACATGCAAGGGCATCAACGCGTATGCCAACCCGGAGAGGATGGCCAACGTACAGGCTGCCAAAAAACTTGTCGACCTGGGTTACGAATTCATACCGGGAGCCAAGGTCTCGTGGATAGTTACCGACGGAGATGCGGTACCCCAGCGGGTGGAACCCTACGTAAGCGGAAAAGAATTCACGCATAAGCCCGACTACCGCTATTACGCAGAACGTCTGGCACATACCGCATCAAGAATCACTGAAGTGTTCGGCTGGACGGAAAAAGACCTCATGCTGGGAAGTCAGCAGTCCACTCTTCTGGATATCGATCTGAGTGCGAAAACCGAAACCAAACCGAAAGAAAAGCCGAAACCCAGGAATTCCGGCACCAAAACCACCAGTCTGAAAGATTTCTTCTGATTCCCTTTCAGACCAGGAAAAGGTACAGAATCGTTGCCGTCGCAATGATTATCGAAACGATTGCCACGGCTGCGGGTACCAGAAACGATTCTTTGTTTTTCTCCGCGGGAGCGGGCGGGATTCTCTGATCTGCTCCGCATCTGTTGCAGTACGCAAGGCTGTCAGTGAGCTCGGCTCCGCAATCTCTGCATTTGGACACGGCCGTACATCGCACGGCGGGTTATTAATTCTCCGCCGTATTACGCGTATACGCGTGTATCACGTACGCTTTCGAAGGTCATCGTTAAATAGTCCTTAATAATCACAACCCTACGGAACTAAGGTTCCGCGGAGATGTGCCCGAAAGGTGAATCCGAAATGGTGATACACATGAGCGAAACTACTCAGGAAGAAGTACGCCCGGTCAACGGAAAGAGCATGTACAGCTACATAGCCGATGCTTGGAACACGCCCGAGAAATCTTACGTCAAGCAGCTTAACTACGAAAGAAAGATTCAGTGGAGAAAGGAAGAAAACTTCATCAGAATCGAAAGACCCACCCGTCTGGACAGGGCCAGAGCCCTCGGATACAAAGCGAAGCCTGGCTACACGGTTGTAAGAGCCAGAGTCAGAAAAGGGAACTTCGGAAAAAGAACTATTAAAGGCGGAAGAAGGGCCAAAAGAAAGGGTATGAACAGGATGACCGTCGGCAAGAGCCTTCAGAGCATCGCCGAAGAGAGAACCGCTAAAAGATACCCGAATATGGAAGTTCTGAACTCCTACTGGGTCGGAGCCGACGGACAGAGGGAATGGTACGAAGTCATCCTCGTGGATCCGGCGCACCCGGTCATAAAGGCCGACAAGAAGATCAACTGGATCTGCGAAAGCAACAACACCAACCGTGTCTACCGCGGAAAGACTTCCGCCGGCCAGAAAGGCCGCGGAATGAGACACACCGGTACCGGCGCAGAGAATGCCAGACCTTCCGTCAGGGCCAATAAGACCAGCAACAGCAAAAAGAAGAAGCTGGCCCGCCAGTACAAGAAATAAAACGGTTTTTCCGTTTTCAAACCTTTTACATTTTACATTCTTTTTTCAGTTCTTCGATTTTTTCCGCAACTTCCGCATCCGTCAGGGTTGCCGTGGGGAAATACACGGGAGCGGGATAATCCGCGACGTTTACGTTTTCGATTCCCTTAAGATCCGTTCCGAGAACATATCCCATGACGCCGCCAGGTTCGTCCGCCCCCTCCTCTATGAATTTCATATCCGGGTCGTAATGTTTCAGAATGCCTGCGGTATCCGTGCCTCTGGCAAATATTCTGCAGCCTCTTTTCATCATGAGCCAGGCAGATAAAGACGAACGGTCGTTTCCCAATACGGCCACCGCCCTTCCCTGGGTTCCCACGGGAAGACCCGCATGGCATCGTACGTAACTGTCGAAAATATACGCCTTGTTTTCCCTGACCTCGATATAGAATATTTTATCGGGAGACGTCAGATCAACCTTAATACCCAGATGTTCGTTTCTTTCGAAAATCGCCGAGCCCGCTTCCCGCCCCACGTCCGTGCTTTTGTAAGGGTGGCTTCCTTCCCTTTTTGCCCTGACGGCGAACGTCTCCCCTTCGGACAGCTTTCCTTCCGAGTAGGCGGCGGCGGAAGCGCATATGTCTTCCATGGCGGAGGTGACGACTTCCGCAACCGACAGAGAACCTATGCCGAAAACCTTTCTGAGAGATTTTACGGCTTTTTCCGTGTCCGAACTTTTTACGTAAAACCGCGCGTCGCCTTTTTCGACTATGGCTTCCGCACCGTCCGCGGCCAGCATCGACAGCATCGCATCTTTCAGCTGATTTTCGAATCTTACCCTCACGGGCAGGCTTTTGAGACCGATTTCCGAGTATCTGACTATTATGACGGACACATCGGACTTTACGGACACTTCGGTAATAATCCTTTTTATCCGCGGACCGACAGGATTAATATAATTCCGCCAATCAGGAAAACGTGGATCCGATTCTTATCCTGTCTCTGGTTCTCACGGGAGCTCTCGCCGGAATCCTGGGAGCTCTGTTCGGCATCGGAGGCGGCATGATTATAGTGCCCATACTTACGATATTTTTCGGAATGGGAGCGAGAGACGCCGCCGCCGTCAGTCTTGTGGGAATCGTCGCAACCTCGGTGGGAGCGTCTTCCGTATTTGTGCGCAAACGTCTTTCCAACATAAGGCTGGGTCTTTATCTGGAAACAACGACCGTAGCAGGGGCGGTAATAGGTGCGATTATCGCAGGATATCTCGGAGATACGGTTCTTCTGGTGATCTTCTCTATAGTCCTGATTTACAGCGGCATACGCATGATACTCAATCCGGAACGCATAATCGAACCCGAAGATGCGTCGGTCGAACACGCATTTTCGTATTACGACGAAAACGAAAAGAAAGAAATCGGCTACGAAGTCCAGAATATGAGGAGCGGCGCCGCCATGTGCACCCTGGCGGGATTGGTCTCGTCCATGACCGGCGTAGGCGGAGGAAGCATAAAGGTTCCCATAATGAATCTCCACATGCACATCCCCATGAGGGCCGCGACTGCCACGAGCAACTACATGATCGGAATAACCGCCTTTGCGGGAGCGATCATTTTCTTCGTCACCGGAGCCCTGGATCTCCATTTTGCGGGAGCGGTTTCCGCCGGAGGATTTTTGGGATCCATGATCGGAACGGTACTGTCCGCGAAAACCAACAGCAGGCATCTGAGAAAATACTTCTCGGTTCTTCTTTTCTTCATTTCGGCCATTATTCTGCTGAGAGCGGGGGGATTCATGTGAATCTTAACGATTCCACTGCCAAGATGCTGTGGTACGGCGGTATCACGGGTATCGCCCTCATCGTCGCCGGACTGATATTCGCCGCGACGGGATTCGGAGATTCCGTACTTTGGGTCGGGGTTCTTGTACTCATAGCGTCCCCCATGGCGGGGGTCGCCGTTTCGATGACGATTTTATTTTTAGAAAAGGACTACAAATGGGCAGCCGTCGCCATGCTTTTGATTGTTCTTAGTGCCGCGGGAGCCGCCGTTTCCTGGTTCATAGGGTGAAAATGCGAAACGGAGAGCTCGGAATAATGCAAAAGGTGGTGCAGGGGATGGGATTCGAACCCACGAACGCCTGCGCGAATAGACCCTGAATCTATCGCCTTTGGCCAAGCTCGGCAACCCCTGCGTTCCAAGCACGGGAACACTTAGTTCTATAAAAAGTGTGATGGAAAAGCAATGCCGGAATGAACCGGCAAAGGAGTTTAAGCCTTCATTATTTTCATCCAGCCGCCGGATTCGTATATTGCGAGATTCCTCGCATCGAGAGCCGACGCGAATTCGTCCCAGGATATAACCGAAAGGCGGTCGTTGTTTCCCTTGGTGAACTGTACTCCTTCGGTGCCCTTGACTTTTCCGGGCTGAAGTCCTTTGACTCTGGCTATAGCCTGAGCTTTTTCAAAACTGATTTTTTCCATTGCCATATTATCCCTTCTGATGACAGGCCAGACCTGCCACGCAGAGTTTTAATCCGCGTTTATACTATTTAATGATTTTTCGGTTTTCGGACGTTTTTCCGACGTCTGGCTACGTGAAACGGAGTGCACGGATTCCATGGCAATAAATATGAACAACTAAATGCTCTGACCCGACGATGCATCCGAGCAGATTGGATTTCAAGTCCGCATCCGACTCGAACATGACTCCCGAGAAGGCGCTTTCCGCGGGAAGGGCCGTGGGAACATCCTACAAAAAAGTCTCCGTGGGCATGGATCTGAGCAGAAGCAGCAAGATGATACGCGACGCTTTCATATCAGGACTGATGTCCGTGGGGTCCGAAGTTCTGGACCTGGGATACGTGCCCTCTCCCGCAGGCGCCCTTGCGTCTTCGGGAATGGACTGCTACGCGATGATAGGCTCTCCGGACGTTCACGGAGTGGTGAGCGGAATAACCCTGCGTAACGCCGACGGTTCCGAATTCGGCGAAGAGCAGATGAAAACCATCGAAAAATATTCCGAAGCTTTCACTCCCCTTCCGGGATATCTTTCCGTAAGCAGCATGAAACGGGACGACTCGGTTTCCGTCAGATACATCAAAAAACTCGTTTCGGTCTGCGGAGAAATCGACTGCTCGGTAGTCGTGGACTGCGGATGCAACAGCACCTCTTTCGTGGCTCCCCAGATTCTTACCGCGGCGGGAGCCGACGTCGTCAGCATCAATTCCCACCCCGACCGCAGCTATCAGCCCAGGTTCTCCGGGATCGAAGTCTCCGAGGCCAAGGACGTGCAGACTGCCGTCAAAACCATACCCGGGAGCATAGGAATTCTTCTGAACGGAGACGGCACCCGCGTCGCTCTCGTGGACGAAGACGGAGAGTACGTCAGCGGAAACAATCTGCTGGCACTTTTGGTAAAATACATGAAACCGAAAGATATCGTAATCCCGATCGACGTCTCCGCGAGCGTGGACAGGGCATTTTGGGACGGGGAAAAAGAAACGGAAGACCGCAGAATCGTCAAATGCGAACCGGACCCCGTGGCACTGTGTTCGACCATGAAGGCCGAGAAGATAGAATTCGGAGCCCTGGGCAACGGTTCGATTATTTTGCCGGGAATGACTCTCTGTCCGGACGGGGTGATGGCGGCCGCCATAATTTCGAAATACGCAGGTTCCAACAGCCTTAGCGACGCCCTCGACGACATGGAAGGCTACATCACCGAAACCGCCAAAATACACTTTACTGGCGGTTACGAAGCCCTGTGGAGAAACATTGCGGAATCCGTTAAGGAATTGGATTACACCGACGTGGTTCACGTCAAAGGCTGGAGAGTCGACATGGAACACGGCTGGTTCCTCATCAGTTTCCCGGATTCCGAAGGGATCATCAACATTAAGGCGGAAGCCAGAGACAAAGCTTACGCCGTGGGTCTTTTGGAAATAGCCAAAGAGATAGTAAACGACGGAATCAGGAGTCAGTGAATATTTCCAGTTTCAGAGGACGGCCTGCCGAATCGTAAGCCCTCCAGCTTTTTCCGTCGTACGGCATACACGTAATGATGTGGATTCCGCCCATGTTCGAAAAATAATCCAAATCGGCGTCGGAAGGTTCGTTGGAGTAACCCGGATGGGAATGCACGGTTCCGACCAGACTGAAATCCACGGGTGCCATCCAATCGCTCATGAAACTGTGGGAATCGCCGTAAACGGTTCCCGGAAGAAGCACGAGTTCCGAAATTATTCCGTCCTCCTCCCTGAGCATGCAGAGAAACTCGTCCGGGTGGACTGACCGAGCCGATTCATTGATGGCTTCGATGACTTCCTCATGTATTCCCCGTATTCTCTTCATATGGCGTTCACCAGTTTGTCCCTCACTCTGGAATAAAAGTCCTTATCCAGTTTTATGAAACGGGCTTTCGTGTCCGATAAAGAGAATTCCGCCTTGGTTCCGCCTCTCATGGGATATTCGTGCTGTCCGTCCACGACCATAAGGCATCCTTTGTCCATGACCGCCTCGACGGTTATCTTCGAAGAAGAAGGAACAACGAAAGGACGGGATGCGAATTTGAAAGCTGCCATGGGAACTATCAGAAACGCTTCCACCCCCGGATCGGTTATCGGAGCCCCGAGACTCATGGCGTAGCACGTGGAACCCGTGGACGTCGAGATTATCACGCCGTCGGCGCGCACTTCGGTGACCATGTGGTTGTTGACGTATATTCTGAACTGCCTGATTTTAGCAACCGAATCTGTGTGGATGACCGCTTCGTTCACGGCGTCGGGAAACTCCTCGGAACCGTAGCGGATTTTGATTTTCGATCTGTTTTCCACCGTGTACTCTCCGCGCTTTATTCTGGATATGCCTTCTTCGATTTCGTCCGGTTCCAGCTCCGCCAGGAATCCTACTCCTCCGGCATTAACGCCTATTATTGCCGCATCGGTGTTCTGAAGGGCTCTCAGGATTGTTCCGTCTCCGCCGACCACAATCACGATGTCCACGTCCATTTCGGAAATCGGAATGCCTTCGGTTCCCATAATCTCGGCGGCCGACGTGTCCAGAACGACTTTTTCGCCTTCGAGGGCGGCGCAGACCCTGCGTACGTACGTACCGACGCCCGGGACCGTTGCGTTCGCGTAAACTCCGTACCTTGCCGAACCGTGGTTTTCTACATAAGGCCTCATGAGGTGATCGAAAACCTTCTTGTCCGTACACGCGACAAAGTTGGAACGGAAAGAATTGTCCAGAGGCATGTCCAGAACGTTTCCTCCCAAGTCGTATATCTCTCCGCCGGCTTCTCTCAGTATCAAAGAACTCGCGGCTATGTCCACGGTTCTTACGGAACGGTCATAGCGTTCGGCGTTCATGTAGTATATGTCCGCGTGCCCCAGTGCCAGATGTGCCATTTCCAGCGAAGCGCATCCCATGGAACGTACGCTTTTGACGTTTTTGATCAGTGCGAAAGATTCGTCCGCGGCCGAGTTTCCCGTGTATATCATCGCAAATATTCTGTCGAAGTCCGGCTTTCTCACCTTGAGTTTTCTTCCGTTGAAGTAGGCGCCTTTTCCTTTGACCGCCCAATACTCGTCCCCGGTTGCCAGGTTCATGATGAACGCGGTGTGCATACCCCTCAGCGAACCCGTCCCCACGGCCATTGATATGGAATAGAAGGGAATTTCCGCAACCGAGTTGTTCGTTCCGTCTATCGGATCCAAAACCAGAACGTCGCTTCCGCCGTTGTCGACGAAACCGATTTCTTCGCTCAGAACGTTGAGTTTCAGTCCGTTGGCTTCGATATATCCCAGAACGGCGTTTTCGGCCACCTTGTCTATTCCGGACGTGGGAGTTCCGTCGTCTCCCATACAGATTTCTTTGCCTCTGAAGTCGGAATCCGGTATCAGCGATACGGCCTTCCGGACTTCCTTTGCGATTTCCCGCAGCGTTTCGACAAGGTTCATGGGCATCCTAAGGCGGTAACTCCGTAATTAGGGTTTCCGATAGGTTCCTTTTTCTAAGGAAAACCCGTTGGCGGAATTGTGGAACATCTGAAGGACGTTCCGGGGGTTTTTACCCGGAACGGAAAACTGTATACCGAATCCTCCCTGCCCGGAAAAAGGGTGTACGGAGAACGCCTCGTAACCGACGGGGGGACGGAATACAGGGAATGGTCTCCCCGCAGGAGCAAACTTTCCGCCTACCTTACCAACGGCGGAAGAGTCTTTCCGTTTACGGAAACTTCTTCCGTCCTGTATCTCGGAGCATCCGGCGGAACCACCGCATCCCATGTGTCCGACGTGTGTGTCAAAGGAAAAATAATATGCGTCGAAATTTCGAAGAGAATGTTCAGGGATCTGGTGACCGTGTGCGAAGGACGGCCGAACATGATTCCGGTTCTTGGCGATGCCACGAAACCCGAAGAATATCTTTTCGCTTCGGACAGAGTCGAAATAGTTTATCAGGACGTGGCACAGAAACGGCAGGCGGAAATCGCCGCGGACAACGCCGAAGCTTTCGGAGCGGAATACGGAATGCTGTGCGTGAAAGCCAATTCCGAAGACGTCGCGAAAGAACCGAAAGCCGTATATGCGGAGGCCGAATCGGTTCTCCGCGGAAGGGGATTCGCAATACTGGATTCCAGAAGTCTGGAGCCTTACGAAAAGAATCACGTCATGATCGTTTTCGGAGCGAAAAAATGAGGACCGTTTACACAGTGGCTTTCTCGGACGGAAAATACCTGATGGTTTACAACCGGAAGAGAAAGGGATGGGAGATGCCGGGAGGAAAGGCCGAAGCCGGAGAGAGCGTAAAAGAAGCCGCGGAACGGGAATTTCTCGAAGAATCCGGGTACGGTATCGAAATCGTCGCCGTCCGGGATCTGGGATACTGCGACGTGTGCGCCGCGGTACTCGGAGAAAAAATATCCGGCGGAGAGATGGAAAGCCGTCTTTTCTCCGAACTTCCAGAAGTTCTGTCCTTTCCCCGGGACGAGTATTTGGACGTGATTCCCTGGGCGGAATCCGAAGTGTCCGGAAAACGCGCATAATACCGCGCGCGGATGTAACCTTTTAATATACCGTGCCGTTAATGTGACTCAGCCAAGCCGCCAAACCTATTCGGAGTATCATATCATGGCAAGAATGCACACCAGAAGAAGGGGGAAATCCCGTTCGAGACGCCCGATGGTGTCCGAAAATCCCGCTTGGGTACCCATAGGGGCATCCGAGATTGAAGAACTCATAGTGAAATTCGCTAAGGAAGGAATGATTTCCGCGAAAATCGGACTCGTTCTCAGAGACCAGTACGGAGTTCCCAATGTCAAACTGGCAACCGGAAAAACCGTTACCGAAATCATGGAGGAAAAGGGCGTGGCACCTTCTCTTCCCGAGGATCTTTCCAACCTCATGAGGCGCGCAATTTCCCTCAACGTCCACGTAAAGGAAAACAAGGGAGACGTTGCCAACAAAAGAGGTCTTCTTCTCATCGAAGCGAAAATCAGAAGGCTCGAAAAATACTACAAAGACAGGGGAGTCCTTCCCAAAGAGTGGAAATATTCGCTGAAGAACGCGGAGCTTATGCTCAAGTGAGAATGAAATGGACCGGAGTGTCCCCGAAAAACTTCTTAAAATTCTCTCCGCCGCCGCGGATACCGTCCGCGGCAGCGGTTTCATTCACGTAATTTCCCATTACGACGCAGACGGCATTTCTTCCGCCGGAATCGTCATCAAAGCTCTGATGCGCGAGGGAAAGGAATTCAGAGTCACCTTTCTGACGACTCTCGACGACAGTACCTTCCCGGAAGTGGAGAACAGCGACGCCGAATGTATAGTTATGACGGATTTGGGCGCATCCTACATAGAAAAAATGGACGCGCTGGACCGCAAAATCGTGGTTCTGGATCATCACACCCCCGGCGCGGAAGCGAAACGGGTGATTTACGCCAATCCCCACTTCCACGGAATAGACGGCATGAAATACGGATGCGGCTCCACCATGGCGTGTCTGTTCGCCGTGACCCTGAACGAAAGAAACTGGGACTTGGTCGAAATCGCTTTCGCCGGAATATACGGTGACAAACAGGAAATCGACGGTCTGAACGCTTATCTTCTCGACGAGGGGACGGAACGGGGCCACATATTGACGAAAAAAGGATCGGTCATCCCCTCCGGAAAACTTACGGACGAGCTGTTTCTTTCTTCCGAACCCTATATCAGGGGCGTAAGCGGAAACGCGGAAGGGGTTGCTGAGATTCTGGGCGAAGCGGGAATTTCCAAAGATTCCTACAATTCCGAACTGTCCGACGACAAAAGAAGAAAACTTTCTTCCCTGATTGTTCTGAGACTTGCGGAACAGGGTGTTTCCGCAGATACCCTGAGAAATATCTCGGGAGAACGTTATCTGCTGAAAGACCGGAAAATGGATTCCGGACGGTTCGCAATGATTCTTGACGGCTGCGGACGCAACGGACTCATGGGTCTGGGGGCGGCAGCCGCGTGCGGGGATCTGCGGAGCCTTAAAACAGCCGAAGAAAACGAAAAAGAATTCCGCGCGGAAATCGTGAAAAACGCCGCCGAACTGGACGGAAGGGGACTCACCCAGCTCTCTGACATTCAATGGTTCGACAGCTCCCGTTCCGGAATGACCGGAATGCTGTGTGGGATTGCTATGAATTACATGGGAAACGGTTCCAAACCCACATTCGGAATCAACTCTACGGAAGAAACCGCAAAGGTTTCCGGAAGGGCCACCGCGGAACTGCTTTCGAAGGGCGTCGATCTTTCGGTTGCGCTTCGGGAAGCATGTAAGGCTGTGGGCGGAAGCGGCGGAGGCCACAGAATAGCCAGCGGAGGATCTTTTCCCTCCGAAAGAAAAGACGAATTCATCGAAAAACTGAATTCGGTTATAGCCGCCCAAATCAGCGCCAGGTGACTTCCGCCTCGTCGGTACGGAACCTTTGGCGGACGGCGGTGGACGCTATGTCCGTTCTCACTCCGGATTCGTACATAAGTGTTCCCAGCCAGGCTATCATAGCTCCGTTGTCCACGCACAGTTTTCTTTCGGGAACGAACATTTCCGCTCCCCGCGCTTCGGCCATGGCTTTCGTCATTTCCCTCAGACGCGTGTTCTGGGAAACACCTCCGCCCAGCAAAACTTCGTTCTTTCCCGTGTGGGCCATCGCCCTTTCCGTAACTTCCACGAGCATCGCGAATGCGGTCTCCTGAACGCTCATCGCGATATCTTCCAGACGCTCGCCTTTTTTGTAATGTGCCAGCGCTGCGGTCATTATGCCAGAGAAAGAAACGTCCATACCTTTGACGGAGTAGGGGATATCGAGAAGTCTGTCTCCGTCTTTCGCCAGTTTTTCTATCGCGGGCCCCGCGTAATACCCCAGTCCCAGTTCCCTTCCCAGTTTATCGAACATGTTTCCTATGCCCACGTCTTCGGTTTCCCCGAATATACGGTATCTGCGGTCGGCAAAAGCGATTATCTGGGTATTTCCTCCGGAAGCGTAAAGCAGAGCGGGATCTTCGCATCCCTGAGTGGCTCTTCCTATCTCTATGTGGGCGACGCAGTGGTTGACTCCCATTATCGGAATATTCAGACGGTGGGATAACGCCCTGGCAGCGGTTGCGGATGTTTTCAGACACGGTCCGAGACCGGGGCCCATGGAAAACGAAACCAAGTCTATGTCCCTGATTCCGAGGCCCGCCTCTTCCAGCGCCTTGAGTATGTCGGAAGAAACGTTTTCCGCATGATGGTTGGCGGCTTCCCTGGGATGGAGCCCGCCCTGCGGGGGGCGGTACATGTCTATTACGTTTGCCAGTACTCTGCAGCCGTTTTCCGAATCGGTGATTCCTACGCCCATGGTGTGGGCGGTGCTTTCGATTCCCAGCGTTATCATTTCTGTTCGGAAATCTCCTTCAGGACTTTAAGCGAATTAATGGAACCTTCGGCTTTCACGGTTCCGTCGACGACCAGCACGGGAAACGTCATGTTGAGAATCTGATAAAAGGCTCCTTCGGCCAGTCCGTCCACGGTATCCACGTTCACCGTTTCCACGCGGATCCCTTCGGGAATGCGTTCCAAGACGTATTCGCATTTTCCGCAGTTGTCTTTCGTAAACAGCTTAATCTCGGCCATAGGGGTAAAAACCCTTTTACGATATAAGAATCTGCCATGACCCAGTACCGGAAATTCAGATATCCGAACGGAATTTCTGCGGGAAAAGATATATTTACTGTAATTGTATCAAGGGCTTGCTGGGCTCGTAGTCTAGGGGTTATGACGTCGCATTGACATTGCGGAGGTCGCCGGTTCAAATCCGGCCGGGCCCACCATGCCTTATCCTTCTGAAAATTTTCCCGAGACGTCTTTCTTCTTATCCGTACGAGCACGGAAGACCCGCTCGCCCGAATCGCCCTTTAACCTAAGAGACCACATAAGGAAAGCATAACGGCTCACAGAAGAACCATGTTTTCCGTATGAATCACGTCGATGGGGCGGTCTCTGCCGAGGATTCTGTCCGCCTCCGGTTTTCTCTTTCCCATTATCGTTATGAGGTCGTCCGAATCGTAATTGGAAATTCCCCGGGCAATGTTTTCGTCTCCGTGCATCACGTCGACGGGATCTCCCTGGGAAAAACCTCCGGAGATTTCCGTTATTCCGACGGGCAGAAGAGAATGGTGTCTCTTCAGAGCTTTGGCCGCGCCGTCGTCCACGTATATCTTTCCGTGAGGTTCCACCGACTTGAGCCAGCGTCTTTTTTTGGGGATTGCGGGACCGGGAACGAACAGCGTTCCGATGTCCTCTCCGTTGACAACGTCCACAATCGAATTACCCAAAAATCCGGAAGCAATAACCATGTTGCATCCGGCATCAGCGCATATGCGTGCGGCGCTGAGTTTTGTTTTCATCCCTCCGACTCCCAAATTGGTGGTCGGGTCTCCCGCCATGTGTTCCACTTCGTCTATATCGGATACGCAGGAAACCAATTCTGCATCCTCGTAGAGTTTCGGATTCTTTGTGTACAGTCCATCCACGTCGGAAAGTATAATCAGAAGATCTGAATCCGTATTGCTGGCTATTACCGCGGACAGAGTGTCGTTGTCTCCGAAAACGGCATCGATTTCCTTGGTGCATACGGCATCGTTTTCGTTGAACACGGGAACGGCTCCCAGGGAAAGAAGGGTTTCCACCGTATTGCCGAGGTTGTTAGCGGTTTCCCTGACGGAATACGAATCCATGGTCAGCAGAATCTGGGCTCCGATCAGCCCCCTTTTTTCGAATGCCGTGTTCCAACCGTGCATCAATGCCGACTGTCCGATGGATGCTGCGGCCTGCCTCATGGGAACGTCGCTGGGATGGGGCTCTATACCCAGAGTCCTGATGCCCAGGCCTATGGCTCCCGAAGAAACAATGAGGACTTCGATGCCTCTGTCTTTGATTGTTTTCACCTGATCCGCGATTTCTTCCATGAACTCGGCGGATTTTTCCGGCGAACTTCTGGTAATGGACGAAGTTCCGACTTTGATAACCACTCTTTCAACGGTTCCCAAGGCTTCTTTTCTGGATTTCAAAGAGGACAGTCCTCCTTCTTTTCCCTGTGAGTGAATTTTTTCGTCCCGTCCGCGTATCCGCGGACTTCCTGGCCGTTTCCCATTAAGACATACTTGTAAATCATCAGACCTTCCATGCCCACCGGCCCGCGGGCGTGGATTTTGTTGGTGCTAATGCCCACTTCCGCGCCCTTGCCGAATCTGTATCCGTCGGCAAACCTGGTAGACGCGTTTACGAAAACGTCGGCGGAATCCACCATTTTGACGAAATACTTCATGCTGGCACTGTTGTTTGTTATGATTGCGTCGGTGTGGTGCGACCCGTATTCGTTGATGAAATCCGTGGCCTCTTCTATCGAATCGACCACCTTGACTGCCACCGTATAGTCTCCGTATTCGGTGCTCCAGTCTTCTTCGGAAGCGGGAACCGTACCTTCGGTTCCGGGTATTTCTGAAACCGACTTATCGGCTCTGACTTCCACGCCGTTTTCGGCGAATATGCGGCACAGCTTCGGTACGAATTCGTCCGCTATGTCTCTGTGCACCAGAACGTTTTCCGTTGCGTTGCACACTGCAGGATACTGTATCTTGGCGTCCAGCACGACGCGCAGAGCCATATCCTGATCCGCATCGGAATCTATGTACGTGGTGCACACTCCGGAAGCATGACCCAGTACCGGAATTTTCGTATTGTTCTGAATGTATTGGACGAAAGAGTTGGAGCCTCTAGGAATGAGCAGATCGATGTATTCGTCGAGACTCAGAATTTCGGATATGTCTTCCCTGGTCTCCATGAGCACGAATGCGTCTTTAGGAATTCCTTCGGACGCGGCGGCATCCCGCAGAATATCGAACAGGATTCTGTTGGAACGGGCGGCTTCGGAACCGCCTTTGAACGCGACGGCATTGCCGCTCTTCAGACAGAGAGACATTATCTGGGGAACCACGTCGGGACGGGATTCGAAAATGACTCCCAGCACGCCTATGGGACAGCGGACCTGATAAAGAGTCAGACCTTCGTCCAGCTCCAGCGCGGAGATGGTCTCTCCCACGGGGTCTTCAAGGGATTTCACGTCCAAAATGCCGTCGATCATCCCGTCGATTTTGGAATCGCTGACCATGAGTCTTTTTACCATCGGTCCAGCGAGTTTTCCTTCCCTGCAGAGTTTCTCCGCCTCTATTACGTCTTCGGCGTTTGCTTTCAGTATTCTTTCCCTGTTCTTGTCCAAGGCATCGGCCATCGCTCCGAGCGCGCGGTTTTTCGTCTCCGTATCCGCTGCCGAGAGCTTCACCGACGCCTGTTTGCATTTAAGAATCTGGGACCTGATATCCTGCATATGTTCTCCGCCGTCCCAATGTGTTACGGTATAATATATTCTGGGTTATCTGCCGAAGATGGCAAATTTAAAAATATGCGGAGCGGATAAGCCGTACCTAGCCGAGGTAATCTAGTCCGGTAGGGTGGCGGTCTCGAAAACCGCTGGTCGCAAGACCTCGGGAGTTCAAATCTCTCCCTCGGCGCCTTCTGCGCAATAACCGGAATCAGGATTTGGATCTTCTTCCCAGTCTTGATTTTCCCTTCTGTCCCGCTTCTTCGTCCAGCTTCTGAAGCAGTTCGGTCTCTTCTTTGGAAACTTTCGTCGGAACGTCCATTTTCACTCTCACGAAAAGATCTCCCCGGGTAAGCGAGTTCGCGGAACGGGGCATACCTTTGCCGTTGATTCTGAGAACCGACCCGACCTGGGTTCCTTTGGGAATGTTCAGCATGACTTTTTCCCCTTCGAGGGTGGAAATGGTCTCCTGCCCGCCCAGAACGAGTTTGGGATACGTGGTGGTTATACCCGTCCAGAGATTCGCGCCGTCTCTTTCGAAAACAGAATCTTTTTTCAGGTGTATCACCACGTAGAGATCTCCCGGAGGAGCTCCGTCGGAACCGGCATCGCCGAGTCCCTTAAGCGTAAGCGTGGAACCTTCGTCCACCCCCTTGGGAATATTCACTTCCACCTTGGAGGTTTTCTGAATGTGTCCGTGCCCCCTGCATTCGGGACATTTTTCTTTGAAGGTGCGCCCTGTTCCTCCGCACTGTCCGCAGTCGGAAACGGATACCATGCCTCCGAAAGGCGTCTGCCTCACCGACCTGACGCTTCCTGTTCCTCCGCACTGGCTGCAGGTTTCGGTCTTGCCGTCCTTTCCGCCGGTGCCCTTACAGGGATTGCAGCGTACCGTATGGGGAACCTTAACCTCTTTTTTGAGGCCCGTAAGGGCCTCTTTTAAGGTTATTTCGATATCCATCCTCAGAGAGTTCCCGGGTCTGGGTCCTCTCTGGTGGGAACGGCGGCTTCCGCCTCCTCCGAAGAAGCTTCCGAACAGATCCCCGAAGATATCGCTTATGTCGTCGGCACGGGTAAAGTCGTCCCACGAGAATCCTCCTCCCGAGAACTGACTGTTGACCGCGTCGCTTCCGTACATGTCGTACGTCTTCCGTTTTTCCGGGTCCGAAAGGACTTCGTAAGCCTCCGAGATCTCCTTGAACTTCTCTTCGGCCACCTCCTTCGATTCCGTGGATACGTCGGGATGGTACTTTTTGGCCAGAGAGCGGTACGCGCTCTTTATCTCGCTCTGGGAGGCGTCCTTTTCGACGCCCAGGATTCCGTAGTAGTCTTTACCCATTGACTGCCTCAGTTCTTATCGTCGTCGTCGACTATTTTGTAGTCGGCGTCGACTATGTTTTCGTCGGGATTCTCCGAAGCCTCCTGGGTACCGGGTTCGTTCCTGGCCGCCTCCTCGGAAGCTTCCTGATAGATTCTCTGGGATATGGGTTCCATAACCTTCATCAGAGCCTCCATCTTGTTCTTGATCGCTTCGGCGTCGTCCTCCTTCATCACGGCTTCGATGTCGGAAATGGCCGCTTCGATCTCCGTCCTCTCGGCCTGGTTGACCTTCTCTCCCAGTTCGTCAAGGGACTTGCGCACCATGTACACGCTGCTCTCGGCCTGGTTGCGGATTTCGATGAGTTCCAGTTTCTTCTTGTCCGCATCGGCGAAAGCTTCGGCCTGCTTGACCATCTCGTTGATTTCGTCCTCGGTGAGTTTGTTGGAAGAAGCGATGGTAATCTTCTGTTCCTTTCCGGTTCCCTTGTCTTTGGCCGTCACGGTGACGATTCCGTTCGCGTCGATGTCGAAGGTGACTTCGATCTGGGGAACTCCGCGGCGTGCCGGGGGTATTCCGTCGAGGATGAAGCGGCCGAGGGACGTGTTGTCTGCCGCCATCTTCCTCTCTCCCTGAACCACGTTGATCTCAACGGAAGGCTGGTTGTCCGCCGCCGTCGAGAATATCTGGGACTTCTTGGTGGGGATGGTGGTGTTCCTTTCGATCAGAGGGGTTGCAACGCCTCCGAGTGTCTCGATACCCAGCGTAAGCGGGGTAACGTCCAGAAGAAGAACGTTTTTCACGTCTCCGGACAGGACTGCTCCCTGAATTGCCGCTCCCATGGAAACGCATTCCATGGGGTCGATTCCACGCTGTATCTTGGGTCCGACTATGCTCTCGACGAAGTTCTGAACGATCGGCATTCTTGTCGGTCCTCCGACCATGATGATTTTGTCGATGTCGTCCATCTTGAGTTTGGCGTCGGATACCGCGCCTTCGATGCAGGTTCTGCATCTGGATACGGTGGGTTCCACGAGTTCTTCGAGCTTTGCGCGGTTAAGCGTCTGGGTAAGGTGCTTGGGACCGCTGTCGTCGGATGCTACATAGGGCAGGTTGATTTCCGTCTGCATGATGGAGGACAGCTCAATCTTCGCTTTCTCGCATGCCTCGCGCACTCTCCAGAACGCCATCTTGTCCGTCGAAAGATCGATTCCTGTCTTTTTCTTGAACTCGCCGATCACGTAGTTTGTAATCGCTTCGTCCATGTCCGAACCGCCCAGTTTCGTGTCTCCCTTGGTCGAAAGAACTTCGAAGACTCCGTCGCTGAAATCCATTATGGTTACATCCAGAGTTCCGCCTCCGAAGTCGAACACGAGAATCTTCTGCTCGGTTCCGCTTTTGTCGAGTCCGAAAGCCAAAGCCGCCGCCGTAGGTTCGTTGATCATGCGGACCACTTCGAGACCGGCAATCGCGCCGGCGTCCTTGGTCGCCTGTCTCTGATTGTCGTCGAAGTAAGCGGGAACGGTTATCACCGCTTTGTCTATGGTTTCGCCGAGGTAGGATTCCGCGTCCTTCTTGATTTTCTGAAGTATGAAAGCGGAAATCTGCTGGGGCGTGTATTCTTTGTCGAAGACCTTGATCTTCTCGTTGGTCCCCATCTTCCTCTTTACGTTTTTGACTGTTCCTTCGGGGTTGGTCACCGCCTGTGTTCTGGCGGGCTCGCCGACCAGAAGCTCTCCCTCTTTGGTGAATGCCACGTAAGACGGGAAGGCTTTGCCTCCCACACTGGTTCCTTCGGCGCTGGGTATCATGGAGGGTCTGCCGCCCTCCATCGCTGCAGCTGCCGAATTACTGGTTCCTAGATCTATTCCAATTATTCTTCCCATTTCAATCACTCTCCTCTTCTTCTGCCGTCTCTCCGGCTGTCTTTTTTTCGGCCTCCCGGGCCTTTGTCACTTTGACTTTCGAATATCTGAGCACCCTGTCTCCGCTGGAGTAACCTTTCTGATAGACTTCGGCTATATCTCCGTCTTCTTCGCCTTCTTCCGTGCACAGGGCTTCATGCAGTTTCGGATCGAACTTGCAGTCCGTCGGTATCTCAGCGATGCCGTATGATGCCAGGGTTTTCATGAGATTCTGTCGCACCATGAGTATACCCTGCACGAATTCCCCGTCCGGGTCTTTTGCCGATGCGATGGCTCTGTCCAGGTCGTCCAGGGTCTCCAGAAGGCCGGTCGCCAAGCCGTCCGTGGCGTGTTTTCTGTACTCCTCCATGTCCTTCTGGGTTCTCTTGCGGTAGTTGTCGAAGTCTGCCTGTATGCGTTTTGCCACATTCAGGTACTGATCGGCAAGTTCTCTGGCTGCGGTAAGCTCGTCTATCTCTTCCTGAATCGGTTCGGAATTTTCCTTTTCCTCTTCTGTGTTCTTTTTAGACTTACCAGTCATCCATCATCACTCTGCAAGGTAAATATGAAGGGGGGCCGAAGCCCCCGGTTGTTTTTTTAAGGTTTCACTCGTCGTCTTCGGGAGAAGGCATTCCGTCTCCGACACCCATGTCGTGGGATCCGGAGGCCGCTATGACGTCGTCGATTCTGAGAATCATCACGGCAGCATCGGTTGCCGAGTTGATTGCGTGCTTTCCTACTCTGTAGGGCTCGATGACGTTGAGTTTCATCATGTCCGCAACCTTTCCGGAGAAGGGGTCGAGACCTGCGGTGATTTTGCCTTCCTTGTGCTGTTTCCTCATCTCGATGAGCATGTCGATCGGGTCGAGACCGGCGTTTTCCGCCAGAGTCTTCGGAATCACTTCCATCGCGGATGCGAAGGCTTCGATTGCAATCTGCTCTCTTCCGCCGACGGTTGCCGCGTATTCTCTGAGCCTCATGGCGATTTCCATCTCTTTGGATCCGCCGCCGCACTCGATGAGTCCGTCTTCGATTGCAACCTTGACCGCGGACCAGGAGTCGACAAGGGATCTTTCCACTTCGTCGGCTACGTGTTTGGTTCCTCCCCTGACGAGGACAGAAACGGTCTTGGGGTCTTTGACTCCGGTGATGAAGGTCATCTCCTCGTCGTCGACTTTCTTGAATTCGACGGCGCCGGCGAATCCCAGATCGTCCTTGGTTATGTCGGAGATTTTGTTGACTATGGAAGCGCCGGTGGATTTGGCGAGTCTGTCCATGTCGCTCTTCTTCACGCGTCTGCAGGCGTAGATTCCCTCTTTGGAGAGAAGGTGCTGTGCCAGATCGTCGATTCCTTTCTGGCAGAACACAACGTTGGCGCCTGCTTTCTTGACGGATTCGACCATCTTCTTGAGCATGTTTTCTTCTTCGGCGACGAAGCGGGAGAGCTGGCTCGGGTCGTTGATCTGAATCTTTGCGTCGGTTTCGGTTTTCTTGACTTCGAATGCCGCGTCGATGAGCGCGATCTTGGCGTTTTTAACGACCTTGGGCATGTTGGGCTGAACGGGCTCTTTGTCGATTATGAGTCCTTTGTATACCTGGGACTCTTCCATGTTGGCGCCGGATTTCTTGACCGTCTGAATGTTCTTCAGGTCCACGGTGTATTTTCCGTCTTTGTCTTTCTCGGCCACGGTTTTTACGGCGTCGACAACCATCTCGGAGAAGTACTCCTTGTATCCGCTGACCTGTTTGCTTATCATGGCGACTTCGGCCACCTTTCTGAGGGTCTCTTCGTCGTCGATGGTGACTTCCTTCGCTATCTCTTTGAGGATTTCCTGAGCCTTGTCGTTGGCCATTCTGTATCCTTTGGCGATGATTGTCGGGTGTATGTTGGCGTCGATAAGGTCGGTGGCTTTCTTCAGAAGCTCTCCGGTTATGATTACGGAAGACGTGGTACCGTCTCCGACTTCGGAGTCCTGTGCCTTGGCGACTTCCACCAGCATCTTTGCGGCGGGGTGCTGAACGTCCATTTCTTTGAGGATCGTGACACCGTCGTTGGTTATCACGACGTCGCCCAGGGAATCGACGAGCATTTTGTCCATACCCCTGGGTCCGAGGCTGCTGCCTACGGAGTCGGCGATGGCCACTGCGGCCGATATGTTGTTGTACTGAGCATCTTTTCCTCTGTTTCTCTTGGTTCCTTCTCTAAGAATCAGGATCGGTGTGTTACCCATACCCATAATTGTATACCTCCAATATTCCACTCACGTGGATTCTAATTGGATAAAGTTTGTTCTTCTATATAAATCTATCTCTTTGTCACGGCTTCGCGGTTTTTCCGTGAAATCGGGCCGCGATCAGTGTATGAACAGGAGTTCCCTGTATTTCGGAAGAGGCCACATCTGATCGTCGACTATCATTTCCAGCGAGTCCGCGTGGGTGCGTATTTCCGACATGAGAGGAACCACGCCGTCATGGAAGGCTATAGCTTTTTCCCGTTCTTCGGAAATCTCGGATGCGCGGTCGCAGGCCGAGTCGATTTCCATCGAAAGTCTCCTGGCTTCCGAAATGTGGCCCGCTATCGCCCTTACCAACTCTATCTCGTTGGCCGCAAGAACTTTGAATTCCGACTCGGAAAACGACTCCTTTATCTTAGATACATTATCTAAAAGCAGGGACTGATAGGCGGTCGCCACCGGAAGAATATGGTTGAGCGTCATGTCGCTGAGGGTTCTGGCTTCGATTTCTACCTTCTTGCCGTACTGTTCCCAAAGAATTTCCGTCCTCGCCTCCGCCTCCGTTTCCGTCAGAATGCCGGTATCCGAAAACAACTCCAACGATTCGGGAGACGTGAACGAATCGTAAACAATGGGCACGGATTCTTCGCAGTCGAGATTGCGGCGTTTTGCCTCGGCTTTCCATTCTTCCGAATATGCGTTGCCTTCGAAACAGACGTCGCGGCACGACGCGTAGGTTTCCCTGACTTCGTCGAGAACCGCTTTTTCCGCGGGGACTCCGGAAGCGATTCTCGCATCGACTTTTTTCTTGAATTCTTTCAGCTGTTCGGCGACCGCCGCGTTTATCACGGTCACCGAAGGAGAACAGCTTGCGGATGCACCGACGGCACGGAACTCGAATCTGTTTCCCGTGAACGCAAAGGGGGAAGTGCGGTTGCGGTCCGTCCCGTCGACGGTTATTTCGGGAATACGGGGGAGACCCAGTCTGTAACCGGAATTACCGCCGATCTCCACCATCTCTTCGGAACTAAGCAGTTTCTCGAAAACTTCGGTCAGACTGGTTCCGAGAAACACCGATATTATGGCGGGAGGCGCCTCGTCCGCCCCGAGTCTTTCCACGTTGGAAGCGTTCATCACCGACGCTTTGAGAAGAGAATCGTGTCTGCGGACCGCCGCAAGAACGTTAACGACGAACGTAAGGAACCTGAGGTTTTCGAGATTCGTTTTTCCGGGAGAGAAAAGTCCCGGTCCGTCCGATATACCCAGAGACCAATTGCAGTGCTTTCCCGAACCGTTCACCCCTTTGTAGGGTTTCTCGTGGAATAGGACTCTGAATCCGTGGCGCTTCGCCGTGGGTCTCATCAGAGACATCAGCATAAGATTGTGATCCACGGCAAGATTCGCCTCCTCGTACACCGGAGCGATTTCGAACTGGTTGGGTGCCACTTCGTTATGCCTGGTTTTTATCGGAATTCCCAGTTTGTAGCACTCGAATTCCAAATCTTTCATGAATTCCAGGACCCTCATGGGTATCGATCCGAAATAGTGATCGTCGAGCTGTTGGCTCTTTGCGCTTTCGTGCCCCACCAGGGTACGTCCGGCCAGCATTATGTCCGGACGCTGCGAGGAAAGAGAAGAGTCCGCAAGAAAGAATTCCTGTTCCCATCCCAGATAAGATTCCACCCTTGCGCCGCGGATGCCGAAATATTCCAGAACTTCGGAAGCGGCCCTGCTCACGGCCGCGATGGACCTCAGCAGAGGTGTTTTGTAATCGAGGGCTTCGCCGTTGTAGGATATGAAAACCGTGGGTATGAAGAGGGTGTCTCCTATGACGAAGGCGGGAGACGAGGGATCCCATGCAGTATAACCTCTGGCTTCGAAAGTATTTCTCAGGCCTCCGCTGGGAAATGACGACGCGTCGGGTTCCTGCTGGCACAGCATGGCTCCGGAGAAAGTTTCGATTGCTTCGCCGTGTCCGTGCGGAGTGGCGAAAGAATCGTGTTTCTCGGCGGTTCCTCCAGTCAGGGGCTGAAACCAATGGGAATAATGGGTTGCGCCCAGGTCGGTTGCCCAGCGTTTCATGCCTTCTGCGACAAGTTCGGCGGTCGAGGCATCAAGAGTCTTTCCGCTTTCCGCGGATTCGTAAACCGACCTTCTCGTATCCGGAGAAAGATACTTTCTCATGTTGCGTCTGCCGAAAACGTCGCATCCGTAGTATTCGGATACGCCGGACGCGGGAGGAGCGGTTTTCACGGGCTCTTTTTCCAATGCTTTTTCAACCGCCCGGAACCTGCTGTTCGCCATATCCGGACGGATTGAATAATCCGATATAAAACTTTTTACAAGGTTTGAAACAAACGTTTTGTCTGTATGATATTGACTGTACATTTGTCTAATAAAATCAGAAAACTATGAACATTCTTTCGTTAAACACTGGAAATAATATATTTGCGATTTTCGAATAAATCCACATTCCGGAAATATCCGGCCCGCCGTTTCCGAATGTATTTTTTAGTCCCTGGATAATATAACCGAAGAAGGACTGCATATGGCGTTATCTTTTTTCAAAAATGCCGATGACCTATACGCGCAGGGAATCGATCTGATTAAACAGGGCGACATGGACGGCGCCAGAGCCAAATTGATGAAATCGATAGAGAAAGACGGAGGACCCGACGACCTCTCCAGGGTAATCGTGGCGCTGATAGACATGCGCGGAAAGCTTGGGGATCCGGACAGCTACCTGCGTCTTATCGAAGCGCTGAAGAACTGCAGCACTGAAGATTTCGAATTCGGCCTAACGCCCCTTAACACCAAGACGATGATTACGCAATGCGAACTTTCCGTTGAAGAGATTCGTCTTATGAATATGAACGGAGGGCCCGAAGTTCTTCTGGAAAAGGGAAAACGTCTCATCGAACTTGCCCAGAAATTCCAGACCCAGATGGGGAACGACCACCTCAGGCTTGTGGAAATATATCAGAACGACACCACCCGCACCGGCATAAGGGAAAGCATGCTTCTTCTGGCAGTCGCATACGAATCCATGGCTACGGGAACCGTATGGGAAGATCCCCGCAAAGCGGCCGAGTACCAGCAGATTGCCTACGGTTACAGAAAACAGATCGGTGACTCGGGAGAATCCAATCTGAAACTCATAGAAGAGTATTCCCGCAGCTGCAAATGCTGGTTCTGCGGAAGACACGCTTCCGGCGAAGGGATTCACTTTTTCAAACTTTCCAGCGATATTTCGCCCATGCTCCGCAAAACGGACGAAAACGAACCTCTCAAATCCGGAGCGGAAGGAGATGCCGTCTACGTGTGCAGAGCGTGTTATACCGGAATCGTCCGCAAAGCCGACGAGATTTCCAAGAGATATTACGCCAGCGCCATGAGCGAAATAGCCGCCGTGGAAGCCAGACTGCAGATGGAGATGTCCGCACTGCAGTCCCAGATAATGATTATGAGGAGATGATTTCCTGGACGACATGGTAATGCTGAGGTGCAAATACTGCGGTGCGCCTTTCGAAGAGAAAGACGTAGGGGCGGAAACACCCTACATAACCTGCCGCAGCTGCGGAACCACCCAGCAGCGCATTGACGCGAAAGCCTACCTGGATCAGGTTATGGCACAGGTAAGGTCCTGGGTAAGCAGCGCCATGCCCGGCGGTTTTTCGCTGACCCAGACTGAAAACGTGGACTCCATTGCGAGACACAACATTTTCATAACCAACGTAAAACCCAGAATCACGCCCGAAATCACCGAATACAGGTTTGCGGCGAACAGCCTGATGTCGAATTCCCTTTTCGTCCTGCCGTTCACCGTCGACAACACCGCCAAACCCGTGCACACACCGGCTTCGGCTTTCGAGCTGAACGCCAAACTGAAGAGCCTGTCTCCCCTGGCGGTGGATCCCAACGACAAGGCGGAAATAGCGGGAGCCGAAAATCTTGCCAACGCTTACGCTCTCATAATCAACAATGCGAAACTGATGCAGGAAGACAAACCCGGACGCTACGTTCTCATGGGAAACAACTTCCAGCAGGCTTCCGATATGCTCAAAAACGTGAAGGATTACGAAAGCGTCTCCAAACGTTTCGGCGGCCTTGCCGACGCGTGCACGGGATGCGAAAAACTGCTGAACGGAGACGCCATGGGAAGTCTGGGTTATTTCGAAAAAGGAGCGTCTGCTCTTAACGACGCCAAAGCAGGTCTGTTTTCTACGCCTGCCCTTGCCGTGATGTTTCAGGGCATCGAAAGGGAAGCGACTTTGGTTAACACGGCTGCCGAAGTGGTGAAAAATTCCATGGGCGGAGACGCCGTAAAGACATTCTCGGGTCTGAGCAAAATAACCAAAATCGAATACCCTAACGTAAGCAACTGGGTCATTCTCAGAAGCAAGGACCGGAGCCGGGAACTTTTCGACCATATGGCAGAGATTCTCGCCGCCAAGGCCGGAAACGGAACCATCAACATAGCGTCGGGGGACGGGGATATTCTTTACCCGTTCTGGGACATCGATCTGAGGTACAGCTTCACCACCGGGGCCCTGTGGTCCAAGAAGAGCGTGGAGGTCGCCGAGGATATTCTGGTTCCCGCGGATTTCACCATAGACCTGGGGTGTCTGACAGACCCGTCCTCCGGAGTGACGGATATTTTCCTGCTCAAGCCCGCAAGCGGAATACTGAGCGGTATAACCGGCAAGGAGACCAGTATCAGCGGCGGCGAAGGCATAGGAAGGCTCTCGGATACCGCCAAACCAGGCAACCCCGGAGGAAGACAGGTAATCGCGCCGCTGAGCACGAAAAAAGAAGCCGAACAGCTGACCGAGAACTATCTCGTTCAGCGTGCGGTCACGAACAGCAAACTCAAACTTACAAAACCCTACGTAAAACAGCTGATTTACATTCCGTGCAGAATGTCCGGAACCTCGTTCACCATGGACGGGTTCGGAAAACTTCTGCCGGAGCGGGTTAAAAGATCGGACGCAAACCAACTGGTTATATTATGAGGAGGTAACAAATGGTAAACAAAAAAATGCTGGCAGAAAGAAATCTGAACGCCGTCACGGGCATTATGTTCATTATTGCCCTGGCAATCGGGGTAGCCGCCTACATCGCGATGGATGACGGCTATCACGTGATTCTGTGGGTCGTACTGGCAATAACAGGAGGGGCCGTTGCGGCTCTGTCGTTCCTGTACGACAACGCATCCGACGGCTTCGGCCCTTCGGAATCCAGCTACAGATTCGCAGTCGGGTCCGTTATGCTTCTGGCAGGCCTGACGGGATACCTGCTCACATATACGGAACTGGGAACGGCGATTGTGGCACTGATCGTGATTATAGTGATTGCCGTTCTGGCGATACTGCTGGTGGTTAAAAACAGGAAGTGAGAAAAATGACGTTGGACAAAAAAGTCGGAGACCAGATGAAAAGCACCACGTCTATGATAGAACGCATAGGACTTTACATTCCCATATACAGGGGATACAAACAGAAAAACCTCCGCAGGGACGAGGACAGAGCCGTAAGACAGGAGGTTGCCCGGACCCTGGAAGGAACCAAATCCGATCTCGGTACGGTACAGAGAGCCGTCACCGGAGATCTGGAACTGCTCAGAGACACCGAAAGAATCAGAGCGAAAGTGGACCAGTATTACATTTCGGTCAAAAAGGCCGCCGGCGGATACAGCGGACTGTCTTCTTCGGTTAAAATTCTGGAAGAGGAACTGGATCGGCTGATTATGTGGGATGCCCGGCTGGTGGAAAGCGCCGCCGGACTCAGAAAGGAGTCTGCGGAACTCGTCGCCAAAATCGACAGGGGCGAATACGCAATCAGAGGAGATCTGAGAAAACTCGAAACCGCCGTCGATTCCATGATCGACGAATACAGAAACAGAGACTCCGTAATGAAAGGATTCGCGGACGGAGAGGAGTGATACCGATGGCCGAGAAAAAAACAAACGTAATATTTTGGGACGGACAGGGTCCGGACGACATCATCTACAAATACGACCGGGACGACCTGAGAACCGTCACTTCCGTGACCGTCCCCGAACACGCCGTAGCCCTGTTCATAAGAGACGGACAGCTTACCGGGGTTCTGGAGCCGGGAAGACACGTACTGACCAGTTCCAACATCCCCTGGCTTACCAAACTGTACAATCTGGCACTCGGATACAAAGAGACGCCGTTCAAGGTTCAGGTAATCTTCGTTTCCCTGAAGATGTTCAACGGAAGGTGGGGCATCAGAGGCATGATCAAGGCTGCGCCGGGATACGACGTTCCCATCGTGCTCATGTCCAACGGAGACTATCAGTTCCGCATAAAGGACCCGTCGATATTCTACACCCAGGTTATCGGAGGAATGAATTCGTACAGCACGGCGGACGTCAACAGTTTCATGAAGAGTTTCATAAACGAACAGATTACCCAGCAGCTCACGAAACAATACTACATGGAAGTCTACGGAAACCTCGAAAAAGCCTCGTCCACCACCAAAGCCCTCATAGAGCCTTACTTCGAACAGAGGGGAATCGAACTTCTGGCGTTCAAGATTGCGGAGCTTAGAACCACCGACGAGGATCAGGAGAAGATATTCAACTATCTCCAGTTCAGTTCCCAGAACGGTGAGGCCTTCAAGAGGTACGAAGTCATGGACCGTATGGCCGATGCCATCGGAAACTCCAGCGGGGGCGCGGCTGTAGGTACGGGAATGCTTCTGTTCCCCCAGATGTACCAGCAGCTTCAGCAGCAACAGGCCGCCCAGCAGCAACAGGGAAACCAGATTCCGAAAGTTCTGTGTCCGTACTGCGGAAGTCCCAACGACTATCCGTACAGATTCTGCGGAAACTGCGGAAAACCTTCGCCCCAGCAGCAGGCTGCAGCCGGAAATGCTCAGGCAGCCCCCGCGGCGCCTGCGGCGGCTCCCGCTCCTTCCGACGGAGAGGGCAGAACTTTCAAAATCTGCCCGTACTGCGGAGAGAGTCTTGCCGGGCTTAAGAAGACCCCGAAGTTCTGCCCGTACTGCTCGGAACAGCTGAACTGAAACTTTTTGCCGGCACCCGCCGGCCTTTTCTTTGATTTTTTTGAAATATGCTGTAATTCCCGAAAAAGTACATTATTTGCTTTCTGTAACCTTTTCTACGAATTTCGTAGTTATTATCATAGATTCAACGGAAAACGAAAAACATATGTTATAAATAGTAGGGAATCAATGTATAGTACCGGAGGTAAGCAACTATCGGGAAACGACAAAACACTTGGATCTGCGGCGAAGACAACTCAGTAATGTGTACGGGTAACAAAGAGCAGAAGGTAGGCCGGTCGGCGCTTCACTCTGATTGACCTTTCACGCGGGCTGTCTGCAAGACTCGACTGATGACCGCAACAAACCCGGCTGTGCCGGGAACCTTTACCCCTCTGGGGTTTTTCGGCTGTTGTTATATATTCAATTTTCAATTTCGGGCTTATGAAGACTGTAGAAGACTACGTAACGGAAATACCCGATTTTCCCAAAAAGGGAGTGGTTTTTAGAGACATAACGACGGTACTCCAGGATAAAGACGGACTTGCGATGGCCGTCGACGGTATCGCCGAAATGCTCAAAGGAGTCGATTTCGACGTCGTTGCCGGATCAGAATCCAGAGGATTCATTTTCGGGGCTCCTGTGGCTTACGCCCTGCACAAAGGATTCGTCATCGTCAGGAAAAAAGGAAAGCTCCCGCGCGAAACCATAGAAATGGAATATGATCTGGAATACGGAACCGCCACGCTGGAAATGCACAAAGATTCCATAAAACCCGGACAGAAGGTCGTAATCATCGACGATTTGATCGCAACCGGAGGAACCGCGGAAGCCATGGTGAAAATGGTCGAACAGCTGGGCGGAAAAGTAGTCAAAATGTGTTTCCTCATAGAGCTTGCGGGGCTCGGAGGACGGAATAAATTCAAGGGGTACGAAGTAGACTCACTGATTACTTACCCCGAAAACTGAAATTCCATTTTGGAAAATCCATTGAAAAACAATCAAAAATCATTGCCGTTACGACAACAATCGAAACCGGGATTGGTTTTGTTTCGTGGAATTATCACGTGATTGCACCTAATTTTTCCATATAAGCAACCCCGAAATAAAATCATAATGGGTATATATTTTACTTAGACAACGTTTATCTTAAACGATACGGTGTGCGCCATGTGAAGCCCGTCAAATCGGCCATTCTGTCTGCAGCCGTCATCCTCATCATACTTGTTCCGTCGATGGTTGCAGTCGATAGCCATCACGACGACCTGCGGTCCGAAATTTCAATCATGCCGCCGAGTTTTGCAAGATATACGACGGAAAACAGCAGAATAACCGACTCCGACGGCAACGTTTTATTCAGCTACTCCTACACAAAAGACAAACTTGCCATGCCCCAGTCGGAAGGCAGAATGATGTTCGCCGACGGCGACGACATTTTCACGATTTTCACCGTGGAATACGCCTACGGCTCTTCCAACACTTACCAGATTGCAATCGATAAAAAGACGGGTCTTCCCGGAGAAGTTTCGTTTACAGGAGAAAAAACCGTAAAATACGGAATCGGCAACGAATATTCTTCCGATTGCGGAGAATACAGCTATAAAACCGGAAGCAGCAACTTCACGATTTATCAAGATAAGAGCTCCGGTATCATCGTAAGATTCGAGATGAATTACGAAGGACCTCTTGCCGTACCCGGCGGAACCGTGAGCATGGTTTCCGCAGAGATTTCCGCCAAACTGGACATCAACGGCCCGATAAGACGGGGGGCGGACTGGAATAACGAAACCGAGATCCCGTATTTCGGAGCAAAGGGTACGATTACGACCGGAACGCCGGAACCTCTGACAGAAACTGCCTGCGAATACGAATTCGGATTCCCGCAGACTTCGTCCGTGGTCTTTTTCTATGTCAAAAATGAACGGGTATACCGCAGCCTGGACATCCGCAACGGCGAAATAACCGAAGCACTCGGAAAAACAGTTCTTCCTTACGCGTTCGAAGGAACGCTGATGGATTGCAATCCTCAGAAAGAGGGGGGGCGTTCGTGAGAATCGCAAATTATTCCATATCTTCCGGGGACGGCTTCACTTACAGCACTGTGACTTCGAATGTGACACAGTATACCGAATATATATCCGAAAAAGAAGAAGGAAAAATTATCAAAATGACAACATCGGGAACCGTTCGGTCGTACACATTTAACGAAGACGGCACGCTGCAGGAACAAAAATACGTAAGCTGGGACTTGGAATGGGATGCTCCGTGACGGATGCGATACGCACCGAAGGACTTACGCGCCGTTACGGCAGAACTTTTGCCGTAAACGATTTGACGTTCGGCATAGAACCCGGAACAACCGTGGGACTTTTAGGCCCCAACGGTTCCGGAAAAAGCACACTGCTTAAGATGATTACCGGTCTGCTCAGGCCCACATCCGGAAACGTTTTCGTATTCGGAACCGACGTCCACGCCGACCAGGTAACGGCTCTGGCGGATGTCGGAGCGGTTATCGAAACCCCCGCTTTCGGAAAGCAGTATACTCCCCGTCAGATTCTGACTTATGTCGCGGACCTGTACGGAATGTCACGGAAGAGTGCTTCGGCATCCGTGAACAGAGTCCTTACGGAAGTAAACATGATTAACTGGATCGACGCAAAAATAGGCGGATTTTCCAAAGGGATGATGCAACGCATAGGTCTGGCACAGGCGTTGATTTCCGATCCCGGACTGATTATTCTGGACGAACCCACATCCGGATTGGATCCCGGCGGAGCGGAAGATTTCATAAATCTGCTGTCAAAAATCACCGAAGAAAAGAAAACGACTCTGCTGATAAGCAGTCACAACCTTTCCGAAATCGAAGGACTGTGCGAAAGAATCGTCGTCCTCAATAAAGGAAAAATCATCGCAGACGGCACAACGGAAGAGATAAAACACCGCAGCGGAAGAAAGATTGTCATCGAGATAAGGAAGCGTATTTCCGAACAGACGGCAGAAGCGATTATGAAGATACCCGGGGTGGAGTCCGTAATTGCGGAAGAACATTTTCTGGAAATCCTGTTCGAAGGATCCGAAGACGACCGCTTCGGTATCATTCCGAGACTGGCGGAACTGGGCGTAGAGGTGGGATCCGTATACGACAGAGAAGACAGCCTGAAAGCGGCATATTCGGAAATTCTGAAGGAAACGAAGTGAACGCGTGCGCGGAGATTTCGCTGAAACAGTTCCCGAAAATGCTTCTGTTCGAACTGCGGTCCGTAATCTTCGGCTGGAGAATACTGGCACTTGCGGCAGTCACTGTGCTTATGCTCGCGGGGGCGGCGGTTGCCCCGCCGTTATACACGGAATTCGCCGACAGCCTTTGGGACAGAAAGATGAAGACCTTTCTGTTCATGGTTCCAGCCCTGGTTTTCATAATCCCTGCGATTCTCCTGTCCGACAGCATATCGTCCCAGTTCGAATCCGGAACGGGCACGGTTATACTTTCCAAGCCTGTGAGCAGATACACCGTTTTCGCTTCCAAATACACGGCAGCTTTTATCGTGGGAACGGTTTTTGCATTGATTTACATCGCATGCGCAGCGACCGTCGTAAGAATCGAATACGGAAAAATACCCGATCTTTCCGTCACTGTGGGTCTTACAATCTCCTGTCTGTTTTTTTCGTGCGGACTTGCCGTTTTCATAAGTTCGGTCTCTCCGAAAACCAGCATCTCGGTGATAATCATGCTTGCACTCGCCGTACTGGTAATATTTCTGATGCCCGCGCCGGAAGTATTCCCGTCCGAACCGTGGTATCTTCCCTCTTATCTGATTGACGCGATATCCTCAGACATAGGCAAGGGATTCTACTTCGTGACGTACGATACCCACGGAATCCGCCCTCATTATGTGCCGGACAGCGCCGTATCCGCCGCCGTTATGCTGATTTACGGGTCGATCCTTACGATAGCGGCCTCCGCGGTGTACAGACTCAGAAATTTCTGATACAAACTTCACTGTACCCATACATGGATTTCGACCGGAATTCAAAAACCGTAACTCTTACGGAGTCGCGGACACTCCCGTCGTCCGAAAATGGCGGACCCCCCCGACATTGCAACAACATAGGCCAGCATCAAAAAATTGAGTTCAATGACCCTCTAAAACAGGTCATTGAATTGTTGCAAATCCATTTTCGTCAATGGTAAATGAATGGTAAAAAATGACGGTCCACTCAATTTGAAAGGTATTCCTCTATCGATTGATGGTCATCATTGATCCATGCCTGCCTACCGTTGGTGCTGTTGCCACATATCACCGAGGCGGCTGCAGAGTATGATGAGAACAGATAGTCCGTGACGAAAATGTCGTTGACGATCACTCCATCATTAATCAGTTTCTCCCTAAGGATATTGTATCCCTTGTTCTTGAAGGAAGGGGTGGTGTCATGTCTGATTCTGGAGTTTTTCAACACCAGGATTCCTTCAGGAACGATAATCCCGTGTGCATCACAGCCGATCTTTGGCCAAGTACAGTTGAAGATTACGGTTTCAGAATCAATGTTTGCAGTAGTATCGATGTTCGAACTGTTCGATTCAATCTTCTTGATAGGTTTAATAGGCGAATATTTCTGTAAGAACCTGTACCCCATGGCACCGAAGGTGACAATCAGGTTGTCCAGATATTCTTCGGTCTCTGCTTTGTCTTTCATGGACAGTTTGGATTGTTTCGGTTCGTTTCCATTCATGACTTTGCATCTTCCGGAAGAACGAGCAAGGTTGTAGAGTCTGTTTTCCAGATACTTGATCTTGGCCTTGTTAAGTGTGGCATCCTTGCTGCAGAATGCAACACATTCGTTCCATTCCTGCCATTCCTTGTCTCCGTTGTTGTAATGTTGCATCAAACGGTAGTGGACGTCCTCGGTTTCTCCGATATAGACCGCATATCCGGAATCATCATCTGTTCTTCCAATTAGGAAATAAACGCCTGGAGTATCCAGATAATCGACATCTTTGGAATCGGCCAGCATAGCCCTCGGAATCCTGAATCCAATACCAGTCCAGTTTGAGAGTTCGCAGATCCATCTGGATGATGGATCATCATCTACGAGGAAGATGCTGATGGTCTTACCGTGGGCCACAATGGTAGATGGTCAATTTCGGTTATAGTAGTTATGGGAAAAAAAGAGGCGATAACATGAAAGAAAATAAGTGCCCGGAGGCACGAATAGTTTATTCAGGAACATCTGGTGCGTAAGCCTTGATGACAAGATCCTTCTCCTTGATGTGGACGTAGTATTTGCCCTTGGATTTCAGGTCTTTGAATCTCCTGAGACCATATACAAGGGCGTCTTCCTGACGGTCGAAGTATTTCCTGTTGGTTGTTCTGTCCTTTGTATATTCCTCGTGAGTGAAAGTCTCGACCGAGAACCTGCCGGGATAGATCTTGCATGAGGTATCCGAGCCCGGTTCGAAGATCTTCACCGGACCCATCCTCTGCTGCCTGCTCTTGGGATAGCTCTCCCAGATCTCCTCCGCCATCCTCTCGGCAGAAGGCATATCTTCAACGAGAGTCGCTTCCTTTCCGAATGAGGAATAGAACTGCACCACATACATGTCTGCAGCGAGTTCCATCTGTTTCTGGAGAGCGGACTTAATCTTGTCCTTCAGATTCCTGTCGTAACAGTTCACGACATGAACCTCCTCCAGGGAATCGACGTACACGCGGAGATCGTCGGGAATCTTCTCTTCTATCAGCTTCTGGATGTTGTTGACGTAGTATCTGATCTCTCCATTCTTATCCCAGTAGTTGCCGATGGCGGAGAGCTGAGGGGCGGTAAGGGTCATTCGTCCTCACCTCCTTCCTCTTCCTCTTTCCTTTTCTTCTTGGAATCGACTATCGCGGTTTCCTCCCAGACGTCGGCGATCTTCTTCTGTGCCTTCATCCTCCTGAGACGGAGGTAGTAACCTTCGGTGGTCTCTACGCTCTTGTGCCTGAGCTGGACGGATACGTTCTTCAACCTGTCCATATCGTTCTCAGCGGTCAGGGTGGCATAAGTTGCTCTGAAGTCCTTCAGTTTGAATTTGACGCCGGATAACTTCTCGATCTCCGACTTCATCTTCCTGATGGCCTGTCCAGTGAACGGCTGTCCAGTACTGAAATTGATGAACAGGTACTGCGAATCCGGGAGCTGGTAGGCCTTGATGAACTGCGCCCTCTCGTTGAGGAAGATCTTGATCCTTTCAACCATATCTCCTCTGATGATCGGGATCCATTCCCTCTTCCCCCAGGAATCCTCGCCCTTCGGATGTTCGACGTAGAAGGCATTCTTGCCCTCCTCCAGATGGATGTCCTTGACCTTGGCCTGGAATATCTCCTTCGGCCTGATGGCGGTACCGAACATGATGGAGAAGACGCCTGAGAGGACGATCTTGTGCCACAGTTTCTTTACGGATTTGGGTTCGTATTCATCCAAAGCATCGAAGATCCTCTGGACCTCATTCAGCTCCAGTGAGAAGATCTCCCCCGTCTCGTCCCTGGCTAGTGGCCAATCTGCGGTCCTCTTCATCTCCCCGATGGTGTAGTTGTTGAAGGTGACGAGATACGATTCCAGCACATTGGTGTACTTGACCTTCGTATTCATCCCGAGTCTCCTTTCCTTCATGTAATCCAGGAAGGCCTCAATATCGTACGAGTCGATGCACCTGGGGTCGGTGGTCCTAACCAGTCCGTTCTTCTTCATCTCCTCGAAGATCCTCGCGAACATGCGGAGCTTGCGGACGTTCTCTTCCATCGTGGATCTGGAGTATTTCGTGGACCTCTTGGCCTCATAGTACCTGATCCCGCCGCTGAAGGGGTACCTTCCAAGGTGCAGATCCTTGGGGGCCGTTCTCTTCAGTCTCTGCCTGTCCATGACCTCCTGGTCGAGGCTTGGCTGTTTCCCCATCTTCAGGCCCCCTTTTTACCGATTGCGGGTGATTTCTTGACATCTGGCACTGTTCTCGGCTTCTTGGTAAAACTCAATGAAAGGAAGCGTGAATACGTCTCCTCGTCGCAGAATTTCCTCGTGTTTATGAGGAACAGTCTCTCGATGTTCGGTGTCCTCTGAACGTAGGTCTGATGTCCGGGCATGTGCTCGTAGGATGTGCGGAATCCGATGGACTCCAGGGCCTTGGTGACGTCGGTGGTCTTGAAGTTCCTGAAACGTTCATCGGAGTTGCCCTCATTCCACAGATTCGCCAGAAGGATGTCCTTGATCTCTTTGGTGGACATCTTCAGGGCATAGGAGATGAAGTCCTCCAAGGTCTTCTGGAAATGCAGCAGCGATTCGGAAACCCATGTGTTGAATACCAGGGCCTCGACGGTGTTCAGTAGCTTCGACCTGTTGACGTCACGCATCATCTGCAGTTTCGTCAGCAGGTTGTCCTCGGTCCCGGTTATCCTTGCGAACGGGTAGTAGGCGCTGGCGATATCGAAGGTACGATTGGTGAACTCCTGGATGTTGTTTCTGATACCAGAACCATCGGCGGGAACGATGAATCCGTCCTCATCCACATCTTCCAGCAGCTTGATGCTGTCGGCGATGAATTCGTCCAGATGGAAGGCCTTTTCTTCCTCGCGGTCTCTGATCTTCCTGATCGCGGCAAGGAGTTTGAGACGGTAGAGGTCCGTACGGATCTCCCTGCATGCCTTCAGGTCATACTGTCTGTCGATCTTCTTCATCCCGAGGTTCTCCATCATGTTGATGCGGAACGAACGGTTGATTACATCCTCCGGAAGGACGTCGATGCTCTTCACATCCAGGGACATGGGCGTGAAGACGTTGAACACCTGCGGCTCGTTGTTGAAGTTGCTGGATGCGCATCTGAACATCTTCCCGTTCCTGTCGAATCCGACCTTCAGCATCTGGCACAGCTGTTTCCTGTCCTGGTTGCCGTAGTCCCCGAACTCGGAGAAGATGGGTGTCGCATCGTAGTCGGAGGCCATTCTGAAGCTCGAAGCATAGGAGCCGTCCCCGACGGGGATGGCGTGGTAGCAGAGCTCCGTGAGAAGAGAATCTACCCTTCCCTTTCCGGATGAGGTAACTCCCTCGATGATTATCCTCGGTGCGTACCTGATCTCGTCCTTGAAGTATGTGTTCAGGATGAAAAGCAGGTTGATGGCCTGGTCATTCTCATCCATGAAGAAGACCGATCTGTCGTAGAGATTCACGATCTTCTTGGATACGTTCCTGATTTCGTCAGTCAGTTCCGAAGTGTCCTTGAACAGCCCGTCGTTGAGGTAACCCTTCGTGAACTCGTCCGGAAGATTCCAGGCCTCGCACATGTTGAGGTACTTTGTCAACGGGATCAGGTCCTCGTCCTTCTGAGCATCGCCGATTCCGATGTTCTTCAGCCTTAGCGTCCCTTTGGGCAGGACGGTGAATCTGATCTCACCGTTCCTGTCCCTGTAGGGTTCGCAGAAGTCGTACATGTTGTTGAGCATGGCGATCGTCATCACCACCACCCCCTCGGGTACGACTCAGGCATCCTCTTGCGGTATGTCCTGCGGGGTCTGTCGTAGTCGGGTAGGGGGTCGTAGTGGTCGATGTATCTCGACACACCGTTCTCAAAGTAGTGGAATCCCATCACAATCCCCCCTTCGTGGGCAGACGGTTGCGGTTCCTGTCTGAGAAGACGGAAACCTTAAACTGTCTGAAGCAATAGGATTCCGTGAGCGGGATGCGGCGGGCCTCAGTCTCCATAATTGATCCCCCCGTCTTCCGTTTCACGCTTCATCTTCTCCAGGATTGCCTGTTCAACGAAGTCGTTGATCGTTCCGTATCTCCCGTTCTTGACGAGAAGGCGCACTTGATCCGATAACGGTTTGGACACCTTTCCGCAAAGAACGATCTCCCTTGGTCCGGCCATGTTCTTGTAGAACATGTCATTGGAGTCGTCTTTCATTTTGTCGCTCTCCTTTTTGGTAGCATCTTTGGCGATCTGGGTCATTCGAAATACCCCCTCTCGCACAATGCTATGTAGTACCTGATGGCCTGGCGTATGAATTCGGATCTGTTGAAGGCGAATCCCTGATCGATCAGTTCATCCATTCTCCTTGATTCGTTTTCTGAAAGCCTGGCGTAGGTCTTGCAGTTCTTTCTCATAGCTTTGCCTCTTGAGATTTTCGAACCGAGTGTCCGTCAACCTCGGTACAGATATGGACGGGGCCGATATTTAAAACTTAATATTAAGTTTGGACTTATTAACGTATACAGAATTATTTAAGAGTATGAGATTAATTATACACCGTGGCTAGAAGGGGCAGCGGTTCCGACGTGGTTCAGTTCAAAACTAACGTTACCAGCATCAGATTTCCGAAGGTATTGATGGAAGATATGGTCGCTATGATCAAGATGACCAAATATTTCACCAATCGTTCCGATTTCATAATCTATTCTGTTCGTCGCTTTAACGAGTACACTTTGAGTTACATTCTAAAAAATATGTCTTCGAATCCAGGATCAAACAAAGAGTATTGGACACGTACAGCTGCAATTAGCGAAGAACTTTTGACACAGTTGAATGTCTATTGCGAAAAGTCTGAGGTTGGATTGGAAGACGATTCGAATGATGAACAGCCATACAAGGTGACATATTCCATAACTGAAGGGTTACAGGAATACATATCTCTACTAAACCAAAACACATGGAAATTCGATTCTGTTCAGACCTATATTCGTGTAGCAGTTGCACGTATGGTTGACAAATTAAGAGAAAACAAAGCTAGAATCCTCTACAAATCGTCCGTATTAGGTCAGGATTTTATCAATGCCACCTGTTCCTCTCAGGGTCGTGGTTCTGTCGCTTATGAAGAGGGGGAACTGATGATTGACATTCCTGGAAACAAACAAGTCAAAGATAGAGACGATGACGACGTCCAGATAGATGTAGATGATAGGGCCCTAATCTTCGATGATGATGACGAAGTAAGTTGAATCTGAGATCCTTTACTTGTCATATCCTATGATGTCTTTCTCTATTTCTTCTATCGTCGATTGAGGGATTTTGTTCATATCCATTGTGTACGCGGCGTTGAGACGCGGGTTGAACAATCCTATCTTTGATATCTTGCGGTGACTTTCAACTATTGAGTGGTGCGCCATAAGGTAATATATGGCGACCTGCAGCGTGTTGTAAATCGTGGGCTCATTTTTGGAGACTTTGAAGTCCCATATCGTGTCTTTGGTCGTGAAATCACCGTCACCAGAGACAATCACATCTGTATATCCTCCGGGGAATACAGGACCGTCCTCCACGACAGGCCCGAACTGTTTGAAGAATGTGGCAGCACGTTTGACCATCGTACGTACGTTCTCGCATGTTTCGTGGTCAGGAACGGCATCCAGTGGGTCTCCGAATCCTCTGGTTCCGGTCCTGAAGACCTGGTCAAACCATACCAGCCTGCAGGCATTGAGTATAGAATCGTCATCAAGGCCTTTGATGTGTTCCAGATAGGAATTCGCTTCCTTCTCCCTGTTGCACATCTCTGCACCCTTGATGCTGATCCTGAAGGCCTCCGATGCAGGAGCTCCTTGGTCGAAACGTGTCATATAGTCGACGACCATCCCCATCGTGGATGGCGATATGGATTCGTCGAACAGCTCTATACCGTCGCTGAATCCGATCCTGTCCATGTCCTTGGGGTTGATGTATCCGCCACGGGGCTGTCTGACGCTCTTCACCCTGGAAGTGACGGTGAAGCGCTCCTTGTCCTTAGCTTCCTTGTACGCCGGGAACTCACCGATTACTATATTGGAATCAGTTTCGGGATCAGTATAGTCATCAACAGGCTCCTCATAATCGTCAGAGAACACTTTCTTCAATTCGGCTTCCAGATCTCCGTCCTTTGCGAACTTCAGGGAATCGCAGAGGCGGATATTGTCCTTGATTATGTGGACATCGTCATCGAATCCGAGCAGGAAGGACTTGCAGATGCGGTAGATGATCATCGTTGGAGCAAGGCCATATACCTGCTTGGAGAAGATATGTGCCAGACGTTCCTTGTCATCGGGGAATAGCATCTTGATGCGCTTGCTCTGATAGAGCCTTTTAACGATCTCGGCGAGATATAGTCCAGACTTCATGTAAAGATCGGCGAAGGTCTTGGTCTCATCATCGAAGCATCCCGGATTCTCGATCTCCAGCTTGTTGACCATGTCCCTGACCACTTTCTTCGGAGTGAAGATCTGGTTGGTCCTCTGTGGCGGGATGTAGTCGAAAATGTCCTCCTCGGATGATTCATCGAAGTAATTGGCCAGTCTCTTCCTGAGCTTCATGAACTCCTTCACGGAATCGTTGAACACAACCTCATCAAACAGATGACCTTCGTAGTATTCTTTCACGCCCTGTTCGTTGACGATGGATCCACCGTCACGGAGCAGCCTGAATTCCTGGAGGGTTATGCTGGTAACTTCCTTGAACACGCTCCCGGGGATTATCTTGTCGAAGTTCTGGAGAGTGACATCGCAGTCCTTCCCGTAAGCCATGAGGAATGCGGGGATTGTCCTTGTGAATCCCCTCAGATGGCTCCTGACCTTGTCCTCCACTTCATGGATGTCCTTCTTGACCTGGTCGGTCTGCACCTGTCTAGCGATGTCCTGTCCCGCGGATTTCACGAGCTGTTCGATTCTTCCGTTCAGACCCTGCTTGAATTCCCTTGTGGCATCTTCTTTCTTGCCCTCGTACTCCTGGACTATACGGTTGCGCTCCTCCATGGTGGATACAGTGCTGATGGCATTCTCCATCTCCGAATCCAGGGTGTTCTGGATGATCTGATGGTCCTTGACAGCCTTCTTGATGGTGGTCTCGGCATCGGAGTTGATCTTGCGTGATAACGTCTTCTGAGATGATGCGGAGAGATCCTTCCCATACTTGTCCTTGGCAGTCTGCAGCATGGGTTCGGTGACATCCTTGTTGAACTGATTCAGGAGCTTTTTAATCTCCTGCTCCTCCTTCGGAGGTTCGAGACCGTTCTGGGCATCGTCGATGATATCGTCGAACTGCCCCGGGTCGAAGTATATCTTGTCTCCGAAGAGCCCTACTGCAGTACCGATGACCTTGTCCTCAGGAACCTGTACGTTCCCCTCGTCATCGATATAGAGTGCCTTCCCTGCGGTGATCGGGCCGGATTGTTTTGTTTCGTCGAACTTCTTGATGATGTCAATGACGGCTTCAGGAGAACCGAACACATTGCTGATGTTCTGGAAAAGGTAGTTGGACATGAATCCGCTGCGAACGACTTCCTTGGAACGGAGAACTCTTGGAATCGACAGGACCTTCTCGGCATCCAGTTCGATCATCCTACCCTCTTCGTCCTCGCCTATGACGGGGAAGAAGTTCAGGAGTTCGCGGACGTTGTTCTTGCGTGCATCCATATCATTCTTGGCGGATGCGGAGAGGTCGTTGGCAAACTTCTCAAAGATTTCCAGCGTCCGGGCGGGGTCGAAGTCGAAGACGTATGCGGTCTCCTTCCTGCGGTATTCCTTGCCCTCTCTGAAGGAATAGGGGTTCTGCGCTCTGAAGGCTGCCTGCATGTACAATGCAGGGCTGCTTATGTTGGACAACATGAGCACCGCAGTCCACTCTGGCACAGTGACCCCGGTGGTCAATTGGCCTACCGAAAGTGTGATGGTCCTGGGGGATTCCCTAATCGCTTTCCTGACCCTGTCAAGGGATTTCTCGTTCTCCTTGACATCGTAGATGCTGCCGTCACCTGCGGCAAGAACGACCTTGAAGGTCCTGAAGATCGGATGTTCGTTGAGCTTCTTTGCTAAAGCTCTTGCGCTGTCGACACGGTTCAGGAGCCACAGGGTGTGTTTTAATTCATTGCGTAATGCCTCGGTTGAGAACGGATACTTCTCCTGATTGGCGAGTGCATCCAGAAAGGCATCCACTGCGGAATCGTAGACGAATTCGCCGTTGGCCTTGGTCTTGAAAAACTCGTTTAGATCGAATGCAAACTCTTCGGGATCCCCGTCAATCTCGATGCCGCGTTCCACCCTTGCCTGTACGATCTCGGACATCTGGTAGGTGAACATACATAGCGTGGGCAATCTCTCATATGGATTCTGGGTACCGGGGATGTCGACCCATTCACTCTTGGCCTTCTGTTCGTCGACGTATGTCCAGTTGTATATCGCATCCTGCGGGAACTTGTCATTGGCTATGGCCTTGAATGGTGTACCTGATAGATGCAGTGTGTTCCTGCGCCTAATGTGGTCGAATGCCACATCGGTCTTGAAGGTGTCAACTCCCTCGTGAGCTTCGTCGATGACCAGAAGATCCCATTCGGTATCGCGGATGTGCTTTAGTTTATCGAACTTGCCGCCGAAGAAGATGGATCCCTTCAGGTCCTGAAGACTGAGGAACTCGATGCGCTTGATCTCCGGATGTGTCCTCTTCAGTTCGGTGTATTTCTCTTGAGTGATAGCGTGTGGCTGGCCTTTGAGTGCATCTACCTCGCTGATGAACCTGTATCCGGATTCGTCACCGATGAACTTGCAGTAATCGTCATACCAGGAATTGGCTATGGCTGGCCTGTTGGTGACAATCAGAACATCCTTAGCACCTAGACGCTTGCAAAGGTCGTAAACTGACAGTGTTTTACCAAAGCGAGGTTTGGCATTCCATAGGAACTCCCCTTCCGGGTTGAGTTTGAAATAGTCATTGGCACGCTCGACGGCCTCGTTCTGTTCATTCCTGAGAGAGTAGGGGATGACACCTTTGGTCTTGATCGCTCCTCTCTCGGATCTGAACTCCATGAACAGTCTGTATGATTCCTCCTTGGAGATGCAGAACCATTCGTTCTTGTTCTCCGTCTGCTGTTTGATACCGTGCTTGCGGAGGAATTCGTGGAATTCCTCGTCCCTGAATGTGTCTCCGGTACCGTCATCGAATATGGCGGTACCTTTCCATTGGAGCTCCCATTGGACGTCTGCTGTATGTGTCTGTCCGCCGATACGTTTCTCCACGGTCTGTTCGGTGTAACCGATCTTGATCCAACCATCGTGGCGCCTGATCTCCGGCGTGGTGTATGCGTAGATCATCGGAGTAATTGCTTCCGATGTGTGGATCTTGACGCCACTAACCATATCAGTTCATCTCCTGGACATGAGTTTCAATAAACTCCATTTCTTCTACAGAAAGATGATATTTGGAATAGAGCTGCCTATCAATCTCTGGGATAGATTTTGACCAATCAATATCTGACGATGGCGTAAAATCAAGAATGGGTATATGGACCCACACAGACTTTGGATTATGTTGCGTAACTTTTTTGATTCCAAGTAATGAACGTAAAAATTTGGTTTTCAAGTATAGTGCAACATTGTCGGCCTCTTCTTTGGAGGATAAACATCCGATACTGATGAAAGTATCAGATGCGCCAATGTCAGGGGGTGCAATGATGGTTGTAGTTAATACTTCACCAAATCTCCCATTATTATTGGCTTCAGCAAGTAATACATTGAATGTTCTTAGATATTCATTATCGATGAGGTAACGTCTCTCAATGAATTTTGTAACTCTTTTGTTATCGAGTCTACCGATTATTTTCACACAATCTTGGGACGAAGGCGAATCTGTGAATACATTTTGAAGATTGCTTAGCGTGTTTGAAGCAATCATATTGCCTGTTCCAGTATCAGCATATTCCTTTGCTTCAGGATGGTCCAGATATAGTTGTTCAGAGAAACGATAGGTGCCTCTTGATGAAACAATCTCACTCAACGGGGTAAAATTGTGGGATGAGACTTTTTTCATTATGTTATTCAGTTCTGGATAAGGGGTAAACGTCCCGATAGGACCAACAATGTTGTTGTCATCATGGTAAGTTATTGCAACTCCACCCTTAATTTCCGTATTTGAAAAAACCTTAGAGGCATCGCTTTCAAAATACAACACTTTAAAATGCTCATCGTTGAGCATTTGTTGATTCCATTCTTTTGGGGTTTGACCCGCATTTGATAAAAATCTAGCTGGTGTAATTAATTCAACCGCTGTTCCCACCTTGAAAGCAGCATCCATGAAAAGATGGTAAACTGGTGGTTGCCTAGTATTTTTGTCATTAATCTCCTGATATGGCGGATTTCCAATCACAAAATCAAACATCTTCTTGCTCATCTTACCCCTCGATTTGCAGTCTCTGAATAACAGCGAATTATCTCTTCTCCAATCATAGATCTTACAAGGGACCGTCTCCGTTTCCTGATTTTTATTTTCTTCAAAGGAATCAAATAACGTCATCTGACGGAATCCTTGGTATGGTTTTCCAAATGGTACGACATCATTCTGACCATCCATCTGCCAAATATTCCAGCTTATAACATTAGCAATTTTTTTCAAATGCTCTTGTTCTGGAATCGAATCCCATCTCGCCTTGTAGTAATCGTAAAAGGTCATCAGCAGGTTGATCCTCGCAATCAGGAGGCTGTCACCCTGCCATTCATATCCGTAGCAGCTCTGGAACGCCCTCTCGACCCATTTGTTCCATTCCTCTAGGGATTCGGCGTTCTCGTTCACCACACGGAGCTTCCTGTCCAGTATGCCCACGCGTCTCAGCAACGGGAGCACATAATCCCCGGTCGCCGCATCATATCTGGAGACCAGGTACGGAGCTTCCCCGCAGGTGATCTCCAGTCTCCTGGAATCGACGTAATCCTTCCAGGTCTTTCCTTCCAGGAATTGGATCTTCGCCTCATTCACTGTCCAAGTGTGATCCCCATTCTCGTGATTGAATACATCCTTGCGGCCGAACCATTCCTCATCCGCATAGTTGTTCATCATGTTGCACAACCAAACGGGGGTGAAAACCTCCGCTTTCTTCCTGGTCCTTTCCTGCTGCTGCTCCAAGGCCTTCTCGGTCCTAGGTTGCAGAACAATCTGTTTCCCGGTGAAGAACACCTGCGGGATTATCTGACTGGTATCGCCACAGTTATCTCCATAACCCTTGTAGGCATCCGTTGCCCAAATGATGTTCTTCTTGACCTTCTTGGCGGACTTGTCCTGAAGTAGGATCTCAAGTACATCCCTAACGGGATATGATTTGACATCGATCAACTGGACCTCTTTTTCGATGCAATCCTCTGCATCTTCCACGTCAAGGTAACCAGTCAGACAACTCAAGATAATCCCGCCTTTAGATAGAACTGAAAAGAAATATTTGCCAGATATTATATAGTCATCGTAAAATCGGGCGTTTCTCGACATGACAATCTAATAACGAATTATGTATCGGACTCGATTCCGAAAATTCGTATATTGGCTGTATACAAAGGGGTTTTTTCGAGGTCAGAAACCGATGTGCCAGTATACGACTGAAACCACCTGATTTTTGGGCAATTCATTATCAACATGTATGCAGTCTTAATGTGTTATGAAAATGAACACATTTTCTGGACCCAAAAAAGCAAGTAGGGGGATACGCACCGAGGGTCTTTCTGGTGTATATCCCTCGGTAGGTACTGACAAATGGACATCCCTTTTCGGGACAGGAACAGGGTGGTTCGCATGAAGGTGGCCATCTATGTCCGCGTCTCGACAAAGAAGCAGGACGAGACCAACCAGCTCCCTCGTCTGAGGGAGATGGCGAAGAACAGGGGATTCGAGGTCTTCCGTGAATATTCCGACGAGGCCTCCGCGAAGGACGCCAATCGTCCGGGGTGGAAAGGTCTCATGCAGGATGCCGCAGAACACAAGTTTGATGCGATCCTCGTCACCAAGCTCGACAGAGTGATGAGATCGTTAGTACAGCTGAACATCACCATGACCGATCTCCAATCCTACAACGTGAAGCTCATCTGCGCCGACATCGGGGAGATTGACTTCACCACTCCGATGGGGAAGGTGCAGATGCAGATCATCGGTGCCATCGCCGAATGGGAGAGGGAGATTATTGCTCAGAGGACAAGAGAAGGCATCGAAGCAAGGAAGGCCAAAGGAATCCGCCTCGGAAGGAAGAGAAGGGATGACATCCCCATCGATACCATCGCCACACTACGCATGTCCGGAAACTCATGGAGATCAATAACAAGGGACCTTCACATCCCCAAGACCACTCTCATGCGCAGGAGAGATGAGATCGAAGCCCTAATCAAGAAGAGGTCCGAAAAGGAGGTACCCCAATGACCCCGGACCAAAAAGGAGGGGTAGCAAAACCCCCTCAAACAGATATAAAGAACGACGTGGACCTCAATCGTTCGATTTCGGACCACTCATTCTGTCAGGTGAAGTCGGACAGCGGTTACGATGAGAGCATATTCGGGGACCTTCTGCAGCCGGGAGGTTTCCACGCAATCGCCGGTGACAGAGGAACGGGGAAGACGCGGATGTGCGTGAACCTGATGTACATGCTTCACACCGGATACCAGGAATGCGGCGATTGGGAGATCATCACCAACGTCTTCATGTATCACAAGGACAGGAACGGTACGAAGGTCGGCACCCCCGACCATGTGCATCACGTCGACAGCATCGACGAGCTCTACCTGAAGCTGACCGAACTGTACGGTTGCGGAAGGCAGATTGCCATAGTCCTGGATGACATCCACAACTTCTATCTCGATGACGGGAAGGGCCCGATTACGAAACAGATCCGCCATCTCATCGCCAACAGGGGCAAGCTCGATATTCTGCTCATCCTGTTCAGCAAGGACGGATTCATCGAATTCGAGAATGACCGCAAGAGCGATTACACCTGCGATTGCGAATGGTACAGGTACGACACCGAGAAGACCTGGGAGTCAGCGAAGACGGAGAACAATCTGGATCCGAATTGGAACCGTTTGGACTCCAGCGAGGTACAGCTTCCGGACGGGGAATGGCTTCACGTATCCCTGACCGTGACCGATTGGACGGATGAGGACAAGAAGGAAGGATGGTTCTACGACGCGTACACCCAATCCTCCATCCTCAGATACGACAAGGCCTTTGATTTCGATTCCTTCTGGAGAGGATTCGGCAACACTTCGAGTCTGAAGGTCAAGGAATACGTTCAGAGATTCTACGAGGAGCACCCCAAGACCTTCGAAACTGAGAAGAGCCAGATGGTGAAAAACTATGCTGACATAGCAGCGATCCTGAAGTCCATGGGACTGACCGACGAGGCCATAGAATATGCCCTGAAGACACCCAAGACCACACTGAGGAGGTGGGCCGAGAAGCAGGGATACGAGTGGAGAAAATGGTCGATGGATCATCCCTTCAGATTCAAGAAGATCTACGGGGAGAAACAGGATGCTGGCCAAGCGGAATGATAAACAACTACCAAAGTGGTCGGACGATTTGTCCACCACTCTTTTTCATCTACAGACAGACAGCGGGGTACCCCCGCGGGTGACATATATATATCTTAACCCCCGGCTTTAGAGGGGGGTTTTGAGAGGTCGGTTGTCGTTCTTTACCTCCCGTCTCGAGGTAAAGTGGACATCGATATTGTTAATGAGGGCGGGGGTCCGCCCTCGGTTTATAAGCCAAATTTCTGACGGTCGTAATCTGATAGTTCACCCATCTTACGGACAAGACGTGTTCTCGAAATACTGCGTCTCTCGGGATCCACATAGGTCGCCTTATCGAGACCTGCTTCGTAGTAATCCTCAATCGTATCCCTCTGACGAAACACACTGGTTTGGGAGGTACACTTGCGATACGTCACTATTCCTGAGGAACAATCAAGAACAAGAATCGGGCGATCCTTGATATTATCCAGATTAGAAACCCACCATACCTCTCCTGGCATGGGCGTTCCTTTACTGGTTTTATTCATGGCCTTGACATTCCTCTTGTACTGATTCATGTAGTCGGTCATAATCACTCGTCGTCATCATCGTAGTATTCGTCTTCTTCGTCATCAGCATCGCATTGTTGGATGTGGTTGACGATATTGTACAGGGCTTCGACATAGAGGATGTGTGATTCCTTGTCTTGATTATCGCTGTTCTTGACCTTCAGATACTCTTCGGCTATCCAATCCCCGCCGGTAGTCGAGAAACGTCCAGCATTTTCCTGGATGTATCTTTCCATCTCTTCGATCGGATACTTGAGTTCGCGTCTGTTGAAGGAATAACTGCAACCATCGTTCTTGTCGTTGTGCAGATAATAATACGCTCCATCATCACCGTAGTAGATGATGGCGTAGTCGCAGCTATGTTTGATCTTGCTGTTCTTCTTGTCCACGACTTTAACTGTTATGGCCCTGGTCGAATCCTTGGGATGTGAATAATTCGTCCCCTTGACTGCATAATCTGCCGCTTCCATGAAGATCTGTTTTACTACATCGGCCACCCAGACTTTCCCTTCTGGAGGGGCGTCGATGATTAGATTGAAATCAAAATCGAAACCTTTGTTTCCATTTACTACGCGGGTATTCAACCCACGTTTTCCGCTACCTATCACTCTAGCCTCGAAACACAATTCCGGATGGTTAGAGTTGATGTAACTGAACATCTTCTGGTTAATCCGGTTGAGTTCCATCTTTACTGGGCGGGCTTCTTCCCACTTCACGTATTCGTATTTACGACTCACGGATTTACACCTCTGTAAATCATACTCTTACGGCTCTCATGATATTTAATGGGATTACACGACTTGATTTCATAACGCCATGTCATGAAAGAATAAATGGATAGAGAATCAATCAGTATTTTCTGACATTGTGTTGATTTGTGCCAGATTCATATTTGACAGTGTATTTGCACCCAGTCTTCGGGAAGTTAGAGCACCCGTAGAATAATCCGTATTTTCCCTTCCTGAGGACCATATCGCCACCGCACATCGGACAAGTGATCGGTCTGTTGCTACGCCTCTGGCCGCCTGATGAACTCGCTATCTCCTTGTAGAATCTCGATTCCTTGTTGTTCACAGCGACCAAATAAACCCTCTTCTTGGCACGGGTCATGGCCACGTAGAATAATCTTCTCTCTTCATCCAGTTGGTTGTCCTGACTGTTCAGTAACAGCGGAATTATGGGCGGTTCGTCCCTGACGTTCGGGAATCCGTAGCTCCCGGTCTTGTTGTTCAGGATGAATACACGGGAGGCCTGAAGGCCTTTGGACCCGTGTATCGTCATGAAGGTCATCTTTAATTCCGGTCTGCGGGAATCCGTTACCTTGAATGATCCATCATCCAGATTGGGTTTCCATTCCAGGCCAATATCCTCCAACTTCACGATGTCATGACGGTATCTGCCGAGGAATAGGATAGTCTCGTTGGCTGGAATCTGTGCAAGCTCTTCGGCGACACGCTGATAAGCATCCGCTTCGGTCTTTGCTGATAATCTGATGATCCTGCAATCGACATCCGCTCTGCCCACCAGGTCCTTCTTGAATTGTCTGGGGTTGCGCATGATGAATTCGCTGCTCTTCTGCAGGAGCTCCCCGGAGAAACGATATGTTGTTTCTATCTTGCAGATCTCCGAAGGCCCCCAATAGTCCTCGAAGTCCAGGATGTACGATACATCGCTGCCGTTGAAACGATAGATGCTCTGCCAATCGTCACCCACACAGAACAACCTGTAATCCTTCGATGCCCTCATCTCCTTCAGCAGATTGAATCTCGACCTGGAGATGTCCTGGTACTCGTCGACGATGACGTACCTGTAAGGATGGATGTAGCCTTCCTTGACGCATTCGGAGGCCATGTTAAGCATGTCTTCGAAATCTATCTCGTCGTTGATCGCCAACTGATCCTGATATTCTTCGTATATCGGCCTTAGTACCTTCTCCAATCTGATCAGGGACTGCTTTACCCTCCTGTCCTTGGATGTCGGGTATACCTCGTTCCACGGTTTCCCGTAACCCTTGATGAGGAGGATCGCGGTGGTCATGGAGGATGCTATCATACTGAATTTCAGCCTGCCGCTGTTGAACATCCTGTCGAACAGATCCGACGGGGATGCGGGGGACATCTCCACACCGAGTCTGGTAAGGTGGTTCTTCAGGTCTTCGAGAAGGGTGCCCTCTGACCTATTGTATGCGAACAACTCCACCAGTTCGGTGTTGTTGATCCGATGGATAGTCCTCTTCCATTCCATGGACTGTCTGTACACTTCAGCAGCATTGGGATTGGCATCCAACATGAACTGTGCCACATTCCCGTAACGATCCGTTCCGAAGTACTCGATGTAGATGTTCGTGCCGTTGATGTGGAAGTCCGGATGATAGTGGCCGTGCTTCGCATCCGAGGTGTCGACCGGATAGGCATCCTCATATGTGTACGGCACCCCGTTGATAGCGAGGAAGTTGGCGATGTCGGCCTCTCCGAAGCTCTTTACCTTCTCTCCGTTGAGTGTGATCAGAGGGTTCTCTTTGACGTACCTGACGTAATCCTCATTCGTTGCGAATGCGAACTCATCGGTCTGTGAGTTGTAATCGAATGCTATGTATGAGTTGAAGTCAGCCAGGAACTGAGGGTCGGAGACTCTTCTCTGCAGCTCGTCCGTGACGAATTGATTCAAATCCGTGTGGGATACATTGGGGGTCTTCCCCCTGGTGGAGGCGATAATCTTTAGTCCCAACCTGTGGAATGTCGTGGTATCGATGCGCTTAGATGTCTCTTTGAGGATGCGTTCCTTCAGTTCGTTGACAGAGGCATTTGTGAAGGACAGAAGAAGGATCTCTTCAGGTTGGGCCTTCTCCGTCATCAGAAGCTCTTTGACAAGACCTATGATGGTCGTGGTCTTTCCTGTTCCTGCCCCCGCTATGACCAGACGGGTGTTGACATCCATGGCGATGGAGGTGAGCTGCTGTCTGTCCAGATCCCTGCCTTCCACCGGATTGATCATGCGACCGACATCGACTTGCAGTCTCTCTGCCAGTTCGACATTGTGTTTGTGGGCATCCTCTGGGAAGGCCTCGTATCTCTTGAGGAACTCGATTATGCTGCTCTTGAACGGTTTGTTTACGAGACCGAGTCTGAAGAAGATACCTTTGGATCTCTTCTTGGCCGATTCAACTGTTTGTTTGGTGCTGTTCTTGAAGGACTCGACGCTACAGGGTTCGATGAATCCTGAACCGTTGGTTGCGGACGATAGGGCCTCCAACGATCTGTTGACCTCATTGAAGAGAATCCTGTCCTTTTCCTTCATCGATTCGGGATGGTCGTAGTCGTATTAAGAGAGTGTTAGAAAATGATCGGGAAGAGGCAGATCATTCTATCATTCTTGTTCCGCAAGAGACCGGAATCGGGCATTTTCGGACCTACCTTTTCGCCATTTTGTTTCACGTTTGAGATTTTGAGTAGTGAACTCAAACATGAAACAAATACGACACGATTTTCAGCCTACCAAAAAAGATGTACGTCGTTTTTTCGATGAAATACACGTTTTTCTTCACTGACTTTTACCAATCATTGAATCTGTTTTCAGTTTGCTGGATGCAACAGGTTCAAATCCTTTGGTAAAAAAACGGGCATTTTCGGAGAAAGGCAACATACCCTCAAACACGAAAACGTTTCAAATCCATTGACGACCTACCAAAAAGGTCATTGAATTTTAGCCAGACATGTAAAGAGTGGGCCCCCCGGGATTCGAACCCGAGTCGTCGGCTCCGAAGGCCGACAGGATAATCCGCTACCCTAAGGGTCCGTCTTCCGTTAAACGGTGGCATTATTTTTAAGATACGCCCTCGGACGGAATAAATCTTTATCGCTCTTACATTATCTACCCGTCAATGCCCAAAGTAATCATGAGCCACGGTGCCGGCGGGGAAGCCATGCAGGAATTCCTCGACAAACACATAGTGTGCCATTTTCCCAAATTCGAATCGGAAGTACCCCTCGATTCCATGGATGATTCCGCCGTTGTGGACGGAATCGTATTCACAATAGACGGACACACCGTCAAACCTCTGTTTTTCCCCGGAGGAGATCTGGGGAGAATATCGGTTGCGGGAACCGTCAACGACATATCGGTGATGGGAGCCGAACCTCTGGCACTCGGATGTTCCGCCATCATCGAAGAAGGCCTTGACACAGACATAGTGGACAGAATCATGGAAAGCGCGGGAAAGACTTCGGCGGAGTGCGGAGTCCCCATAGAGACGGGGGACACCAAAGTCGTCGAGTCCGGCGCGGCGGACCAGATGTTCATGGCCACTTCCGCCGTCGGAAAACGTTCCGCATATCTTGATTCCAACTTTTCCAAAACGAAAGAATACCGCAGCGTCACTCACAACTGGTGTACCGATTCCAACATCGCCGCGGGAGACGCGATAATTGTTTCCGGTTACGTGGGAGACCACGGAATCGCCCTTCTGTCCTTCCGCGAAGGATACGGATTCGAAAGCGAGGTTCAGAGCGACGTGGCTCCTCTGAACGGAATGATTAAAGAAGTGCTGAAAACCGGCGGAACGGTTTCCATGAAAGATTCCACCCGCGGCGGGCTCGCCAACACCCTTAACGAGCTTTCGTCCAAATCCCGCGTGGGCATAGACGTGGAATATTCTTCGATTCCGATAAGGGACGCGGTTGACAACGCATGCGAGCTTCTGGGAATCGACCCCCTGAGCATAGGGAACGAAGGAAAATGCGTAATCGCCTGCGTTCCCGAAATGGCCGAAGAGGTGCTGAAAACTCTCAGAAAAACCCCGGAAGGAAAGAACGCGGCAATAATCGGCCGTGCCGTTGACAGCCATGACAGAGTGATTCTCAGAACCGAAGTGGGCGGAAGAAGAATCCTCGAACCTCCCGTAGGAGATCCCGTTCCCAGGATCTGCTGAACAGCGATTTTCCGGCGGAATCCGGAAATATGCGGAACGGAAGTCCGTGCATCCGATAACGTTCGGCACATGCCCGTATATGCGGTTAACAGGCAAATCGGTGTCAAACTCAGTTTAAAATAATCGTAATCCATGGCATGTCCCTGATATTATGGTTACATTTCTTCCGTTTCCCGGCTTAAGACCCGCCATGGAAAAAGGCGGACCTATAGGCGAAAGAATCAGTCCTCCTTACGACGTCATCGGACCCGATTATCTGAAGGAGCTCCGCAGTTTCCCGTACAACATAACGAGACTCACTCTCTCTCCGGACACCGACGGAAGGTATCACGGTTCCAGAAAAGAACTGGAGGGATGGATTGCCGAAGGCGCACTCAAAGAGGATTCCGATTCCTTCTACATTTACGAACAGACTTTCGAAGATTCCGGAAAAAAGATGACCCGTACGGGAATCGTGGGAATACTGAAAACCGAACCCTACGAAAACGGAAACGTCGTTCCCCACGAAGAAACGTTTTCCAAAGTCAAGGCGGACCGCCTCAACCTTCTCAGGGACATGGAAACCCATCTCGAATCCATCTTCGGAATGTACGACGTTCTGACACCGGAACTGGGCAAAAAAATCCGCGACAACGAAAGACTGATTTACAGATTTTCCGACGATGACGGGGTGGAACACAGATACTGCAGACTTTCCGACCCGGAAACCGTCGCCGGAATCGTAAACGAACTGAAAGATCAGAAGATGCTCATCGCGGACGGCCACCACAGGTACGAAACCGCTCTTGCGTATTCGGAAGAAAATCCCGATTCCGAAAAGAAGGGCTACGTTCTGGCGACACTTGTCGCGGGAAACGACCCGGGTCTGGTCATATGGCCCACCCACCGTCTGGTGAAAACGGAATCCATCTCCGAATCGAACGCTCTCAGAAAAATAAACAAGACATTCGAAACGACGGAGGTTTCCGAAAACGATCTGGAAAAGATGCTTCCGGAGCACGACATGGGATTCATAACCCGCTCCGGAAAATTCTTCGTTGCGGATTACAAAGGAACCGAACCGGTGAACATTGATACGTACATAGCCCAGGAAAGAATTCTCAAAGACGTTTACAAATGGGACGAGGGCAAGTCCGAAGTGGACTACGATGCGGAACTGGATTCCGTGAAAGAGAAGATGAAGGCGGGACAGTACGATCTGGCAATCGTCCTGAACAGGCCCGAGTACGATACCGTGCGTAATCTTTCGGTCGAAGGAAAACGCATGCCCAAGAAAACCACGTACTTCTTCCCGAAAATCTGGTCCGGATGGGTAATGTACAGAATGGTATGAGATGGAGCCGCTGGAGGGAATTGAACCCTCGACCTACGCCTTACCAAGGCGTCGCTATACCCCTTAGCCACAGCGGCGGTGAACCGTCCTAATTAGTGTATAGTTCATAAATCTTTCTGGCAGACTCCTTTCGTACGGAGCGCAAAACGCTCCGAACCGACTGAATTATATCGGAACCGCGCTTAACCGAAGAATATGAAGAAAGAAATGAGTTCTCTCGACCTGCGTTCCGTGGTATCGGAGATGGCCGTGCTCGAGGGAGCCCATATGGACAAAATATTCCACTGGGGTTCCAACGTACTGTTCAGAATAAGCGTTCCGGGAGGAAAAAAAGAGCTGTTTTTCAAAGACAGAAAATGGCTTTACATGCCTCCCGAGAAGCCCGAAACTCCGGATCTTCCCACGTCTTTCGCCGGTTTCATGCGCAAATACCTGGATAATGCCAGAATCGGAAAGGTATACCAGGCTGGATTCGACCGCATAGCCGTCGTGGAGCTTTCGAAAGCCGACGTTTCTTACGAACTTGTATTCGAAATATTCGGCGGAGGCAACGTACTTCTGGTTTCCGAAGGAAAGATTGTAAACTGTCTGATACACAAAACCTACAGGGACAGAGCGGTACGCCCCGGCGAAGAATACGTTATGCCGAAACCCCGTTTCGAACCGGGAACCTCTTCGTACGAAGAATTTTCATCGCTGTTCAGAGCTTCCGCGGCGGATACCGTCAGAACTCTGGCCGCCTCCGTGAACCTGGGCGGACAGTACGCGGAAGAAGTCTGCGCACGCCTGGGTCTTGACAAAACCATACCAGCGAAAAACGTTCGGGAAGATGAGCTGAAGAAAATATTCGAAGAAATAAACGGACTCGTTCTTTCCGCCGGATCCGACCCCGAACCCACCGTATACAGAACCGACGGAAAAATAACGGACATAGCTCCGGTGAAACTAGTTTCTTACGGGAATGCGGAAGCCGAGCGTTTCGAAACCATATCTCTGGCAATCGACGCTTTCATGAAAGAAACCGAACGGCAGGAAACCGCCGATTACGTCGATCCCGAGATAATAAAACTCAGACGCAGAGCGGAAAAGCAGGAAGAAATCGTTTCCGAATACAGACGGGAAGCGGAAGAACTGAGAATGCAGGCCGACGGACTTTACACCGATTACCAAAGAGCCAGCGAACTTCTCGAAGTGCTTAACGAACAGTCGAAAAAATTAACGTGGGAGAAACTCGCCGAGGGAGCGATGAAAATACCTTTCGTAAAATCCATAGACCCTTCCAAAAACAGCGTGACCGCAAAACTGGGGGGAACAGAGGTTACTCTGGATTATACGAAAAACCTCGACGCAAACGCTTCGCTGATATACCAGGCCGGAAAAGACATAGGGGACCGGGGAAAAAGAGCCGAAGACGCTCTCGCAGAGAGTCTGGAAGAGCTCAGGCGTGCGGAGAAAGGATTCGAAAAAGAAAAGCATCTGGCACTTAACCGCGCACAGCCCACCAAACAATTCTGGTTCGACCGCTACAAATGGTTTTTCACGGAAAGCGGAAAACTGGTCATCGCCGGAAAAGACGCCCGCAGCAACGACAGCGCCGTGAAGAAACACATGAAGGAAGGGGACATTTACGTACACGCGGACATCCACGGAGCTCCGTCCGTTATACTCAAAGACGGCGTTTCCGCATCTCCGGAAGAATTCAGACAGGCGTGCATATTCGCCTTCTGCCATTCCAAGGCGTGGGTATCGGCCCTGTCCGACGGAAGTGCTTTCTGGGTCTATCCCGATCAGGTGAGCAAAACACCCAACCCGGGAGAGTTCGTTCCCAGGGGAGCATTCATTATCCGCGGAAAAAGAAATTACGAATTCCACATACAGACGGAGATGGCCGTGGGAGAAATCGAGTACCAGGGTGCGAGGAAAATAATGTGCGCCCCTCCCGAAGTGATAAAAAAATCTTCGGAGAAATATTTCATAATACGTCCGGGCAGAGGAAAACACAAGAAATCCGCGGGAGAAATCGCCAGGGCTTTTGAAGTTCCGGAGGAGGAGATTTCTCACATACTCCCGCCGGGAGACTCCGAAATAACGGAAAAGGTGTGGCCGAAAAACGGAAACGAATGATGGCGCTCGCGCCGGAATTCGAATCCGGGTCAAGAGATCCGCAATCTCTCAGGATATCCAGGCTACCCTACGCGAGCAAAAAAGCGGAAAAAGTCTTGCGACCTAAGGTGTTTAGACCTCAGGGTGGGACAGGTAACGGGTGATGTATCCCGCAATCCTGTTCCTCATCATAATAGAGGTAACGTCCGTGAGAGTGCTCACCATCTCCTTGTTGTTCTCGAAGTCTCTGTTAAAGGCCTGCGGATATTTGTCGAGGAGTTCTATGGACACTCTCTTGATGTATGTGGGTCTTATTCTTCCCATATCTTTCACCGAGTACCTCCGATTAAGGATATTCCCTATATAAGGCTTTTCAGAAATGTTTTGTACCGAGAATCGGAACCGATGAGGCAAAAAACATAACTCGGTAACGTCGTAGACGGATGAGGCCAGCAAAATGTCTTTTCAGAAGGGTGCCGTATGGTACGGCGACGACCCCATCTGGGGAAAAAGTAACCTTACGACCAAAAGTTTCAACAAAAGACTCCTGAGATTGGAATTTCTGATGGAGTGCATCGCCGAGGAATTGGGTATAGATCTTGAAGAACTGCTTTCCATAGCAAACGACAGCAAAACCCAGGAAGAGGCCAGAAAGAAACTGTCGGAAAAGAAAAGCGACTGAGTGTCGGTTCCGGCCCCGTCGGAATACACGGATGGAAAATCACACTATGCGTATCCATAAAACCATCAATGTATCGCTAACAGATTCATCAGTACGGCCATACGTTAATTGAAATACGGCCGAAAATTTTCACTGTCTCCGGAACCGGTCCGAAGTATTTCAATTTCTTTTCTTTCTCGGATATCCGCAGGACTTCTCCCCCTCGGGACACGGCCCTCTCATGCAGGGGGGCCCCGCGTCTTTGAAAATCGTGGGCGAAACTTCCAGACACAGTGCCAGCATCTTCTCCGCCAATCCCCTGATTTCCCACTGGGCCCTTTCGCAGCACCTTAACGAAAAGAAATGAAGGAGTTCGCGGGCATTCATTGTTATCGTGATGTTGGTGGTGCACCCGTTGGGAAGAACGTATCTTGCGTCTTCGGCGGGAATCCTTTCTCCCAATCTGGAATAAACGTCCCAGATGTTTTTCATCGCCTCGTCGTATATGCGCAGAAGTTCCGTGTCCGCCGCTATGGTGGGCGGAGTTACGTAGTCCGGATTTTTCATTCCCACATACCTCTGGGACTGCTGGGAATAGGAAGCTATGCGGTGCCTTACCAGCTGATGGGTAAGCGATCTGGAAACTCCCGATACGGAAAAAGTGAACGAAGCGTGTTCGACCACGGAATAATGGCCCATGCCCACTATGGAAGCCAGCGACTTCTCCGCATTGCCCGTACCTTTCAGCTCGTCGGCGGGCTTTTCGGAATAGCAGGATCTTCCGGCGGCGGCGCATATTTCGTCCGCATCCGGCGTGTAAGCAAGCAGAACGACTCTCATTTCACTCGACCCTGTCATACCATATATCGGACATTATCTTTCCCATCTTCTTCTCGTCCCTGATGTCCGCCAGGCGTATTTTTTTCACTTTCGTGTCCTCGGGAAGGAGAGCGCATATACCTTCCACGTGGGCATCTCCCACCACCGCGATGATTTTTTTATGACGCCCGTAAGCTTCCGTTATCGCGTCGGCCATGACTCTGTTTCTCTCGTCGTGGAGTATTCTCATCATGGTGGGAAAACGTTTTCTCATCCTCTCCATGTACTCCTTTTCGTTCTCCGAAAAATCCGTCTGGGTCTTTTCCATGTTTTTCTTGGGCCTTATGCTTCCGAAGAACGAAGAGAACCTCCATCTGATTTTTTCGGCGAGGGACATTTCGTTCCACATTCTCACCAGGGTTTCCACCGCGTCCCCGTCCATGAGAATGACTTCGGCTCCGGAAGCCTTTCCTGCCCTCACCGCCTCCAATAACTCGAAGCCGACATACGTCCCGTATCTTACGGCGGTGCGGCTCTGGGACTTTCCCAGATTGCGTATCGCCCTGGGAATTTTTTTCGGCTCCGCATCTTTGGGATAGTCGTAAGTTCCGTCGAGAACTCTGTATCTTTTCTCGTCCAATTCCACCAATACGGCGTCGGGCCAGGAATTTTTTATGATGAAGCGTACGGAATCTTCCAGTTTGAACACGTGTCCGGTGCCCACAATCAGCAGCATCGGCATGCGATATCCTTCAACGTTAAAATCGCTGACGGGAAAATTTACGTATTTCGGGTAGGTAAAAAAGGGTGATATAATGTGTGGCTCGGTAGCCTGTCATGGCCGAAATCATAAAGGTCGACGGGCTGAGAAAAAACTACGGCGACGTCGTTGCCGTCGACGGGATTTCGTTTTCCGTGGAAGAAAATTCACTGTTCGCTTTTCTGGGGCCCAACGGTGCGGGGAAGAGCACCGTTATCAACATTATCTGTACGGTTCTGAAGCCCGATTCCGGAAGCGTCAGCGTTAACGGAAACATTCTGGGAAAAGACGATACGGAAATAAGGAAAACTCTGGGAATCGTCTTCCAGACCAGCATTCTCGATCCTCTTCTGACCGTAAGGGAAAATCTGCGTATCCGCGGGGCGCTTTACGGCCTGAAAGGGGAGGAACTGGAAGAACAGATTGTCTGGGCCTCGGATTCCGCCGGAACAGAAGAATTTCTCGACCGAAGATACGGAAAACTGTCCGGAGGACAGAAGAGGAGAGCAGACATAGCCAGAGCTTTGGTGAGCAAACCGAAAATACTGATGCTCGACGAACCCACCACGGGTCTGGACCCCCAGACCAGAAGAAAAATCTGGGACACCATCACAGACCTGAAAAAAGAGGAGGGGATGACGGTTTTCCTCACCACCCACTACATGGAAGAGGCGGAAGTGGCGGATTACGTCGTAATCATCGACGACGGGAAGATTGCCGCCGAAGGAAGCCCTTCGTATCTCAAGGAAGAATTTACCTCGGACGTTCTGACTCTTATTCCGAACGACATGGACGCACTGATATCCGTACTGGAAGCGGACGGCACGGAATTCGAAAAGGCAGGGGACAGGGTAAAAATAAAACTGAAAGACACAAAAAGTTCCATCGCCCTCCTTAACAGATACAAAGACCTGATCTCTTCTCTCGAGGTCAGAATGGGGACCATGGACGACGCGTTCATAGAAATCACGGGGGAAGCGATACGCTGACGGATTTCGAAGCCCCGGAAAAGAACTCCGTTCTCTATTTCACCCGGAGAAATCTTATCTCTTACTTCCGGGACCGTGGAACCGTATTCTTCTCTCTTCTGGGGGCTTTCGTGATACTGGGTCTTTACGCCGCCTTTCTCAGGACGGCCTTCGTAAGCGACCTGGAATTTCCCGGTGCGGCGAACGTGATAGATCTTTGGATGATTGCCGGACTCATGGCGGTGGTTCCCGTAACCACGTCCCTGGGAGCTTTGGGGATACTCGTAAACGACAAAACTTCGGGCGGTTTCAGAGACTTCGCCGTATCTCCGGTCTCACCCATGTCTATGACCTTCGGATACATTCTTGCGTCGGTTGCGGTCAGCCTTTTGATGTCTGTGATTGTCCTCGTGTTCTGTCAGATTTACATGGCGGCAATCGGCGGAACGGTTCTGAACGCTGTTCAACTCGTTAAAGTTCTGGGGGTGCTGGCTCTTTCCGTGCTCTCGTCCGCTTCGGTTCTGTTTTTTATGGTGACCTTCATAAATACCGACGGGGGGCATTCCGGACTTTCCATGGCCGTGGGAATTCTGTCCGGATTCATAGTCGGAATGTACATTCCGCTGGGAAACCTTCCCGGAGCCGTCGCCGGCGTATTTTCGGCGATGCCCATGAGCCATTCGGCGTCTCTGTTCAGAGACATAATCGGAGGAGAAAAAACATCCGAACTCTTTGCCGGAGCTCCGCCCGGAATGCTTTCCGATTTCAGACACGATATGGGATTCGACCTTTACGCTGGAAGCTGGGCCTACGAACCCTGGGTGAGCGTTGCGATACTTGCGGTATCGGCAGCAGTTTTCTTCGTTCTCGCCGTTCTGAACGTCGGCAGGAGAAAGGCATGACCGATTTCAGATCTTTTGCCGAAACCGCCGGCACGATGACCAAAAGAAACCTGATGATGTTTTTCAGGGACAGGTCCTCCGTACTTGCAACACTGATGGGGATAGTAATAATTTTGTTTCTGTACATCGGAATACTCAGGTCCGGAATAGTCGGCGAATTCGCCGATTATCCGTCGCCCGGAACTATGGCCGACGCCTGGATCACGGGAGGGCTTTTGGGAATAATACCGGTAACCGCTTCCGCCGTAGCGATGGGGAGACTCCTTTACGACAGAATTTCCGGAACTTTCGGAGATTTCAGATCTTCTCCCGCGGACACGTCGGCAATTACATTCGGATACATCCTGTCGACATTCGTGGTTGCGTTCGTAATGTCTTTGATTTTCCTGGTCTTCGCCTGCATCTGGGCAGTTTACAACGGTCTGAACATAACCGCCTCCGACATATTGATATCCGTGGGACTTATGGTTCCGTCCATCCTTTCGGCATGTTCGATTCTGTTCTTCCTTACGTTCTTCATAAACTCCAAGGGGGCCTATAACGGATTCATCATGATTCTCAACATTCTGATCGGATTCGGAACCGGAACGTTCATCCCCATGGGGATTTTTTCAAAAAGCATTCAGAACGTAATGTCTGTTATTCCCGCAACCCAGTCAGGAGCGATTTTCAGAGATATTTTCGGTGCCGAAGCCATGGAAACCACTTTCGGTACCGCGGGAGAAGTAGAAACTATGAGAACGTATCTGGGATATGATCTGAACATCGGAAGCTGGCAGATCGACCCCGTGTTCTCGGTTCTGTATCTCTTCGGAACCGCCGCGGTGTTCTTCCTGCTGTCGGTTCTGATGATGCGCAGACGGTAAGCGGAGATTGAAATGAAATACGGACTGGTTTGCTTTGATATGGACGGTACTCTGACCGAATACAGAAGTTCCTGGTGCTGGGTCCACCACGCGTTCGGAGTCGATAACGAAGAATCTCTGGAAGCTTTCCATAACGGACTGATAGACGAACCCGAATTTATGAGAAGAGACATAGCACTCTGGAAGGGCATCAAACCCGACGTAAACATCCGCGATATCGCTGAAATTATAGAGACGCTTCCTTTGAACGAAGGAATCGGAGAAACCATTTCCGCATTGGGCGCCGAAGGCGCAAAAAACGTCATAGTCAGCGGCGGAATAGATATCGCCGCCCGAACGATAGCAGAAAAATTCGGATTCGACGATTACGCCGCGGACGGGCTGGAACTGTACGAAGACGGCAGGCTCACCGGGGAAGGAATCGTTCATGTGAATCTGAGCGACAAAGGAAAAACCGTCAGAGAGTTTCAGAGAAAATACGGCATAGGCAAAGAAAGAACCGTATCCGTGGGAAATTCCAGAACGGACGTGAGCATGTTCAGGGAAAGCGCCCTGTCGATAGCGTTCAACCCTCTGGACGAGTATGTAATCGAAGCTGCCGACGCCGTTGTGCGTTCAAAAAATCTTTCCGACATTCTGGACGTTATTCTGAACGATTAATCGTCGAATTCCAGTACGGCGTACTGTTTTTTCCGCAGTTTTCCGTAAATACGGGTGATGTTTCTCGCTTCGGCGCTGCCTTTTCTAATAAGTCTGTCCTTGGTTTTTATCGCATGTACCAGACAGTCGAAATCTTCGAAAGAAAGGACGGAACCTACCGCAAATTCGTCGTCCGGTTCCGCTTCGGTTCTCACCGACAGCGTACGGTGGTTGTCGTTTACGGAAACCTTTACGCTGAGAACTCCGAACTGTTTGACCCACAGGCTTTTGACTTTGGTAGCGAGAACTTTTCTGGATTTCCTTCCGTCTTCCGAGTCTATATGGGTTATCCTCACCCTCTCGCCGGTATCCAGGAAAAATTCGTCTCCGACTTCCACGATTTCGTTGCTCATCAGAACCGTTTCGGTAACGTTGGTAACGTCTCCGTCGCTGTAAAGAACTTTGACTTTGACCTCTTCGGGAAGTCTCACCGTCGCGGGATAAATTTCTCCGCATTCTTTGCATCTGAAGGTTCCGGAAACCGAAGCCTTGCCGAATCTGCCCTTCAGTATTTCGTGCTCGGTATCCTCTCCGCACGAGGGGCATTCGAAAATGATGACTTCGGGAAGTTCTTCGTCCATAACAATCACACGCGGGTATCGAAGGGGGGACCGTGCCCCGGAACGACGACGTCCGCGTATTCTCCTATCCTTATAATACTTTGTAATGCTGCCTCCGGATCGCAGTTCAGTCTGGGCGGTTTCATCTTTCTGAAGTTGCTTTCCGTCGGTATCGCGTCTCCTGCGACGGCGTATTTTCTTGCTCCGTCGACGAATACGGATGCAGAACCGGGAGTATGGCCCGGAGTGTGTACAATCATTACTCCCGGGAACGGACTGAACTCTTCGGAAACTCTCTCCGCACCCTCTATCGGGATTTCTCCTTCGAAGAACAGCACTTCCGCGTCGGGATATAAATCCATATTTTCCGTGTGATCGTAATGGGTGTGGGTAAGAAACACCATATCCACGTCTTGCGGACTCAGGTTCAGTTTTCCGAAAGAATCCAGTATTTCCTGCCTGAATCTCCGCGTTCCCGTGTCGACAACCATTGTTCCGCTCCCTGTACGTATCAGCGTACTTGTGGAATCTGCCGAAATAACGCTGCCGTCCCTGTTCCTGGAAATCTGCCCGACCGCCAGAATGTCCGTCCGAATCATGGTAACGTAATCGTCAGGGCTGTATTTCTGAAGTTTCTTCCGTTCGGTTCTTTATTTACCGATACGTTTACGGAAACGATGGAGTTCGCCCCCGGCATAAGAATTCTGGAAAGACCCGACGTTTACCCCCCGTCGGAAGACAGCATATTCCTTATCGAATGTCTTAACGTCAGGCAGGGAGAGAACGTCCTCGAGCTGGGGTGCGGTTCCGGAGTGGTGTCCCTTCATATGGCCGCCGCCGGCGCGGAGGTAACGGCGGGAGACATAAACCCGTCGGCAGTCGAACTCACCGCAAAAAATGCGGAACTGAACAATATTGCAGTTCGGACCGTTGTGACGGACGTGTTCGGTTCCGTCGAAGGAAAGTATGATACCGTGGTTTTCAACCTCCCGTATCTTCCCGTCGACGATGATGTGGAATTGGCGGAAGCGTGGTCCGGCGGACCTGACGGATTGGGGCCTCTCCCCCGTGTGCTGGAAGGAATGAAAAAACACGGAAACGAAGGGTGGAGAGTCGTGGTCGTCGTTTCCTCCCTCTCGGATCGGGAGAAACTGAATGAAGTTTTGAGAGACTACAAAGTAAAAACTCTGGGAGAACTTCCCCTGTTCTTCGAGAAACTGAGGGTTCTGGAAATCACTTTATGAGCTTGGAGATTTCCTGTGCCAGAAGTTCGTTTGCCTTCTTTCCGTCAATCTTTCCACGGAGCGCGGCCATGACCGGCCCCATTAGCGGACCCACCGCGTTCATACCCTTTTCGCGGACGAATTCCTCTCTTTCTTTAACGATTGCCGCTATGATTCCGGAAGCTTCGTCCGCATCCACCACTTCGAGTCCCAGATCGGAAACGGCTTTCTGCGGAGACACTCCGCCGGAAACTTCGCGGATTACCGCCGGCAGAGCTTCTTTGGCGAATTTTTCATGTGCCAGCATTCCGAAAATTTCGGATACCGTTTCTTCCGGTATATTGTGAACGGGGACTCCTTCGCGCTCCAGTTCGGAATATGTGTTGGTAAGCGTTCCGGCAATGATTCCGGAAAGTTCCCTGTAAGTTTCCGAAAGATTCTCGAAAAGATCGTCGTTGCTTTCCCTTATGAGCTGATGTGCCTGCTGGGCGTTTATTCCGTAAGACGAAATCAGCCTCTTTTCCTTCTCTTCGGGGAATTCCGGCATGGAGTCCCGTATAGACTTCAGTTTTTCTTCCGTCACGAGATAAGGTGGAACATCCGTTTCCGGATACATTCTCGCGGCTCCGGGCAGAGGACGAGAATATCTCGTGGTTCCGTCGGGAAGAGGATCCCTGGTCTCTTCGGGAACGCCCGTGATTGCCTCGTTGGCTCTTATCACCGCCGCGATAAGCGCTTTTTCCGCCGTTGCCGCAGGCGCGGCGCATATGGCGAAGGCGTCGTATTCTGACAGCATACCCAGACGTTCTTTCAGCGCCTCGACGGACTCCGGTTCTATTCCGTAATCCGGAAGCTCGTCCGAATGGAATATTCCTTTTACGCCCTGAACTCTGGCCCTTTGGGCCATTTCCGACCCCAGTCTGAGAGTGCCCCCGTCTCCGTTCATAACGCCCGCGAATCCGGGAAGCCTTACCGCGAGCACCGAACCTTTGTTCTTCAGAGCTCCGGAAATAACTTTGGATTTGCTTCCGGCGAAGATGTCGGTAACGTCTTCCGTCTTAATCTCCGCGGGAACCGTTCCTCTTTCTCTGAGTATGTCTCTGACTCTGACGAGCATTTTCTGCCTGTTGACTTCGTTTCTTACGAAATCGGGAAGCATTTTGAGTTCCTGGACGCCTTTGATTTCCACACGGGCCCCTTCGGGTATCGATATGTTGAGATCTTCCCGTATGGTTCCTATTCCGCGCTTGACTTTTTTGGTCGCTCTGAACAGAGAACCCAGGCGCATGGCGGTTTCCATGACTTCTTCCGGAGTCGTCATGTCGGGGCCGGTCGCAACTTCGATGAGAGGAATACCCAGACGGTCGAGTCTGTACGTAACTTCCTTGCCTTTGGTTTCGATTTTACGGGCCGCGTCTTCTTCGAGACACACCGAAAGGATGGAAATTTTCTTTCCGTTTACATCCACTTCCCCTCCGGTCGAGATAAGGGCGGTTCTCTGGAAACCCCCGGTGTTGGAACCGTCGACCACTATTTTTCTCATGTAGTGGATTTCGTCGACTATGTCCGCACCGAGCATGGACGAGAACGTCAAAGAAATGTCAAGCGCTTCTCCGTTGATTTCGTGGGGAGGCTCTTCATCCAAATCCACAAGACAGGACGCTTCGGGGCAGCACTGATAGATGAATCCGTGGCCTCTCCGGTACTGTGCCAGCGCGGCGCGGTCGATTTCGCCCATCTCGCTCGTTGTGGGCCTAAGTCTGCGGTAGTGGGCCCCGAAACCTTCTTCGCGGAGTTCGCTTTCGCATTGGCAGAAAAGTTTCCTGGTATCCAGCTGCTGATGGATTTCTATACCGCATTTCATCCCTTCCATCAGAACTCCCTCCTGTCTCCGGACTCTTCCGCAACCGGCTTTTTCATGCATTGAATCGCTTCTTCCCGGGATCCCGTGTTGGCGAGCGCCCACATCAGTTTGACGTAGGCCGTTTCCGGAAGCATATCTCCCACGGTTACGATTCCTGCCGAAAGCATGTCTCTTCCCGTATCGTAAACGTTAAGATTCGTGGTTCCGCCCAGACACTGGGATGCGGCAACCACTACCGTCCCGTTTGCGCATGCCTCGCCGAGAAGCGGAATAAGGTTTTCGTTCACATGACCCAGACCGGATCCTGCTATGACGACGCCTTTGCTTTTCATGATGATATCTCTGAAAGATTCGGGATTCATTCCGGGGAAGAACTGCAGCAGAACGCAGTTCTTTTCCATGTCCGTTTTCGCAACGGTCTTTCCGCCGGAAACGGGACGTCCTTCGCAGTTGAACGCGATTTTGCCGTTTATGTCGATGTGTGCCTCGGGGGGAGCGTTGATGCTGCGGAACGCATCCCTGCGGGAAGTGTGCATTTTTCTGACTCTGGTACCTTTGTGAACGGCGAAAGAATCGTCTCCCGTTGTGTCGTGCATCACGACGAAAACGCCCGCACGGTTTCCGTCCACGCAGAATCTGGCGGATGCGAGTATGTTTCCGACGGAATCGGAAGACGGACGGTCGGAAGATCTCTGGGCTCCCACGAGAACAACGGGTTTGTTAACTCCGCTCAGCATGAACGACAGAGCTGCTGCGGTGTAACCCATCGTATCCGTTCCGTGGGGAATTATGACTCCGTCGGCTCCGCCGTTGAGTTCCTCGGCCACGGCTTCGGCAAGAGTCTGCCAGTGTTCCACGGTCATGTCCTCCGAAAACACGGAAAACAGGGCTCTGGTCCCGACGTTGGCTATTTCGGTTATCTCGGGAACGGCATTGACGAGATCGGCAGCCGAAAGAGCCGGTCTGACGCCTCCGGTCCTGTAATCAACGTAAGACGCTATCGTTCCGCCGGTACCTATGAAAACCAGTTTTTTCAGTCCCTTTTTTTGTTCGGGAATTACCGTTTCCCTTCTTACGGCGGAGGGTTTTTCCAGAACCTCCACGGACGAATTCCCGTCCAGGAGAATCCCTATGTTGTAGCCGCTGCTCAGTTTCAGGACGATTGCGTCTTCGGCGCTGAATGCATGATGGGGCATCAGCGTCCCGGTGTACGCGCGGCCTTTGGATTTGACGGACAGCCTGCATCCTTCGGTCGCCCCGGAAGAAGCCAGAAGTTTGGAAACGGTATCTGAATAGCTCATGATGGACGTTCCCCTCATCGGACTTTTGTTTAATTAACGGTATCGGAAAAGACCGTTCCGCAACCGTATTCCGAAAAGGATTCTGCCGCAAACCCAACAACGTTATTATCCGCAATGCGATTGCGGTTTTATGCATATAGTAAAAGTGGGCATGGAATACGATGTACTGAAAGAAAACAGCAAACTCGCCCATAGAAACTACCGCCTTCTGAAAGAACACGGCATAAAATCCGTGGACTTCATGGGCTCCATCGGTGCCGGAAAAACGACGCTGATAATCAAGCTCGCGGAAAAGCTCAGACAGAAGGGCGTCCGCGTCTGCGCCATAGCCGGAGACGTAACCGGAGACGACGACTTCGGCAGAATGGAAAAATCCGGACTCAAAGCAATCAACTGCAACACGGGAACCGAATGCCACCTCGACGCAAACCTGGTTTCCAAAGCTCTGGAACAGATAAATCTGGACGATTACGACGTTATTCTCATAGAAAACGTGGGGAACCTCGTATGTCCGGCTGATTTTCCTCTGGGAACGGATTACAGAGTCGTTGTCGTCTCCACCACCGAGGGCGACGACATGGTGAGAAAACACCACAGGATTTTCCTGCATTCCGATCTGGCTATATTGAACAAAATGGACATCGCCGATGCCGTGGGAGTCGACCCGAGCGTTATTATGAACGACTACAGCAAACTTACCGGCGGTCTCAAGAAAATGTATCCCTGCAGCACCAGGAACGATGAAGACATCGAGGGTATCCTGGAAGCGCTTAAACTCTGAGGTGCGGGAATGAGAGTACTCGTGATAGGCGGCGGCGGAAGAGAATGTGCGGCGGTGGATGCTTTCGGACGTTCCGGATCCGAAATATACGCACTGATGAAGAACGCCAATCCCGGCATTATTTCCAAAGTCGCGGGATACAGTCTTGCCGACGAAAGGGATACCGAGAAGGTTCTGGAATTCGCCCTGAAAAACAAAATAGAACTGGCTTTCGTCGGTCCCGAAGCTCCCTTGGAAGCGGGCGTTACGGACGTTTTGGAAAAAGCGGGAATCCCCTGCGCTTCCCCCACGAAGTCCGCGGCGAGAATAGAAACGTCCAAAGCTTTCATGAGAGACCTTCTGGACCGCTACGGCATAAAGGGCAATCTGGGTCATGCTTCCTTCGATAATGCGGAAGATGCGGAAAAGTACCTTAAAACGGTGGATCACGAAATAGTCGTGAAACCCGTCGGCCTTACCGGCGGAAAGGGTGTAAAGGTCCAGGGAGAACACCTCCGCAATTTCGAAGAGACCATGGATTACGTCAACGAAATTTTTGACAACAACATAGGCGGAGCGGGAGTCATACTCGAAGAAAAGGCCGTCGGAGAAGAATTTACCCAGATGGTGTTCTGCGACGGGAAAAACATAGCGTCGCTTCCCCTCGTACAGGATCACAAAAGAGCTTACGAAGGAGACACGGGCCCGAACACCGGAGGAATGGGTTCCTATTCCGACGCGGACCACCTTCTTCCGTTCCTGACCGAAAAAGACAGACTGGACGCTCTGACTATTCTGAAAGACATCGTCGCCGCAATGGAGAAGGAAGGATGCCCTTACCGGGGCACGATGTACGGACAGTTCATGCTCACGAAAACGGGACCGAAGATAATAGAAATCAACGCAAGATTCGGAGACCCGGAAGCGATGAACGTTCTGCCGATACTGGAAGACAGTTTCGAAGAGATCTGCGCGGGAATGGCTTCCGGTTCCCTTCCCAAAAATATCCGTTTCGGAAAAAAGGCCACAGTGTGCAAATACGTCGTACCGAGAGGATACGGAACGAAATCCGAATCCGGACACGCAATAGACGTCGATTCCGCGGCCGTAGAAAAATGCGGTTCGAGAGCTTTCTACGCAAACGTTGACATGAAAGACGGAAAAATCGTAACCGGAACTTCCAGGTCCGTGGGCGTCGTAGGTATCGCCGGCACGATAGAAAAAGCGAACGAAAACTGCGAATGCGCGCTTAAGCACGTGGTTTCCGACGCCGTCTTTGTAAGACACGACATAGGTACCCGGGAACTGATAAACCGCAGAATCGAACACATGAAAGAGATACGCGGCGAATGAACAGAATAGCGGTAAAAGTCGCATATCTCGGCGAAGGATTCTCCGGTTCCCAGAAACAGCCGGGGCTGCGTACGGTCGAAGGAGAAATAGAATCGAATCTGAAAACGATCTGCGGTACCTTCTCCGAAGAAAATAATCTTAAAATGGCCAGCAGAACCGACGGAGGGGTAAACGCTCTGGGAAACGTAGCGTGTTTCGAAACTTCTTTCGGAGACCCGGAAAAGCTTCTGAGAGCTCTCAACGCGGTTTCCGACGGGGTGTTCTACCGTTCGTACTCCTACGTCCCCGACGATTTCAACGTGAGATACGCATACTCCCGTTCCTACCGATACGTCGCGCCGCTGAAAGGAATAGACATCGGACGGGCAAAAGAGTGTGCTTCCCTTTTCGAGGGGGAACATGATTTTGCCGGATTCTGTAAATACGACGGAAAATCCACCGTCGCTTCGATCGATTCCGTATCCGTGCGTACTGACGGAGATTTAATCTTTTTAGATTTCGAAGCCAAATTTTTTCTCTGGAACCAGGTCCGCCGCATGACCGCGGCGATATTCTCCGTGGGACGGGGGGATTCGGAGATAGAAAGCGTACGGGAATGCCTGAACGGCGGACCGTTTTCTTTCGGCGTCTCCCCCGCGGAAGGGCTGACGCTTACGGACGTCCGCTACAGAAACGTGACATTCACCGAACCGAAACGCAGACCCTACGGAAACGCGGCGGAAAAGAAACTTTTGAACTGCAGACTTAAGGGGCTGTTTTACGAATCTCTTTAAGTTTACCGATTATACGGACTTTCATGGAAGGATTGGCCGGAAACCTTGCGGATGCGGCGAAGATTTTCGAAGAAGCGGAAGAGAAACGGGAGCTTGCGGTGAAACGGTCCCGCACCGTGACCAGACATTCCAAAACCGTAATTCACGAAATCCATGAAGGAAAAAATCCGGTAAAAGAAATGAAGTCCTTGGATTCCGCGGTGGCGGAGATGAAAGATATGCTGGGAGAATCTTCTCATCATCTTCGTTCGGGACCCGCCGCGGACGCGCTGGCGGAATACGCCGAAGCAGCGATACTTTACTGCATCGTATATTATGACAGAGTTCCTTCTTTCAAAGAGCTTGAAATACCTGCGGAAAACTGGATACTGGGTCTTGCGGATTCGATAGGCGAACTGAGAAGAATCGTACTCAAGGAACTCATGTCCGGGGAAACCGGAAAAGCCGAGAAATTTTACGAAAAAATGGAAATCCTTACGGACGGACTGCTTATGTTCGACGTGCCGGACGCTGTTGTTCCCCTCAGGAGAAAACAGGACATAGCCAGAGGCGTGACGGAACGCACCAGATCCGACATAGCCGTGGCTCTTATGATGAAAAAATAAGCGGGTTTCCCCGCATTGTGTTTAACGCCTTCCCTTGGGCTTTCCCAGGTTCTTCACGGGCTTGCGGTACACGTATATCAGAACGAACACGAGCACTACCAACAGCAGCGCCATGATTATGGTCGCCGTTTTGTAATCGTTGTGTCCTATGTAGAATACGTTCTCGCTGTTGAGTCCGGACACGTTAATCAGCTCTGTTTCGCTGACCGCCATGAAAGTATGCTTTCCGGGGGAAAGGGAATCGGTGACCCAGTCGAAAGTAACGGATTTCGTCTCGCCGGGTTTGATATCCTTCACGGTCTTCTTGCTTCCTTCGATGACCTGTCCGTCCACCACGAATTCCACCGTAAGAGAATCCAGCATCACGGAGCCGTTGTTGGTTATTTCGGCCTTAAGAACCACCGGGTTCATCACCTTAACGAGGGCGCGGTTGGAACCGCTTACGTCGACTTTTTCGCCTTCGACGGTAACCGTCCCGTTATACTCGACGACCAGGGTGTAATCTCCCGCGGAATCGGGGGCGGTGACCGTCAGCCTTTTAGTTTCGTTGTAATAGAACGTTCCCGTGGACGGAGAAACCTTACCGGTTACTTTCTCTCCCGACGGATCCAGCAGATACGCGTCGAAACGGACTTTTATGCCGCTCGTGCTACTTTCGTGGAAGAACGAGGCTTCGTAGGTCAGCTTATCTCCCGTTTTCACCATGAAACCTTCCTCGGGAGCCACGTTGAAATACTCTCCGTCCGAATCGTCCGCAGCGATGCAGAATCCTGCTGCGAACAAAAGAGCCAGTGCTCCTATTACCGAAATTACTTTTTGCGTGTGAACACCCCCCTTCTGGAACCGAGCCAAACAATCATCACTATGACCAGGATCGTCAGTGTGAGCAACACCCAGAATGTGGATTGCACCTTGCTTCCGGTGTCGTAGAGGTTGTCTCCGGAAGCGGAAACCGAAGAGTCGAGATTTGCTTCCTTCGGTTCCGGACGCAAAGAAGTATCGCCGACAACAGAGGGAGTTCCGCTGTCGGAAGTTACGGTTACCTCGATTGCGGGTGAAGGAATCTCCTCTGCCGCGCCGTCCTGTTTCATGAGTTTGACGTAAACCGTGGTTACGTCGTAACCCGGAACGGGAATTTCCGCGGTTTCGTCTCCCAGCAGTATGCCGTCCGAATCGGAAACCTTCCATACCCAGCCGGGGGAAACTTCCGAGACGGCCAGTTTCGCCTTCATAATATAGTTGGCGTCGTTCTTCAGAGTCACCGCGTACATGTATTCGTAGCTGTTCGCCGCATCCGGACTCGCGCCTTCCTGGCCGGCTATGCTTATGTATACATCGTTGACGTCCAATTCGGCGGCAACGAATCCGTCGGGTACTTTGCAGGACGCGACGGAAGTTCCGGACAGATCAGATATGGAGACTTTCATGTCCCTGTTTCCGTCGCCCACTTTGGAAGCGTCGACTGTTCCCGAAACCGCAAGGGTACCGGTAAGTCCGTCAACCAGAATCGTCGTGGGCTTCGAAAGTTTCCACGGACCTTCCGCTTTTACCACGTATGTCTTCTTCATCGCTTCGGGATGTTCGACGTTGATGTTGAACGTGAATCCCTCCGCGGTAAGAGTCATGGAATCGGCTGTCAGCACCACAGCGTCGTCTTCGTGAACGAGAGTTCCGTTTCCGTCGACTTCGAAATTGAACGTTTTGTTTTCGTCGGCTATAGCGACGGTTTCCGTTCCCGTATACGAGTATGTACTGTCGCCTATGTCCGTCTCAACGTCCACAACAAAGGTTACGTCTCCGACATCTTTCGGAAGAGTGAATTCGTACACTCCGTCCTCTATTTCGGCGGTGAGTCCCTTGAGGGAAGCGGGCGAACCGATTTCCGCGGTTCCTTTGCCGGGCGTTCCCACGTATCCCGTAAGAACAACCTTCTCGGCAAGGGCAGGCATATCAACCGTTTTGCCCGCGGAAGCCACTATGTTGTCGTAAGATACCTTGTTGTCGAAAGTTTCGGTTATGAGGTAGCTCTTGCCGCTTTCCATGAGGTAGAATTCTCCGTCGAACTTGAGCAACCGGCTTTCCGCGTCTTCGTTGCTCGGATCGGGAGTGACTTCAACGTCGGAATTCTCGTCTTCTCTAACGATGGTTACCCTGTTCATGTTCTCGATTTTAGTGTCTTCCAGGGTATGTACCGCATTGCTTCCGGCGAAGGTCTGAATCATGCTGAAAGTGTAAACGTCTCCGTTTTTCTGAACCAGGTAGTATTTGCCAGGAGTAACATCCTTGAATTTTCCGTCCTCGGAGGTGTACGAGGGGACCTTACTGGATTCCGAAGTAAGCAGCCAGGCTTTTTCGGAAGATTCCGCGATATCCTGTTTCTTGAGCTTTCCCGAATCGCTATTTCCTAGATACCAGTTTTTGGAAACGTTGTCCGTTCCGGGATCCAGATCGTAAGTCAGTTCGGGAATATCCACGGCATGGTCTTCGAGTGCCGTTCCCTTAAACTTAACGGCCTTTCCGTCGGGCACGGTGATTACGGCCTTTCCGTCGGCGAGAGTCATTCCGCGGATTTTGAGATCTGCACCTTCAACGGTAATGTCCCCTTCGAAGTTCAGGAACGGAACGCCCTGCTGTCTCGCACCTGTAGGGAGGAACACCGTGCTGAGAGTGACTTTGCGTCCGGCTTCCGCCCTCATGCCGTCTATGTCGTTGGAACCCGGCT
>JBMNQN010000003.1:0-111249 GCA_050944155.1 Candidatus Methanomethylophilaceae archaeon | reverse complement strand
ATCCGGAACCGGAACCTGCAGCACGTTCCGCTTCGAAGGATCCTTTACTTTGGAGGCTATGAGTTCCTGTACTTTGTTGTACAGTTCGGGAGAAACCGCCGTATGCGCGTCGTGTCTTATCAGAATGCCGTCCCATCTCATGTATCCGGCGTAAACCGGGTTGTGGAGTATGTTTCTAAGATTGTACTTGTTCCAGACGTTTCCTCTCCGGGTGAATTTTTCTTCTTCGTTGAGGTTTCTGCATATCTCGTCCATGGTTCTTCCGTCGTAGTACTGGAAGAAAATGTTGGAAACGATTTCCAGTTCGTCGTTGGCCGCTTCCAGTCTTCCGCCGTCGAGACGGTACCCGAAGGGGGGGTTGAACCCCATGGTTTTCCTTTCGGACTTTTCGTTTTCCATGTTTTCGGCTTTTTCCCGCATTCCCATGTACGTTCTTTCGCCGATCTGTTCGCTTTCCAGCTGGGCGATTCTCTGAATCATGTCCACGACGAACCTTCCCAGGGCGTTGGTCGTATCCAGCGCTTCGGTGGAGGAAACGAACATCTTTCCGTTCGTTTCCAGCATATCCATCATTTCCATGAAATTTCTGCTGTTTCTGTGGATACGGTCCATCTTGACTACAAGCATAACGTCCCATTCGGATATTTCCGAAATCATCTCCGTATAAGCGGGACGCTTTATCGTCCGTCCGGAATGTCCGTCGTCTTCGTATATTTTGAAAACGGACCATCCCTGGGCATAGCAGTAGTTGAGAAGCATCTCTTTCTGCGCGTCCAGGGAAAAACCTTCCTGAGCCTGTTCGTCTGTCGAAACTCTTACGTAAACGGCAGCCCTGAGGGCACTTTCTTCAAACATCGAAAGGCCCGTTCACCGCTTCGTATTCTTCGAGGCCGATAATGGCCGCGTGGTCGCTTTCCCTGACGATTCCGTCCCATTCTATGTATCCCAGATAGATCGGGTTGTGGAGTATGTTGCATACGGACTGTCTGTTCCAGGAGCCGCCTTTCTTGGCCGGGACGTTCTTTCCGTTCAGCAATTCGGCTATCTCCTCCATGGAAGAACCCTCCCCGTACAATCTGAAGATCGACCGCACCGTGCACGCCTCGTCTTCCACCACCTCAAGAGTTCCCTTGGAATACACGTAGCCGTAAGGGTGCCCCGATCCCATGGGACCGGTTCCGAACTTGGCTTTCCGGACCATGCCCATCTTTACCCTTTCGCCGATCTGTTCGCTTTCCAGCTGGGCGATTCTCTGCATAATGTCCATGACGAACCTTCCCATAGCCGTGGTGGTATCAAATTTCTCCTGCATGGACGTGAATTCTTTGCCGTTTTTCCTGAGATCGGCCATCATAAGTGCGAAATTCACGCTGTTCCTGTGGATACGGTCCATTTTGAGAACCAGAAGTATATCCCATTGGTCGGATTCGGCGAACATTCTCATGTACTCCGGCCTGTCCGTATTCCTTCCGGAACATCCTTCGTCCCTGTATCTTCCGCCTATTTCCCAGCCTCTCACGACGCAGTAAGCCTCGAGACGCTTCATCTGAGCGTCCAGGGAATATCCCTCTTTAGCTTGGTCTTCCGTAGACACTCTCGTGTAAAGTGCAGCCCTCATACAATCCCATCGGAACCCTATCGTCTGACGATTATTTAATAACCGCAGACAGACGTCGGACGGAGAATTTCGGATAAAAATCCGGGAATAAAAACATATGAAAAAGCGGAAAAAGGAAAAATGTTTGAAATAGGGGAAAGAAGGGGGTTTGCCCCCCGTTTCACGGTTTGCTCACATCATTCCCGGAGGCATTCCGCCGGGTCCCGCTCCGGGTCCGCCCGGGGGAGACTGGGATCTGCGCGCCGTAATGACGTCGTCGATCCTGAGAACCATGTTGGCAACTTCGTAAGCGGAGCTCATGGCCTGTTTCTTGACCCTGAGGGGCTCCAGAACGTTGGCTTTCATCATGTCGACGGCCTCTCCGGAAGAGAGGTCGATTCCGTACACGGCGCCGTTCTTGTGCTCTTTGTGGGCGTTCTTCAGCTTGATTATGCTGTCGATGGGATCGATACCCGCGTTCTCGGCGAGAGTCCAGGGGATGATTTCCAGAGCTTTGGAGAACTTCTCGATGGCGAGCTGTTCCCTTCCGCCGACGGATGCGGCATAAGACGCAAGCTGGGTTCCGACTTCTATTTCGGGAGCTCCTCCGCCGGCAACGACTTTTCCGTCTTCGATGGCGACTCCGGTGACGCGTATCGCGTCATTGAGGGCCCTCTCGACTTCTTCGATGACGTGCTCGGTTCCGCCGCGTGCGAAGATGGTGACCGCCTTGGGGTTCTTGCATCCGGTGATGAAGACCATTCCGTCTTCGCCCACGAGTTTCTCTTCGACTTCTCCGGCATTGCCCAGGTCCTTGGCGTTCAGTTCGCTGACGTTGCCCACGATGTTTCCGCCGGTGGCTTTGGCAATGGCTTCGAGGTCGCTCTGCTTGAGCCTTCTGCATGCGAATATTCCGGCTTTGGCAAGGTAGTGCTGAGCCAGGTCGTCGATTCCCTTCTGGGAGAACACGACGTTTGCGCCGGCGGCTTTAATCTTCTCCACCATTTCCCTGAGGGAGTTCTCTTCTTCATCGAGGAAGGAGTTCATCATGGTCGGGTCGGTTATCTGAATCTGTGCGTCGAACTCGGTCTTCTTGACTTCGAGAGCGCAGGAGAACAGGGCAATCTTGGCTTTTTCGACCTTGGCCGGCATGCGGGGGTGGACACGCTCTTTGTCGATGACTATTCCCTTTATGATGCTGCTGGCACCTATGTTGTCTCCGATTTTCTTCTGAATGTGAATGTTGTCCGGGTCGACTTTGCCGTCTTCTTCGACTGCTCTGCACGCCTGTACGACGAGAGAGGAGAGTTTTTCCTGCTCGTTGCCCACGGATTTGCCGGTGAGCGCTGTGGAAGCCACTCTCTCGAGCATTTTGTCGTCTTTGACGGGCACCGCAATCTTATCGAGAATTTCCTCGGCTTTTTCGGATGCGAGTCTGTATCCGTTGGTGATGACGGTGGGGTGTATGTTGGCGTTGATGAGTTCTTCGGACTGCTTGAGAAGTTCTCCGGCAATAACCACGGAAGTGGTGGTTCCGTCGCCGCATTCGGAGTCCTGGGTCTTCGCCACTTCCACGACCATCTTGGCCGCGGGGTGCTGAACGTCGACTTCCTTGAGAATCGTGGCTCCGTCGTTGGTGATGGTGACGTCGCCGATTGTGTTGACCAGCATCTTGTCCATGCCTTTGGGTCCGAGCGTGGACCTTACGGCATCGGCAACCGCTTTGGCCGCCGCTATGTTGTTAAACTGTGCTTCTTTGTCTTTGCTTCTTTCCGTGCCCTCTTTGAGGACTATAATAGGCTGATTTCCAGAACCGTACATCGGATTTCCTCCTGTTTCTGAGATAGGTATAATTTTGTTCTTCTATATTAAGTTATCTGAATTTGCCCCTTTGCACGGACCTCGGATTCAGAAAACGTCTTCGACGCTGATTCCCGCGTCTTCGGCAAGAATGCGGATTTTTTCCAGCGCCGTAACCGAACCCGTTATGTTCATGCGTTCCAGCCTGACGGAAAGAAGGGGTCTGAGGTTCAGACGGTCGAGGCACATCCTTTTCACGCCCGTTTCCGCTATCGCGTTTACGAATGCTTCTTCGTTCCCCTCCATAAATTTCAGCACGGGGCCGACCAGAGCGTATGCGTCTATTCCTTCGTCGGTCAGTGTTCTCAGGGTTTCCAATCTTTTCTCCGGGAGAGGCGCACCTGGTTCGGTTATTTTGGAAACTCTGTCGTCCAGAGTCGTAATCGTTATTCCCGCTTCCCCTCTCATCTCCGAAATCAGATCCAAGTCCCTCAGAATCAGATCGGATTTCGTATGTATATGGTATCTGAGCCTGTGTCCGCTCAGTACCGAGATACAATGTCTGGTGAGCATGAACCTCTTTTCCGCGTATTGGTACGGATCGGTCACCGTACCTATGCCCACGGTACCTTCCAGATTCCGTATTTCTTTGGAAAGCCTCTCGGCAATGTTGATTTTGGGCCTCACTACCCTCCATTCGGAGATTTCCGAATGGGTAACTTCCGGTGCGTAACAGTAAACGCATCCGTGCTCGCATCCCCCGTAGGGGTTCAGGGCGTAATCTATTCCCGGAAGGGCCGAAGGAGAAAGAGCGCGTCCGCATCTGACCGTTTTGTATACTCCGTCCCACTCTTCCGGAGATCCGAAACCGAAAAGGTCAGTAATAGTCCTCGATCCTCCTTTGAGTATACCAGTCCTTCAGTACGCCGGAGTGGTTTATCCAGGTTTTCTTGGGTATGTCCATGACCCTGTCCACGTGGTCCATGGCTTTTTCCAGGGTATCGTAGCTGTAGGGTTTGGTGCGCAGGGCCTCGCGGACGTTTTCCCTCACGTTCCAGACGCCCACGGGCATGACGTATCCCGGGTGGGCTTCCCTGAATATCACGGCTCCGGCGGTGCGCCTTTCCTCGATGAGTTTTTCGTTTACGGCCATCCTCGCCGCGTAATAGCACCCTCCGATATGGGCGTAATCTTTCCTTCCGTCGAAGAATTCGTAATCGTTGATTATGTCGATGGTGCGTCCCGTGGGGTTCCACGTGGTGTTGGGATACCAGGCTTCGATCAGCTCGTATCTCCACGTGCAGGGCATCATGAGAATGCACCATCTGTTGTCCAATTGCTCCCACTGGTAGATGCGGTAATCGTCTATGGTGTTCTGAAACTTGGTGGTTTCCAGAAGATGTTTTCCTATCGTGTCGTCCACGGCGGTTATGGTCCACCTGGTGGGAACGAAACGTCTTCTCTTCCCCACGCCCATGGTTCCGGTGGAGAAAGCTTTCTGTATCTCCGAAATGAGCGTTCCGTTTTCGTACGCGGAAACGACGGCATCGGCGGCCTTCATATCCGTGTCGTAGAAACTCTTTTCCAGATTTCTTTCGAATCTTCCGTTCGTCTTTTTCATGGAAGTCATTCTCGCCGAGGGACCGAAGGGCTGAACCTCGTCGTCGAGAACCACCCTGCCTTTGGGACGGTGGGCGAATTGGGTTTCCACGTCGATGGGACGTTCGGTAAGGGCGATTTCCTGTATGTCGTCGACCACGCGTCCGGATTCTTTGAAATCGTACGCGTTGATTCTTATCTTACCGCGTACAAGACGGAATCTGAAATCCACTATTTCGTCGATGGTCTTTCCCACCCACCTCTCCGGCGTGTCCATGATGGAGGTGTCTCCGAATTCGGGAGGGAGAAGCGGTCCCACGTCGACTTTGGGATAACCGTAACGTCCGACGAACACGGACGGAGGACTGCTCCCCGCCAGTTCCCTTGCGTCGATCATGGGCATGGTTCTCTGCTGGGAATAGAATTTTATCATGAGCGGGCAGCGGTCTTTGCCGCAGAGCCTTCTGGATCCTTTGCATATGGAACACAGTCCGGATTTTATTCCCGGGTCGTTGTATTCCGCCATAGTCTGGAAAAAATTTCTTCCTGAACTCATCGGGACCTTCCCGCCGCTATGAGACCTGCCGCCGCCCCGGCTCCTATTCCGTTGTCTATGTTCACCACGCTGAGACCTGGAGAACAGGACTGCAGCATGCCAATGAGGGCGCCGGTTCCGCCTCCGCCGAAACCGTATCCCGATGATACCGGGACTCCGATTACCGGAACGGGAGACAGGGACGAGACGATTGTGGGAAGAGCTCCCTCCATTCCCGCCGCGACGACTATTGCGGCCGCATCTTTTTCTATGATTTCTTTCATGGGTTTAAGAATCCTGTGGAGTCCGGCGACACCGACGTCGTAATATTCCAGACATGCGCACCCCATCATCCTCGCCATGAGAACGGCTTCCCTGGCCACCGGTATGTCCGAAGTTCCGGCGGTTACGAAAGCCACCGGCCCGTATTTCTCTTCGGGAAATCCTCCGTACACGATGCACCCGCAGTCTTCCATTGTCTGTATGTTTTTCAGATTTCTTACCGCTTCGAAGTGCTCGGGACCCGCGCCGGACACGAGTATTCTCTCCTCCGAAGAACGCAGGATTTCCGCAACGGTCTCCGGAGTTTTGCCTCTTGCGAACACGACTTCCGGAACGCCTTTGCGTATCTGTCTCCCGGGGTCCAGGAGAACGTCGGAACCTATCGCCTCTATGTAGTCGGTCCGAAGGCGTCTTTCCGCTTCCGAAACGTCTATTTTTCCCGTTCCGAAGGCTTCCAGAATCTCGCGTATGTCCATAAATGCGTATTACGCAGGTGGTTAATGATTTTAGCGCAGAATACGATGCGCCTGTTATGGACGCATTTGTAAGAACCGTCGAATACGTGGGAAAGCTCGGCTCCGCGGCCCTGGCTTTTTCCGGAGGATTCGACAGCTCGTTTCTTGCCTGCGCGTGCAAAGAGTCGGGAATAAGATTCGCGGCAGTATTCGCCGACACGCCGCTGGTCAGCAGAAGACAGAGAGTGGACGCGGAAAGGATAGCTCAGCTGATGGACATTCCTTTGGTCATAAAAAGGCTGGAATGGGAAGACATGAGCGGCGTGAAAGAAAACGGACCCATGAGATGCTACTTCTGCAAAAGGGCGGTTTACGAAGCCGTTAACGAAACGGCGAAAGAGATGGATTTTGCGTGCAGCATGTGCGGCGACAACCCCGACGACCTGAAAGAAAACAGGCCCGGACGCAAAGCATCCTCCGAAGCGGGACTCCTGAGACCCCTGGAAACTCTGGGAATAGGAAGGTCCGAGATTGTGGAATACGTCAATTCCATGGATTGGTCCGGCGGACTGGTGAAAAACACCTGTCTCGCCACCCGCATACCTTCCGGAACTCCCCTTGAAGACGAAGATCTGGGCGAAGTGGAAGAGTGGGAAGACTTCATAGCCGATATTTCCAGAGCGGAAAACATCAGATTCCGTTACTTTGGAAACAGCGCGATAATCCAGACGTCTGCCGGAGACATGGAGAAAATACGTAACGTGTGGGAAGAACTTCTCGGAAAAGCCGAAGAAAAGGGAATATCCCTCATTTTGGACCCCGAAGGGTATGAGGGATTTTAAAGCAGGAACTGGACTCCCGTCCGTGCAAGGGGTATTCCTGCTTCAGAGCAGAATACACACCATCACGATATAATTGTTGTCTCTGCCCGATCGGTGACGAAAATCTGAAAAAATCATCCGTAATTGATTTCTCTTCCCCACCCGAAGGCTTTGATTTTCAGTCCGTGACCGAAAACGTTTTCGAAGTTTTCCTCGAGTTCTTCGAGTTTCCATGTTTCCATGCTTATGTCCTCTTTCGACTTGAGAATCACGAGCACGGAATTTCCGACTTTCCTGAGTTTGATGCTTTCCACCGGGGAGGATCTGTGGCAGTCCATAACGTCGGCCATGCGGAGAATGAGGGCGCACTTCATGACATTTCCAGCGGTCGTCCGCGGAAGACACCTCAGGTACTTGTTCTTCTCTGTCGGGAATTTTTTGTGATGGAATCTTGCCATCAGAGCAATCTCTTCGAGTTCCATTCCGGTGAAACCCGGCATGTTCGAGTTTATTATTATGGTGTACGAATGAACGTTGTGCCTGTTGTAACTGATGAACTCGCCTATGTCGTGAAGAGTTGCCGCATAGCCGAGAAGTTCCCGGCAGTCGGCATCCATATCGTGAATACCCAGCTCCTTCAGTCTGTCGAAAATATCAAGGGCGTGGTTCTTTACTTTCTCCGCGTGGACTTCGTTGAAACCGCAACGCCTCGCCAGAGTCATAACCGACGAAGTCCTTATGTTGAAATCCTTTCTTCCGCGACCCAGAAGATAGTCGATCTGCATCCCTTCTCTGAGCCCGCTTTCGCTTATGTACATACGGTCTATGCCGAACAGAGTCATCAGGGCTTCGGCTATTGCTCCGCCCCCGATGATTATGTCTGCCCTTCCGGGATTCAGTTTGGGGACGTCGTACCTCTCTTCCGCACTTCTGGCACATAGGTCTTTCATGAGCAGGGACAGTTCTTTCAGATCCATGTAGGACGCGTCTCCGTCCCTCCTCGCCGCGCACATTTCCGCAAGGTTAACCAGGGTTCCGGAAGACCCCACGGCTCTGTCGAAACCTATTTCCCCCAGCCGTTTGGCAGTGTGGGACGCGAGACTGCGCACGGTCGCCAGTATGCTTTTGTAATCTTTCTGGGAGACAGCCTTGGTCTGATCTATACCCAGACCGTAAGAAAACCTGACCGAACCTGCTTTGAGACTGTCCAGAAACAGAGTTTCCGAACCTTTGCTGAGGTTTATCTCGGTACTTCCTCCCCCCAGGTCGATGTTCAGGCACCTGTCTTCTGGTCCGTAGGGTCCAAACACTCCCAGACCCGCAAGGCGGGCCTCTTCGATTCCCGAAATCACTCTCATGTCCACGCCGGCTTCGGAAACCGCCCTGATTAAATCGTTCCTGTTACGGGCTTCCCTCGCCGCACAGGTCGCAAAGGCGCGTATCTCTTCGGCGCCCAGATCTTTGGATATTTTTACGAAACTGGATACGACGATTCTGGTTTTTTCTATCGTCTCGGAATCAATGTAACCTTCCGAAAAAAGATTCTGTCCCAGTCTCACGGACTGTTTGTCCTGGAATATGGGCGAGCCCACGGAATCGGGAAAAAATTCCACCACCAGCAGGTGTATGGAGTTGGAACCTATGTCGATGAATCCCACGATTTTGCTGTCAGCCATGCCAGCATCCTCTGTGATCGATCAGCCATTTCTGGGAGCGCACTTTTTTCTCGCCCTTTCTGCGAACTACCGGAACGTACGAACCGTCCGCCTTCAGTTCTTTGGCTTTCACGTTGTCGGCGAGATGGATTTTCAGTATGTTGTCCCTGATCGAAACAAGCATATCTTTGTCCGTAACGGGAAACAGGGTTTCCACTCTGGCTATCAGGTTTCTGGGCATCATGTCGGAAGAACCCATGTACATCTCGGGGTTTCCTCCGTTTTCGAAATAGAAAATTCTGGCATGTTCCAGGAAACGGTCCACTATGCTTATCACCCGTATGTTTTCGGAGATTCCGGCTATGCCCGGACGCAGACAGCAGAGACCCCTTATGTTGAGTTCGATTTTCACTCCGGCCATGGATGCTTTGTAAAGTCTGGCGATGACGTCCGCATCAATCAGACCGTTGGCTTTCATCGCTATGTATCCCTTTCCGGTTTCCTCTTTGCATCTGATTTCCCTGTCGATTTTATCCAGAAGACCTTTTTTCAGAGTCAGAGGGGAAATCAGAAGTCTTTTGTACTCCCTGGGTCCGAAATATCCCGTCAGAGAATTGAAAAGCTCTCCCACGTCTTCTCCGATTTCTTCGTCGGCGGTCAGGAAAGATATGTCGCAGTACTGTTTGGCCGTACTCACGTTGTAGTTTCCGGAACTCATGTGGGTGTATCTCACCAGACGGCCCTCTTCGAGACGCACGACCTGCAGCAGTTTGGAGTGGACTTTGAGTTCGACGGGACCGAACACCACGTGAATACCCAGTTCCTCCATGCTTCTGGCCAACTGGATGTTGTTGGTTTCGTCGAATTTGGCTCTGATTTCCATAAGAACGGAAACATTCTTTCCTCTTTCCCTTGCGGTTTTCAGAGCCTGGATTATGGACGGGTCCTTTCCGATTCTGTACAGACATATCTTTATGCTCTGGACGGCGGGGTCGTGGGCCGCTTCCTGCAGGAATCTCACGATGACGCCGAATGATTCGTACGGATGATAGAGAATCCAGTCTTTTTTGGCTATCGCCGGGAAAAGGGAATTTCCTTCTTCCAGTTCCGGCGGACAGTAGGGTTTGAATTCGCTTTCTTTGAGATTCGGTATGTTGAGGTCGTAGATTTCCCAGAGGCTGTTGAGCATAAGCGGTGCGTCGGTACGGTGTATCTGTTCGTTGGTAAGACCCAGACTGCGTCCGAACAGCTCGGTCATCTCGTCCGGCATAAAGGATTCGGTGACCATTCTGACCGGGAATCCCGTATCCCGCCCTTCCACAGATTCTTCCACGGCGGACATCAGGTCGCATGCTTCGTCTATCGTGACTTTGGTATCGGCATTTCTGGTTACGCGGAACGCGTACACTCCCAGAATTTCGAACCCGGGGAAGAGATGTCCCACGTTGTGTCTGACTATATCTTCCAGCATGACGAATTCGATGGTTCCGCTTTCCGAGGGAATGCGTATGAAACGGTCGAAGGGACCCAGAGGAACTTTGATTCTGGCATAGAGCTTTTTTCCTTTGGTGTCGTCCATCTTCACCGCTATGTTCAGAGAATTGTTGGAAATGAAGGGAAACGGATGTGAGATATCAAGTGCCAGAGGCGTCAGAAGGGGGTGAACCCTCTTCATGTAAAACTCGTCTATTATTTCCAGCTGCTCTCTGCTCAGTTCGGACATCGGCAGTATTTTTATCCCTTTCTCGGCGAGGGATTTTCTCAGGTCTTCCCAGCACACCGAGTACTCTTCCACCAGTTCCCTGACCTTGGCGTTTATGTCTGAAAGAAGACGGAACGTGTTTCTGTCGATATCGGGAGCGTCGAGAATCGGCGCTCCCGCGGCCACGCCGTTGATTATTCCGGGAACGCGAATCATGTAGAATTCGTCCATGTTTCCGTAGCATATCGCAAGAAACTTCGCTCTCTCGAGGAGAGGATTGTCCGGATTTTCCGCTTCGTTGAGACATCTTCTGTTGAATTCCAGCCAGGACAGCTCCCTGTTGATGTAGAGTTTCGGATCGTACAGGTCAACGTCCGCCATTGTATCACTCGCCGTTCAAACGTACTCTTACGGAGTCGCCGTGGGCGTGAAGTCCTTCGGATTCCGAAATAACCTCGATGGTGGGTGCAAGGGTTTCGAGTCCCTCTTTGGTAAGAATCTGAACCGTGGAAGTTTTCCGGAAGTGGGATACTCCGAGTCCCGAAGCCACGGCGGAATTGCCGGCTGTGGGAAGGACGTGGTTGGTTCCCGAGGCGTAGTCGCCCGCGGCCACCGGCGTGTACGGTCCGACGAAAATGGAGCCGGCGTTTCTGACCTTGGAAAGGGTATCCATGGGGTCGGAGGTCTGCACCGAAAGGTGTTCGGGGGCAATGCCGTTCATTATGTCAATCGCAAGGTCCATGTCTTCGGCTATTATGTAACCGGAGTTTTCCAGAGCTTTGAAAATTATTTCCTTTCTCGGCTGGTTTGCCGCCATCTTTTCCACGATTTCCCATACCGTGTCCGGAAGATCGGGATCGTCGGTTACGAGAAGGCTTGCGGAAGAGGGGTCGTGCTCTGCCTGAGCTATCAGATCCGCAGCGACGAATTTCGGCACGGCCGTCGAATCCGCCAGAACGCCGATTTCGCTGGGCCCCGCGGGGAAATCTATTTCGACTTCGTTGCGGAGCATCATCTTGGCCGATGTGACGAACACGTTACCCGGTCCCACGATTTTATCGACTTTGCGTATGCTTTCGGTACCGAGAGCCATGGCGGCAATCGCCTGGGCTCCTCCCACTTTGTATACGGCGTCGGCGCCCGCTATGTCGGCTGCAACAAGGGTTGCGGGATTTACGGGCGGAGGGGTACAGCATATCACTCTTTCCACTCCTGCTACTTTGGCGGGAATGACGCACATGAGAACCGTGCTCGGATATGCGGCTCTGCCTCCCGGAACGTAGCATCCGACGCTGGAAAGAGGCGTACTTTTCATTCCGAGGGTGATTCCGGGTTCCACCTCCCTGTACCAAATGTCCGGAGGAACCTGCATCTCATGGAAGCGCTGTATGCTGAATGCGGCGTTTTCGAGTTCGTCCGTCAGATCGGGGTCGAGACGTTCGTACGCATCCTCGATCTCTTCGCGGGTTACTTCCAAAGATTTCAAATCCTGTCTGTCGAATTTCTTCGTCAGTTCGAAAAGAGCTTTATCCCCGTCTTTGCGGACCGTATTTACGATTCCGGCAACGGCTTCGTCGACTTCGCCGACTTTGGAAGCACGGTTCTGCTTCCAAAAGTCTTCGTTCACATGCTTCCACATATCGCCTGAATCATATTTCCTTAATAAATACTGAGCGGAAAAGAAATTTCCGTACGTGTTTTCGGGTAAATGTAATATATAATCTCATGAGTGCCGAGAACGTCCGTTCCGCAAAATGTCGGGAAAACATATAGATACTCTGCGGTTTCGGATATGATGTCGCGGAAACCGCGGCGGAAAAAACTCCGTGCCTTATCGGCGACCGAGGAAGTGACTGCGTGAACATAATCATCGTCGGGGCGGGAAACGTGGGATTTACTTCCGCAGAAACCCTGTCCGCTTTTCATAACATCATGATGATAGAGCTGGACGCAGCCAAAGCGGATTCGGTCAAAAATCTTCTCAACGTGTCGGTTCTCAACGAAAACGGAACAAACCCCAGAGTTCTCGAGAACGCCATAGACAAACACGGCGCGGAAATCGTGATTTCCACGCTGCCTTCGGACGAACAGAATCTTTTCATTTCCATCGTATGCAAGAAATACCGGCCGAGTATCAGAACCATCGCCACGGTGAAAGATCCCGACTACATGGTAAAAACTACGGCGGAAGGAGAACCCGGAGTCGATATGATAATCTCTCCGGAAATAATAACGTCGAACAAAATTTTTAAACTCTCCACCCTGGAAAACCTGGTGGATTACGAAGGCATCAAAACTCTGGGTCTGGCCATTGCCACATTCGGCGTCGATTCGGGACACGAAATAGTCGGGAAAACCGTCATGAACCTGGACATGCCGGAAGAATGCAACATCGTCAGCCTCTACAGGGGAGACGACGTAATCATAGACGTGGAAACGGCGGAAATACGCCCTGACGACAGAATAACCGTCATAGGAAGCGACAAAGGAATCGAGAATTTCAACAAAATGATGGGTGTGAAAAAGGAAGCCCTGGAATTCGTGATTCTAGGTGCTGGCATAGTGGGAATGAGCGTTGCCAAAGCCCTCAGCTCGATGAACAAAAAAGTTTACATCAAAATAATCGAAGAGGATACCGAACTCTGCAGACAGGCTTCCAGAATTCTTACGAACGCCATAGTCGTGAATTCGGATACCATCGACCCCCATATCCTGAAAATGGAGAACGTAAGGAGGGCCGACGTTCTGATAAGCGTCACCGACGCCGACGAGAAGAATCTCCTGGCCTGTATGGCCGCACTTAAATTCGGAACCAACAAGGTCATATCCAGATACCTGACCAGAGAGTACGAGGATATTTTCAAATTCACCGGAATAGACACCATAATCGGATATCACCTAATCATAGCCAACGAGATAACCAAAGGGCTGATTTCCGATGGCGACTCCGTCATGAGGATGAAGAACAGCAACGAATTCTTCCAAATCACCACGGTGGACAAATTTTCTCCGATTTACGGCGCCCTTCTGGGAGATCTGGTCATACCCGACGGAGTCCGTTTTGCCGCAATAGTCAGAGGAAACAGAACCATATATCCCAAATACGACACCAGATTCGAGGACGGCGACAGAGTTCTTCTGTTCACATACATGGCCAAATCTTCCGAGCTGAGGAAACTTCTCGGCAAAAAAGTGCCGGAGATGTGAGAATGTTTTCCGCCGAAAACTTTCTGAATACTTACAGAAAACCGATATGGAAGAATACGTCCGTAAGCATCCTGAGCGTAATCATGGTGCTTCTCGGCCTGAGTTTTTTGGCCCCTCTGGCACTTTCGATTTACTACGGAGATAATCCCTGGATGTTTCTGTATCCGATGGCGATACTGGTTCCTTCCGGATTGGTCCTTATGATGCTTTTCGGAAGGGACGAAGAAGGTCTTTCGTCCGTCTCCGGCATACTGCTAATCGGGGAAACGTTCCTTCTGCTGTTCCTCACGGGAACGATTCCCATGGCCGTTTCCGGAATGCCCCTCCTGGACGCGTTTTTCGAATCCGTGAGCGGATTCACCACCACCGGATTCACTATGGTCCGGGATTTCGATTCCTTCCCGAACAGTCTGTTTCTCTGGAGATCCATGACCCAGTGGATCGGCGGTATCTCCGTCATTCTGATATTCCTTTACATGCTGCCCGCCATGGGCCTGGGCGGAAAAGGGCTGTTTCTCAACGAAACTTCCGGCGCCAACTCGAAAAACTTTTCCGTAAGACTCAGGGACGCGACCAAGAGCTTCCTCATCATTTATTTCATACTGACGATGGTTCAGATGATTCTCCTTCTCATGTTCGGCGTAGCTCCCCTGGAATCGGCCTGCATGACGCTTTCCACCGTATCCACGGGAGGTTTCCTACCAGACGGGTCCAGCGTCATGAATTACGGGTACGAAGTGAAAATCATCGACATCATATTCATGTTCCTGGGCGGAACGAACTTCTACCTTCACTACAAAGGAATCTACAGGGGCCGTTTCGAACCCTACAAAAAGAGCGTGGAATTCAGATGGATTCTGTACTGGTTTACGGGAATCAGCATTCTTCTTACTATTCTGATTCTTAACGCGAAGAAAACTTTCGGAACGGAGGAAATATTTTCGACTTTCCTGGATACGGCGTTCACCGTCGTCTCCCTGGGTACTTCCACGGGATTCGCTGTCGTGGATTACACCGATGCGGCCGTATGGCCGGTTCCGATAGCTTTCGCACTTCTGCTTCTGGTGTGTTTCGTAGGAGGCATGGGCGGCTCCACGGCAGGAGGAGTTAAGATGTACCGTTTCGTGATTATTCTGAAATACATCAAAAACAACATCTACAAAACCCTCCACCCCCTGGCGGTTTACGACGTCAAAATGGACGATCAGAGCGTGGACGAATCGTCCGTTATGTACGCGTTCGTGATAGTTTCGATATTTTCGATAACCATTCTGGTTTTCTCCCTCGTTCTTATGCTGAACGGCATGGAGGCGAAGGACTCCGTGGGTCTTATCGTATCGACCACGGTGAACACGGGCGCCGCCTTCGGAAATTACGGACCCTTCGACGACCTTTACTGCATCGATCCCCTGACCAAAATAATAATGTGCGTTCTGATGTTCCTGGGACGTATAGAAATGGCAACGGGGCTGCTTCTGTTCATGCCCGGTTTCTGGAAAGAAGTTATGATGAACCGCGGAAAGAAAACCCGCAGAGTCAGGGAATTCAACATAAGCATGCTTCTCAGGAAGAAGTAATCAGAATCTGCCGGCGCATTCTTTCAGAACGTACACTGCAATCCGGTTTCCCGGGTCTTTCTCGTTTATGGCTCCGGCAACGATGCCGGCATCTCTGTACATTTCCCTGTCCATAAGACTCTGGGCGAGAATTTCCATCGCACCGAGATGGTTCGGGTCTATGCGCAGAGCCTTGGATGCGAACGCCCCTGCCAGATCCGATTTGCCGATAATGCGCGTGACATAAGCTCCCGCCGCGTAAGCGTCGGGGGAATTTTTATCCTTTTTACGCAGGGATTTCGCAAGTGCCAGCGCTTCCTTTCCTCTGTCGGCCGCAATGAGGGCTCCGCACCTGCATCTTACGGCACCGTAAACGTCCGAATGCTCTTTGAATATGGATTCGGAAAGTGCCAGCGCTTCGGGAATCTTTCCCGACGAGGAGAGGCTGTCGGCGGCGAGAATTCTGTCGTCGAGCGAGGGGTTTTCTATTTTTTCTATCAGACCGTAAGCGGAAGAATAATTCCCGCGGTTGGCTTCCGATATGGCATGTTCCCTCAGAACTTTGTCGGTTTTTTCCATTTCCGAAAGAATTTCCGATGCCAGATCCGGCCGTCCCAGTCCCCGCATGGCCTGCGCGGCCGCAAATCTCTTTTCCGGATTTTCCGGAAGATTGTCGTAAAGGTCTTCGAGAATTCCGTCCGAGACATCCGGTTTTCCTATAGCCAGAAGAACGGACGCGGATTTTATTTTCACGAAAGGATCGTCGGAAGAAGATGCCAGTTCCGAAAGCATCGCCACCGCTGTTTCTGTGTCGTTACGAATGATTTTTTCTCTGACTGCTGCGAACGTTTCTTCTTCCACGGCGGTAACCGTATCCCGTCATTGGTATATTTAGCCCGATGCCCGTGTACGTCCGACAGCCTTTTCTCTCCGCGAAAAACTCCGACGGGGGATTTCATATAGACATAAACCGATGAGGGTACGTCATGAAAATCAGGACCATAACCGTTTACGGACTTTTCGGCGAGTGCGACTGCGGTCTCAGTCTGAACCAGGGGCCGCTCACCTTCATCTATTCGCAGAACGGATTCGGCAAATCCACGGTTACCAGAGCGTTAGCCGCGGCTTTCAGGGGGGAATTCGAAACTCTTGCGGCAATGCCCTTCGAGAGGATGGATATCTGCTTCAGCAACGACACGGCGCTGATAATCGAAAATTATTCGGAATTCAGCGTACAGATTCAGAAAAACGAAATCGAACAGTACATCAGCGCGGAGGAAACCCGCAGTCTGATGCCCGTAACGTACATTCCGCCGGAAAGGCAGATAGTGAGAAAGAACGACGGGCGCACCGTTCCCGCCATATCCGTCTATTCCGCGGAACTGAGGGACCGCATAAGATTCGCCAAAGAAAACTCGGAACTGACCCTTCCCGACAGCGTTACGGAAACGTACACCGACGGGGAACTAATCGATAAATGCAGAGACCTGAAAGCGAAACTTGATTTCATGAGCGGCGCGGGCATAGCTCCCGATATGCCGCCGGGACTCCGTTTCCCTCCCGAACGCCACGACCTGGGAAACAAAAAAGAACGTTACGAAAGACTCGTTCCCGCCCTGGAAGAGTACATAAAAAAGTACTATCTCCTGGCGGAATCCGTGGTTGTTTTCAAAGACATAATCAACAGCCTCTACATCAGAAAAACCATAGAACTCAGCGAGAAAGACAACCTGAACGTAAGACTGGACAGTGGCAAAGATCTGCCTCTGATGTTTCTTTCTTCCGGAGAGAAACAGATTTTCGTCCTGTTCTACCGCATGCTGTTCCAGACCGACCCCGGCGCGCTGGTCATTCTGGACGAACCGGAGATTTCTCTTCATGTCGAATGGCAGCAGAGACTCGGTTCCATTCTCGCGGACGTGGCCAAACTGAGGGACCTTCAGATTCTCATTGCCACTCACTCTCCGCAGATAATTCACGACAAATGGGATATGGCAAGGGAGCTGAAGCCTAATTATGAGAGATAAACTCACTTCGTCCGATATTGCGAACGAGATATCCATGCTCGTTTCGGCAACGGACGACACTGTACTCGTTGTCGAAGGCATCACGGACAGCAGGCTTTACGGCAAATTCTGCGACAGAGACAGAGTGAGAATGATAGTGGGGCATTCGAAGGACAACGTCCGAAGGGCGGTGGACGAATGCTGGAAAAACCGCGGATGCAGACGGATTGTGGGAATAGTCGATGCCGATTTGGACAGACTTATCGGGAAAGTAAGAACGCCTCCCGTATTTCAGACGGACAAACGAGACCTGGAGATGATGCTCATTTCCAGCCCCGCACTGGATTATGTTCTTGCGGAATATTCGGACACCGATTCCCTGGCTGCTTTCGAATCCGAATACGGACCGGTTCTGGACGCCGTGGTTTCCGCAAGTTATCCCGTCGGTCTTCTGATGTACGTTTCCCACAAATACGGACTCAACCTTTCCTTCAGGGAACTTGATTTCGACCGTTTCGTGAACCACAGAACTCTGGAAATCGACGTGAGGGCTCTCGTGGACGAAGTCATATGCGATACGGCCCACTGCCGGGCGGGAAAATCGGAAATAATGAAGTATCTGAAAAACGAAATTGCTTACGCGGGAGATCCGATCGAAATCGCGAGAGGGCACGATGCCGTGGAAGTTCTGCTCATAGCACTGAAAAACATATTCGGTTCGTTCAACAGCAAGAATCTCCGCGAGGGGGAACTTTCCGGTTCGCTGAGACTTGCTTTCGACTGCGATGCTTTTGCTGATACGAATCTCTTCAGGAACACCTCGGACTGGGCCGAGAAAGAGGGCTTCAGGCTGTGGTCAATCGGCAGAAAAGTCTGAAATTTCGGTTCCTTCGGGAGTTTCGGTGATTTTTCTCACCCTGCGCTCGCTTTCCTCGAGTATCTTTTTGCACCTGTCCCTGAGAACCACTGCCCGTTCGTACTTACCGATGCTTTTATCCAGATCCAGTTCTCCGGATTCGAGTTCCCTGACTATTTCTTCGAGTTCTTTGATGCATTCTTCGAAACCCATTTCTTCAATTTCTCTGTCCATTCTTCATCACCTTTTTTACGACGGCATCGGCGCGTCCGTCGCGGAATACGAGATTTATGCCGGAACCCTCGCTCAACGACGAAACGGATGAAACGGTGTGTCCGTCTGTGTCCGTCACGTAGCTGTAGCCCCTCTCCAGAACTCCGTAGGGACTCAGCGCTTCGGATTTCTGGAAAAGAGAGTCCCATGCCGCCGACGCGGTATTCATAACGTTTTTTATCGCGGCGGCAAGACGTTCGGATAACGACGCATGACGCATTTTCAGCAACTCTATGCGCCTCAGTATTTTGTCCGCGGAAATTCCCGAATCGGCGTACGCGAATCTGCGGCGCATATTCTCCGTCACGGACGTAAGAAGTCTTTCCGCGGAATCGAACAGGGAATCGACCTGCATCTCCTTCATAGCCAGACGTTCCAGCTGTCTCTTCGGTTCCACGGCGGATGCGAGAGGGGCAAGTCTCCCTTTCATCTCCGAAACGGAAAATTCCAGCCTTCTGTTCATTCTTATTCCCAGACTTTCGATCTGTTTTCTGACGTCGTTCATGTCTCTCAGCGCAATCTCCGCCGCACCCGTGGGAGTGGGAGCACGCACGTCCGCAACCATGTCCGCAATCGTAAAATCAGATTCGTGTCCCACGGCGGAAATGACGGGCACGCCGGAACCCGCAATCGCACGCGCGACTTTCTCCTCGTTGAAAGCCCATAAGTCCTCTATGGAGCCTCCGCCTCTCCCCACTATGAGTACGTCCGCTCCCGCTCTGTTTAGAATTTCGATTCCGCGCACTATGGATTCGGCGGCACCGTCCCCCTGAACTTTGGCGGGAGCCAGGAGAATGTCCGCGGGGAACCGTTTTGCGGACGTTACCACGATATCGTGAATAACCGCCCCGCTTTCGGAGGTTACGACGCCTATAACTTTGGGGTATTCGGGAAGCTTCCTTTTTCTGGACTGCTCGAATAGTCCTTCGGCTTCCAGTTTTTTTCTCAGTTTTTCGAATTCCAGATACAGATCTCCGATTCCGGACTTCTGCATCGTTTCCGCAATAAACTGATAGCTTCCTCTCTGAACGTAAAGATCTGCGTGTCCGAAGGCGGCAATCTTCATGTTTTCCTGGGGTTCGAAATCTATTCTGCCTCTGGAACCTTTGAACATGACCGCGCGGACTTCGCTTCCTTCGTCCTTGAGAGTAAAGTAATAATGACCGCTGGAATAGCGTTTGAGGTTGGAAATTTCTCCGGTGACCCAGATGTCTCTCAGGGCTCCGGATTCCGTCAGAAGGGAGCGGACTCTCGTATTGAGCTGCGTAACCGTGAGTCTCTCCGCCATGAACATCTGAACGGCAGGAAGCTATAACTAAATTATTGCCCGGAATAAAAATACGGATAGGGAGAAACCCCGGGAGACGGTTTCATTTCGTCTCGAATCCGCTCTTCGATACCCGCATCTTTCTTCGTCTTTCGGAATACCCTCCGTCGGAAAACAGGTTTCTGTCGTTCCGATTAAATAGGGTGCGAATTATCACGTACCATGGAATTCAGACCGGCGCTGCCACGCGGAAACCCGTATCCGGAGGCATGCCGTGACCAATAAGTGTCCCTCCTGTGGAGAACCCGTTCCTTCGAACAGTCTGACATGTCCCAGATGTTATGCTTCCATTCCGAGAAGGGAAGAGAAACCGATAAAAGAAAAACCGGTCAGAAAAACCGTCGTCAAAAGTAAACTGGTTTCCATTCTTCTTGCGGTTCTGCCCGCCCCGTTCGGACTGCTGGGTCTGGGACTCATATACGAAGATTACAAAGACCGGAAAGGTTGGGCATACCTGATTTTCGGATTGGTCGTATATGTTATGCTGATTACTTTCATCATGCTTTGGGCCAGAGGAGAGATAATCGCGAAAGTCCTGTCCACCGTGATGGCATTCATAATGGCAATCGTGTACATATCGGCATTTTTCGCACAGATCGCCGAGACAAAATTCGGCTCCATTTTCAAAATGTTCAGGTTTTAAAATAGACCGGTGCGGTGAAGACCGGCGAGTATCATGGAAGTCATCTGTGCCAGATGCATGGCTCTTCTTCCGTTTCCGATGCCCGCCGGGTCGTTCGGATACATTCTGCGGTAAACGGAGGAGATACGGTCGTTAATATCCGTACCGTCGGAAAATTCCGAAGAGGGGATTCTGAAAGAAACCGACGGAAGAAGCGTAACATCGAAAGTGAAGTCCCAGGGTTCGTAAAGAAGGTATTTTCCGAACACCTCCCGCACGTCGAAACAGACCGCTTCGTTTCCTCTTATTATTTCCCTGACTTCGGATGCGACTTCGGAGATTTCTTTGCCGTAGTAGAACTCTTCGGCGGACATTCCGGATTTTTCGTAAATCCATTCCAGCGACTGCTTTCCCAGATCCAGAGGGTCGTGGTAAACGGTCTGCTGATATACTGTATCGAAATCCCCGTAATCCGGAAGAATTCTGCATATCGCTATTTCGGCTACCGAATCCGAAGGATAGCCCTCCGGTCCGGTTCCGTTCAGCTCTATGACGAATAACTCGGCCACGGTTTCTCCGACCGCCGTCCGACTATTAATTCCGTTGTATCGCGGAAGAACGCGGAACACAAATAAATCGCGGACCCCGATTAGGGTTTGATGCACAGAGTGAAAAGCATAGACGAAATTTACGAAGAGGTCAGGAATTTCGATGTGGTGATTACCAACGACGCTCCTTTGGCCACGGCACTCAACGGCCGTATCGACCGTCCTCTCGTCGGAGGTTTCGCATACACCCCCCGGCACCTGGCGTCCATGCTTTCCGTTCAGGTACTGGGAAAACCGGTGATGAGCGATCTGGAAATCGTCGCCGCCGTTTCCGACGAAACCGGCCTGGAATTCAAATCCGTCCACGACGAAATAGAAAACATCCGGAACATCAGAAGATACACGAAGGATGTGGAAAAATACCTTTATTCCGAATCTTCGAGAAGAATATACGGCAGTTACAAACACCTTCCGACCTTGGAAAAGGTCATGGACCTTTTCGTCCCGGAAACATATCACGAAAACGGAGGTACGGGTCCCGTTCTCAGGGACAACATATTCCTCGGGAAGAAGACCGCAGTAATCGGAATAGAATTTTTCGACGATTTGGACAAGCACTTCATTCCTATGCAGCACACGGAAATAGAAATTTTCGTTTACGGCGAAGAATACGAAATTCCCGTCATTTACGAGATAGGAAACGACCGACAAATTGCGGAAAACATTGCGGAACTGATAGATACCGAACGAACAACGGATACCGCAATCGTGATGGATACGGAAAGCAAAATCGCGGATGCCGTCCGCTCCGCACTTTACAGACGCGGAATACCGTTCAAGAACACAATGACCGTCCGCGACCTGTCTCAAATAAGAGATTTCCTGAAATTTCTGAATCTTTCTATGTCCTACGGAACACTGAGGGTAAGACACGCGAGAGAACTGTTTTCGTCCTACGGCGGAAACATATGGGTAAAATTCGACAACGTTCTGCTTTCGAAAGTCACGGAAATGGGAGAAAGGGCTTCCGAGCTTGCGGAGTGTATGAAAAACATCCGAAGCATGACTTTCGGCGAAGTGTGCGAAACCGTAGTATCGAAAAAGCACAGGCCTCAGGTGAAAATACTCTTGGAAGAAATGAAATTCACCGACCGTAAAGTCACCGGACAGCTGGTCTCCGAGATAAATTACGCGGTAAACAACATATCGGACCTGCATCACAACGAACAGATTCCCGACAGCGAGAAAAAGGGAGTGCTTCTGGCCGACTGCCACAAATCGGTTTTCGTGGACCGTCCCTTCGTAATTCTGCTGGGAATTGGAGCCGAATGGGAAAACAGAATCATCGGAAGACAGTACATAGACAGGGAAGCCGAAGCCGAAAAGGATGCGCTTAAGTTCAAGGTGCTTCTGCAGCAGGGCCATTCCAGAATATACGCCGTGAATTCCATAAAAGACGGCAAACCCGCCCGTCCCGCAGCGCTTTTCGGAGGAATATACGAAAGCGAGGGGCTGAAAAAAGCTGCTTCCTCTTTCTCCGACATAGCTCCGGTCGTAAAGGGTTCGTGGTACGAAGAAAAAGAAGAGGAGACCGAAGAAAGCGAAATAAAACTGGATCAGGGGGCCGAAACCGTACCGAAGCTGTCTAAAAGCGCCTACGAAGAATTCCTCAACTGTCCCCGCAGATATTACTACAGAAATCTCGTCACATCTCCGGACAGCGAAACCTCGATGTTCGGAAATCTTCTTCACGCGTTCGCCGAACTTTACATCTGTTATCCGGAGCATGTACGTTCTCAGGGCCTGGAACATTACGTCGAAATCATCGGAAAGGATTTCGCAGGTCTTTCGTCGCCGATCAGAGAAGAAACCGACACGGACCACATCAGAATCGGGCTGACGAATATGACGCAGTTCATAGATTCCCTCGGGTTGGGAAAAATACCCCTGAACATGAAAAATTCTTCCAGAGAACATCCCAACGAATTGATGGCGTCGGAAGGACTGGAGGACTGCAGCGACCTGGCCGAAAGAGAAATTTCGGATTACGAAAACGGGATTTACGGAAAAATCGATTTCCTGGACGGCACGGCGGCGATAGATTACAAAACGGGAAAATTCGTGAAACAGGACGAACTGGTGAAAAATATGCTGCTTACTCCCGGAAATCCGGCCGTAACCCAGCCACAGATGTATCTGGCACTTTTGAAATCGTCGGGAACGAAAAATCCGTGCTTCCGTCTTTTCTATCTGTTCGGCAAAGACGGTTCCGTTAAAAACAGTATGACAATCCGCGAAAACACCGTGGACGTGTGTCTCACGGAATTTTCCAAAAAAGAGCTCCTCATGGACCCGGATTCGCTGCTCAAAGATGCGATAAACTACAAAAAATACACAGATATATACGAAAACTGGACAGATTTCGTCACTCCGATTTCCGAATACGGTTTTCCGGAGGGGAATTGGGACGAAAACGAAGACCTGATTGCTGCCACGAGGTCTTCTCTGGGTATGTCCAAAAAACCTGATGTCGAAGGAGCGCTCAAAAGAGTAAAAGCGGCTTACGACAAGGACTATTGGATCGACGGAGACAAGGTGCTGATTCCGTCGGATTCCATGGAACGTTTTCTGGAAAAACTCCGTTCCGACAGAAAAACCATAGAACGGATGAACGTCGAAGGGTTCCCCGCCGCCCCGAGAGTGGAGTGCAAACGCTGCGGATACGTTTCCGTATGCACAAAAACACCGGTTTCCGCCGAGTCGGAGGATGAATACGATGAGTGAACTGAATCCTTCCCAGAAAGCCATAGCGGAAGGCACCGACGGATTCTACGTCGTGGACGCCGGACCTGGAACCGGAAAGACCCATACCGTAGTCAGCAGGTTCGTAAACATACTGAAAAAACCCGACGTTGACACAAAGGACATCCTTCTGTTAACCTTCACCAAAAACGCCGCATCCGAGATGGAAGAGCGCATCAGAGCCAAACTCTCCGAAATAGAAACCGAAAAACCGGTAAAACTCATCCAGGCGGGAACTTTCGACTCGTTCTGCTATTCCGTCGTCAAAGAATCTCCGGAAACCGTAAGCAGTTTTCTCGGAATCAAAGAACGCCTCACCAGGAGCGCTTCTCTCGTAGAAAACGAAACGCTGAACAAAGAATATTTCTTCGACTTTTTCGACCGTTTCAACGACGAGAACGGTGCCGAATACGGGGATACCGCAGTATGTGCCAGTACTCATCCGGAAGACATATACAGGCTAATAACGAGACTGATGTCAAAAGGTATCGTTCCTGTGCGCGGAGGATGGTTCGGCGGAAGTGACGGAAAAGATCTGCTGGGCGATACCGCTTCGGTTTTGGAAGACCTGCGCAGGATGAACGCGGACAAAAGCGAAAGAAAGAAACTTTCCGATAAAATTTCCAAAAAAATCTCGGACGGGAAACCGATATCCCAAGGATATTCGGTATTCGAAGAAGAATTTCCGGACGAAATTCTGATTTCCGCCGCTGAAGACGACAGAACCGAACTTCTGAATTACATCCACGATGTTTATTACTCCTACATCAGACGCTCGGTATCCGACGACCGTCTGACCTTCGGACTGAACGCAGTGTTCGCGTTCATCATCCTCTACAGCGACCGTGCCGCCAGGAACAGACTCTCCTGCAGATACCTTATGATCGACGAATTTCAGGATACCAACGAGAACCAGATGATGATTGCGCTCATGCTCCTGAAAGAACCGAATCTCTGCGTCGTCGGAGACTGGAAACAGGGAATTTACGGATTCAGATTCGTTTCCATCGACAACATCGTCGATTTCGAGAAACGGGCGGAAAAAATGCGCAGAATTCTCAACGAAGACGGCGAAGAACGGGTTCCCTACAGAATTCCGAAAATAAACAGACTGTCCCTGGATATAAATTACCGCAGCTCCCAGAAAGTAATCGACACGTCTTTCGCCTGTCTGAAACTCAAAGGAAGCAAAGACGATAACGTCCGTCTCGACGAAAGTACGATTACGCTGCTCAAAGCACACAACGGGGATTTCGACGGAAACACCCACGTAAGGTATGTGAAAACCGAAAAGGAAAACGAAGCCGAAGAAGCCGTTTCGAGAATCATAGACTACGTTACCGGAAATTATCTGATAAAGAAAGGAGGGGAATTCGTACGTCCTTCCTACAGAGACATTGCGGTCTTATGCAAAACCGGGGCTATGTGCAGAGCCGTTGACGAAGCCGCCAAAAAGAGAGGAGTATCGGCATACCTTCAGGGCGACGTGGAAATAATGGCGACCAGAGAAGGCAAGCTGGCACTTGCATGGCTAAGATATGTTAACAACGACAGGGATGCCTGGGGAATCACGGGAATACTGTCCGACATGGATTATCCTTACAGAGACATCAAAAGAATAATCGATTCCGACAGCAGCAGACATCCCGAATTCCTGGTTTCCGTGAGAAAGGAACTGATGGGGAAAAAGAGAAGAATCACAGACCTTCTGTCTTCGATTTTCGCTGTTTACGGGCTGAACAACGACAAAACCCAGGCCATAATATCCACGCTGTCTTCGGCACACAGGTCGTCCCTTCTCACCGTATCCGATCTGATAAGGATAATGGAGACCGACATAAAGGAAAAAAACACATACCGCCTCGACGTCGATTTGGATTCCGATGCCGTGGTTATACAGACCATGCACAAATCGAAGGGGCTGGAATATCCCATAGTCATCATACCCGGAGTCGACTCCAGAATCATACCCAGCACCAGATCCGATTACGCACCCTTTTATTTCAACGAAAGAGACGGAATACGGGCTTCAGAAGTTCTGGTAAGGTCCGAAGACGGCTTCACCAGAAGCGGATATTCGTGGAAAACGGACCTTGTAAAAAATTCCGCCGCCAGGGATTACAGCGAAGACCGCCGCACCCTCTTCGTGGCAGTGTCCCGCGCCAAACAGTACGTTACGATGATATGCGGAGACCAGCCGTCGCAGTTCATGAAAGATCTTTCGGGAGAGAAATATTCCGAACCTCTGGGTTATCTGACCGTCCCGCCCTCCGAAAATAAGAAGACGAAGATTTCCAAACCCGTTCCCGAAGAGTATCCTCCCAAACGTATCAATATGGGGGTGCACGACATAATGGAATTCAAAGGAAACGCTCCCGAAGAAGGGGCGGACGAACTGTCCGGAAAGGGAATGGAATACGGTACGAAAATACACAGTATCGCCGAGGCAATGGCAATCGGAATAGAACCGAAGGAAGACCTTCCCGAAATACCCGTAATAAGAGAAATTCTGGAATCCGTAAAGGATGCGGACTTGGTTCTTTCGGAAGTCCAGTGCATCCTCCCCCTGGATGGAATAAACGTTACGCTCAGAGGAATAATAGATCTGCTGGCACTTTATCCCGACCGTGCAGTGGTGAGGGATTACAAAACAGACGTGTCCGAAGACAATCTGGATGCCTATAAGCTCCAGCTCAGCGTTTACGCCCATGCCGTTTCCGGATTTTACTCCCGCCCGGTTACCTGTACTATCGACTACGTATCCCTCGGAAAAACCGTCGAATTCGAACCGCTGACACTTAACGAAATCGAAGAGGCCGTGGTTAAGGTTTTATAAAGACACTTTATTGGCAGGGATATGGATTTGAACGGCCTTACCGGCAAGGAGGTTTCCGAAAGGAAAGCCTCCGGGTTGGTTAACACCGTTGAATCCAAAGTCAGCAGAAGCTACAAGAGCATCATCATTGAAAACGTATTCAACTGGTTCAACATGGTACTCGTCATTCTGGGTATCGCTCTTTACCTGGTTGACGACATTATCAGCGCCATTTCCGCCACGGGTATCATCGCCCTCAACATTCTCGTCTCCACCGTTCAGGAAATCCGCGCCAAGCGCAGACTGGACAAGATTGCTCTACTTCTGCGTCCCAAGGTGAACGTCATACGGGACGGCGTAAAAGTCGAAATAGACCAGACGGAAATCGTGAAGGACGACATAATTCACCTGGCTTCCGGAGATCAAGCGCCCGTGGACGGAGAACTTCTGGCACAGCGTTCCCTGGAAATGGACGAATCCGCTCTCACCGGAGAATCCAGCGCAGTAAGGAAAAAAATCGGAGATACAATTTATTCCGGTTCTTTTTGCATAAGCGGAGAAGCGTATTTCCGAGCGGATGCACTGGGACCCGATACGTTCGCATCCAAGATGCTGACCAGTGCCCGCACTTACAAAAGAAAACTCACCCCTTTGCAAATCGAAACCAATTCCGTCACAAAACTTCTGATTTCTATCGCAGGCATCATTTTCGTCATCGAAATCATATTCAGCATAATAACCGGCAAATACTCTTCGCTGGGAGAAGCACTGAGAACCGCAACGATAATTCTCGATATCGTTCCCATCGCCCTGTTTCTTCTGATTACGCTGACGTACATGATAGCTGCCCTGCGCATGGCCGATTCTGGAGTTCTTCTCCAGCGTGCGAACTCGGTGGAAGCCATGAGTCACGTTGACACGGTGTGCATGGACAAGACCGGGACGATAACCACCAATCGTCTGATTTTCGAAGATTTCATTTATTATACGGACAAAGAGGAAGCGGAAAAACTTATACGCATTTTCGCAGAAGCGACCGGAAGCAAAAACAGAACGGTACAGGTGCTTGCGGAAACATTCGGCACCGAGAAAAGCACCCTCGTAGAAGAAGTGCAGTTCTCTTCCGAGAGAAAATTCAGCGCCGTACGCACAGAAAAGGACGGCGAAGAATACGTAATTTACATGGGAGCCTGGTCGGTTCTGGAAAAATACGTTTCCGATTCCGAGGGAATATCGGAAATTGTTTCCGGCCTGTCGAAGAAAGGGCTAAGAACCGTCGCTTTATGCAAAGGAAACGGAAGCCTTTACGAAAACGAAGAACCGGTCATACACAGCGGGATGACTCTCATAGGAATCGCCTCCATAGCCGACGAAGTCCGTTCCGACTGCAGGAAAACCATGGATTTCTTCATGGAAAACGGAATCGAAATCAAAGTGGTTTCGGGAGACGACCCGGAGACCGTGGACGCCCTTTTCAGCATAGCAAACATTCCGGGAGAAAGAAAGATGATTACCGGAGATCGTTTTGATACCCTCGAAGGGGAAGAGAGGGACAGAGCGATACTGGAAACCAATATTTTCGGAAGAATGAAACCGGAGCAGAAAGAAATCATAGTGGATTCGCTGAAAAACTCCGGACGGTACGTGGCAATGGTCGGCGACGGAGTGAACGACGTGAAGGCCATCAAAGCCGCGAACGTGGGAGTTTCCCTGGAAAGCGGAAGCGGAGCCGCCAGGGGCGCCGCGGATATCGTTCTTATGAAAGACAACTTCGGAGCTCTGCCGAAAGCCCTTAGGGAAGGGCGCAGAACGGTTTCCGGAATGAGGGACATACTCAAAGTTTACCTTACCAGAAACTTCGTCCTCATGTTCATCATCATTTTCGTTCTCCTCATATTCAACAATCCCGCACCACTGCTTCCGGTGCAGAACGCGATGTACGCGTTCCTCACCGTGTCGGCGTATGCGTTCCTGATGACCTTATGGGCCCAGCCGGACAGCAACAAAGAACCGGTTCTTCCCAACGTCATAAAATTCGCCGTTCCCGCCGCATTTCTGATATCCATGTTCGGAATTGCCGTTTACGCCGTGTTCTATTTCGGCACGGGACATTTCATAAACATAGACTATCACGCCATGGCCGATTCCTGCGGAATAAGCTACGAGACCCTCATACAGTCGCTGCATATATCGGGATCCAATACGACTCCGGAGATGTTCGAAGCGGATCTCAACAGGGTGAACGCGCGCAATGCGATGCTGTTCTTCATAACACTCGCGGGTATTCTGGAACTTCTCATGGTTCAGCCCGTCGTCAAATGGCTGTCCATCGACGGAAAAACCACCAAAGACCTGCGTCCCACTGTATTGGTTCTGCTTCTCCTTTTGGCTTTCGCCGCCGTATTCTTCGTGTCAGAAGCCAGAGTATATGTCGTAACGTTGCTTATGACCGCAACATTCCCCGTTGAGTTTTACATCCCCGTGATTGCTTTGGCGCTGGTTTGGTTCGCCGTGACCAGACGGGCACTGCGCAGCGGCAAATTCGCCTTCCTCGCCGAATGGACCGAAAAGAAATTCGCCGAAAAACTGAGAAAGGAAAACGAAGAATCGATGATGGATGACTCTCAGGGAGAGTAATTCCCGTCCCTGTACATCTGAATCATGACGTACGATGCTACTACAGCGTCAGAGAGCGCGCGGTGGTCCTGTTTTCCCTCGATTCCCGCGGGATCTCCGTCGACGATCATCGAGTAAGCCACGTCAAGTCTCGGATATCTGTAATCGCATCCGTAATACTCGCTGGGAATTTTACACACCAGGGTAGCCGCTTTCATGATGTCCGTACATTCTTTGAAAAGACCTTTCATGCTCCACGGCTCCAGATAAAGGAATTTGCCCATGTCGTATCCCGTGTTGTACGAGGTTACGTTCCGTCCCCTGAGAAGTTTTCTCACGTCGGAAGCGACCTTATCGAAAGGAGGCGCGTCGTCGACCGCTTCGAGGGTAAGATCCGTGTTCTGAAAAATCCATGCGGTTTTTCTGTAATCGTTCCATTTTTCGGTATCGTGACCCACAATCGAAGAATAAACGGGTTTCACGGTTCCCTTTTCCAAATCGGTTTCGCATACTCCTATATCCACGACAACGTCTGCCGGAGCCCCCTTAAGTCCGGTTGTTTCGGTATCCAAAACGTATATTTTGTCGTCATGAAAGAAATCGTTCAGCGTGCTCACTCTTCTGCCTCCGGGGATTCTTTTCCGAATCCGAAAAGACGTATGGCAACAAACAGAAAAACAATTGCGGAGATCAGCCCCGCGACGGGGACGTAAATAGGCCAAAGATTCACCGCGGTTTCCGCGGAAGTCGGTCCCGGTTCTGGGAACAGCTCCTCGGAAACCAACCAAAGCTGTACAGATTTTTCGGAACCAAGAGTCGAGAAATCGATTTCCGCGGTTGCCGTATGACCGTCCTCGGATTCGTAAACCGTTTTGATATCCAACGGAACGGATTCGCCTTTTCCCCCGTCGTACAGCGGAACGTACGGGATTATCTTCAGCCCCGACATCACGTATCTGTCCGAGCTCAGCGTCACCGTTGCCTTCGAACCCGAGGGAATTTCGAAACCGCGCAGACCCGCAGGGGAATCCGTGAGCTCTGTGCACTCTTCTCCGTCCACGCTCATCAAAACGTTAACGCCCTGGGACTGAAAATACACACGAAGATTATCCTCTCCGTCCGCCTCGTCTCCGCCGATTTCCGCATACGGAATCAAAATTACCGCGGGAATCAGAAGCAGAACTGCCAACGGAGCGCATTTCACGGTCACCGAATCGTAAACTATCGGTTATAAACTGTCCGCATCGAAACGCTGATTCCCGAACCGATGACAAAAAACACTGTATCCGGAGGATTTCTTTATTTACTGCCCCCGCGTAGCCCGGTCTGTGTTCAGATACGCGGACATAAGAGACGCTCTGGTGGAATCCGTAAAGGAAAAAGTGGAAGGCAAAGAGATAGGCGTTGCCTTTTCCGGCGGTTTGGATTCCGGACTTGTTGCGGCCGTTGCCGAAAAATACGCGGAATCAGTACATCTTTACACCTGCGGAACCGACGACTCTTACGATGTTGCGAAAGCGGAATATCTTTCCGGAAAACTCGGTCTTCCCTGGACTCATGTCCCTATTTCCGAAGATACCGTCGAAGACATAATCAGAGAGATGATACCCGCCGCGGTAACGGCCGACCCTTTCACGGTTTCGTACGAAATGCCCCTCTTCTGCGTATGCAGGGCAATGAAGGAAAAAACCGTACTTACCGGACAGGGAGCGGACGAATACTTCATGGGGTGCGCCAAATTCGTAAACTGCTCTTACGAAGAATACGAGAAAAAAAGAAAAAGCAGCGCGGAACGGCTTCACAGAGTGTCTGTTCCCAGCGAAAAACGCATAGCCGCGTCGTTCGGCAAGGAAATAGTCTACCCGTATCTCGACGAAAAGGTGATTTCCCTCGCGGAGAAACTCGACCCGTCGGAACTTAAACCGGAAGACATGGATTCCAGAAAATCGGTTCTCAGGGAAATAGCCTCGGATCTGGGGTACCCGTACATAGCGGAAATGAAGAAAAAATCCTCCCAATACGGTTCGAAATCCTCGGATTTGATAAGAAAAGCAGCTAAGAAAAAGGGAATGATGTTCAACGAATACGTTTCCCGCGTATACGGCGAAGTTCTCCTTGAAATGCGTTCCGACGACGTTGCACCCGTGGAAGCGGAGATAGACCGTACCGTAAAAACCGAAGCCGAAAAAGTACTCCGGGATCTGAACATGACTCCTTCGGAAGCCGTCGAATTATTTTATCGCAGAATCATTGCCGACGGCAGCACCGAATCGGTCAAAAGATACTGTCACAGATACGAAGAATCGGAAAAGAATATCTGAAAGAACACGGTTGGAGAGAATATGGCTGCAGCGATAATAATTCAGGGGAAAAGACACGGCGTAGACGCAGGCATTACGCTTAGCGAGGCTGTGGTTTCCTGCGGTCTGCTTCCCAACGCATTTCTTTACCTCAAAAAAGGAGTTCCCGTTCCTTCGGACACCGTTCTCGAGGACGGTATGGAAATAAACGCGATAAAAATCGCGTCCGGCGGATAATCACCCGTATACTTTTTCGAAAAGAGAAAAATAGAAACCGGAATTTTCGGCGGCTTCAATCATTTTGTCCAGATATTCCACCGAACGCGCGATATCCGCGGAATTGTCCTTACCGGGGGAGGAAAGAGAATCTTCCTCCGGAAGCGGGAAGGAAGCGTACGGCACTGTCCCGAGGTATTTCATTCCCGTAAGGGATTCGATGCGTTCGATTCCCGAAGCCAGAAGTTTCGGATCTCCTCTGAAACGGTTGATGACGAATCCTTTCACCAAAGGCCTGATGTCGTCCGGCATAAGCTTCCACGTTCCGTACAGCGCCGCGAACACTCCGCCGCGCTCTATGTCGCCCGTAAGAACCGCCGGAATGTTCCTTTCCCGCATCATTCCTGTGTTCGCTATGTCCCTGTCCCGCATGTTCAGTTCGGCGGGAGAACCGGAACCTTCGCACACGACCGCATCGTATTCCGAGGAAAGACGGTCGAAAGAGGATACCGCCGCAGACAATGCGGACTCCGTATCCAAAAACTGACCTGACTTTATTTCCGATTGCCTTTTTCCTTCCGTGTATACGGAAAGTTTGCCGTCGGAATATTTCAGAAGGACCGGGTTCATGTCCGGTACGGGTTTTGTTCCGGAAGCGGCCGCCTGAAGCGCCTGCCCTATGCCGATTTCGTACCCGTCTTCGGTTTTATACGAAACGGACGAAAGATTCACGGCCTTGAACGGAGCGACTTTAACTCCTTTTTTGTGAAGATATCTGCAGTACATTGCGCACAGAGTGGTCTTTCCCGCTCCGGAAGAGGTTCCCAGAAACATTATTTTCATCCGCGCACCGCCAGTTTCATCAAAGCGTCCATATCCAGAGCGTTTTCGAAAACGTCCGCAAGCTTATCCAGATTTTTGTTCAGGTATTCGGAATAATCTTCCGTGCCGGCGTTTTCCGCGCCCGCGAAAGAGAGGAAATATCTTCTGAAATCCTTGGATTCGAACACCCCGTGCAGATAGGTTCCGAACAGCATTTCGTCTTCCCGTACCGAACCTTCGCAAACGTCTCCGGAATGCTTTTCTATCTTAAAAAGCGGGGATTCTTCCGACGACGTTATTCCCGCATGGGTCTCGAATCCGGTCACCATGCCCCCGTCGGGAAGTATGGTTCCTCTGCATTGGGACACGATGCTTACGCCGGGTTTCCATACCGTGGAACTTTCGAAAAATCCCAGTCCTTCGGTTTCCTGGATACGGAGTCCTTCGATGCCTTCGGGATCCGAAAGAACCTTACCCATCATCTGGTACCCTCCGCAGATACCCAGAACGGGAATTTTTCCTTTCAGTTCCGTGATTTTTTCCGCGATTCCCGTTTCTTTCATCCATAGCAGATCGGATACAGTGTTCTTGGTTCCGGGAATTATTACCGCGTCGGCGTCTTCGAAATCTTCGGGCGTTTCCGCGAAAACGACGGTAACGTCTTCGAGTATGAGGGGATCCAGATCCGTAAAGTTTGCTATTCTGGGAAATTTCACTGTGGCAATCTTTATTTTTCCGTTTCCGGCGGTACGCGAACCGCGGAATCTTTCGGAATCTTCGCTGGGCAGAACCGCATCCCCGTGGGGAATTATTCCCAGAACTGGTATTCCGGTGATTTTTTCCAGCTCTTCCGCTCCGGGACGCATCCTTTCGGTGTCGCCTCTGACGTTGTTGATAAGGATTCCTTTGATTCTCCTGCGGTCTTTTTCCGGTATGAGATCGATTGTCCCTACGGCGTAAGCAAAGGAACCGCCCCATTCCGCGTTCACGACGAGTATGCAGTCGGCATCCGCGAGTTCCGCGGCTTTCATGTTCGCTATGTCTCTGTCGTAAATGTTGATCTCGGCGGGGGAACCCGCGCCCTCCATCACAACGGTGTCGTAACGGTCGAGAAGAAAATCTATGTTCCTTTTTACCGCCTCGGTTCCGGGACCGGGGACGAATTCGCCGTAATACGATTCGACGTCGTAATTTGCGAAGAACCTGCCTTCGACCATCACCTGGGATTTGGTGTCTCCCATGGGCTTCATCAGTATCGGATTCATGTGCTCGTCGGGGTTTTTAAGACCCGCGGCCACCGCCTGAAGGTACTGGGCCATGGCTATTTCGTACCCTTTTCTGGTCACTCTTGCGTTTAAACTCATGTTCTGCGATTTGAACGGGGCGACGATTAATCCCCGTCTGTGAAGAATTCTGCACAGAGCGGCGACGGTATACGATTTTCCCGCATCCGACGTGGCACCCAAAACCATAAGGGCCTTTCCCCTGCGCCAGTACTTTTCTTTGGCATCCAGGAAAATCTTCCTCATTTCCTCTGGACCGCAGTTCTCGAATCCCTTTTCCCTTATCCTTTCCATTACGTATTTTCCCACTTCCGTCCTGTGTATGAACAGACAGTCGGAACAGTCCAGGATTCTCTTTCCGCGGCGGGATTCGATGTATTTTCCCAGTTTCTCGTCTCCGCAGGGGTAAAACGGACAGTAGCAGAACGTGCAGTCCTGCCCGGAAAAGTGGCAGCAATGGTAATCGCATTCCGTATTGGGTCCGATCCATCCTCTTTCGGCTTCTTCGCCGACTTTCTTCCGTATATTGTCCATTTCGTCGGGAGATTGGATGGTATTGCCGATATATTATTCCGATTGCCCCTTGATTTCCCGCCCGTACCGTACGTGAGAAATGCGTTTCCGCTGCCGAAAAACATTCTTTTAAATTTCCGCATAACTTGGCAGTTTTATGGAGAAGAACGACGGTCTGTTTAGCAGCCCCTCGGAAGAACACATTCGTTACATTGATATTGATTATTTCCGGGGCATCGCTTGCGGGAAGGTCGGTCTTCGAATATCTTTCGGGCATGCTGTCGGGCGGTTTTACCGCAGAAAGCGATGATGTTCTGGTTTCTTGGATGCTGCTCGTAACCGGCATTGCCGCCGTTCTCGCGGCAGCGGTTATTTCGAAAAAATCCAAATCCGTCACGATTTTGTACGCCCTGCTGGTATTTTCCGCATTCATGGCCGCATTGTCGGCAATCGGTCTGTTTACGAGACCCGAAATAAGAACCGGGCTTCTGGTTGCATGTGCCGCTTTTACGGTCGCCTTCGTTATTCTTTACCTGATAGGCAGAAAGGTGTACGGGACGGTTAAAAACACCTGGACGTAAACATAACGGCGGAAAAACGGGCACGGTTCACTTTCGACGACCCCCTGCGACACTTTATAAAGAACGCAGTCCTCTTAGAAACCGTGTCCGATTTCAAGTTTATCCATTGCGCGGATCTGCATTTGGGTAGCAGATTCGTCGGCATCGAAGACCCGGATCTGGCGAGAAAACTGACGGAATCCGCGTTTGATTCCTTTTCCGGAATAGTCGATTCGGCAATTTCGGAAAATGCCGATTTCATGGTCGTTTCCGGAGACGTATTCGATTCGGAAAAGGTGTCTCCCGTAACCCGTATGAGATTTTTTTCCGAACTGGAGCGCGCTTCGATTCCGTGTTTCGTAGCCAGAGGAAACCACGATTACAGAACTTCGTGGGAAGATGCCGTACCCGTGCCGGACAACGTTCACGTTTTCGACACCGAACCGGAATCCGTAACGCTTAACCTGAAGAACGGAGGCACCGCGGAAATAGTCGGCATAAGCTTCCAGAGAATAAGCGAAAAAGAAAATCTTGCCGCAAAACTTGACGGGACTCCGGGAATTTTCACTGTCGCCTGCGTGCACTGCGACGTGGACGGAAGGGGAGATTCCTACTACGCACCCTGCAGACTTACCGACCTCACGTTCAAAAACGTGCAGTACTGGGCTCTGGGCCACATACACAAACGGGAAATCATTTCCGAACGTCCCTATGTGGTCTATCCGGGAAACTCCCAGGGAAGACATGTGAAAGAGAGCGGAGAAAAAGGCGCGTATCTTGTCACCGTTTCCGGGGATTCGGTAACCGATCTGAAGTTCATCCCCACACAGAAATTCGTATGGGATACCGTCGGCTGCGACATAACCGGGAAAAACTATGCGGAATTGGTGGAATCGGTTTCGGCCGGTCTCGACGGAAACAAAATCGTAAGACTTAACGTAACCGGAAGGGGGACGCTGGACAGCGTTCTCAGGTCGGATCCGGACGGTTTCGCGAAGGCCGTTTCCATGAGAAGCGGATGCATAGTCGAATCCGTGGTTTTCGGGTCCCGTCCGGAATACGTTCCGGAAACGGGAAACATGACTCTGCAGTCCAAAATAGCCGAAACCGCCGAATCTCTTTCGGAAAAAAGCCCCGAAGAAATCAGAGAGATTCTGCTTTCCACTTCGGCATCCCAGAATCATCTTGCCGGATACGTTTCGGAAATGAGTCCCGAGGAGCTTGTTTCCGTAATAAAAGATGCGGAATTCAGTCTTCTGAGGAGAATAGAGGAGGCATCCGATGAGAATTAAAAACGTACGCATACATCTTTTCGGAAAAAGCGTCAACCGTGATTACGCCGACTTCTCCGACGAGCTTACCGTTTTCGAAGGAAAGAACGAAAGCGGAAAAACCACACTGAAAGAGTTCATCAGAACCACTCTGTTCCCGGCTTCCGAGAGAAAAAGATATCCTGAAACTACAGGCCTCGAACACGGCGAAATCGACTGCATCACCGATTCCGGCGAAAAATTCACAATCAGACGGAACAGAAACAAAGCCGATTCCGACGGGAAAATGGCCGCGATCGCTTCGGGAATCGATGCCGGTACGTACAAAGGCGTTTACGCCATGGGTCCGGAAGAATTGGTGGACACCGGGATAGTAAGCAGCGGAGACATCAGACGCAGATTCCTTACCGTTCCCGGAGGAGAGAACATGCCCGAAATCACCTCGGCCATAGATACGGAGATGAGCAACCTTCTCTCCGAGAAAAGAATATCCAAAACCAAAGGAATCGGTCAGACCGAGGAAGAGCTGGATTCCGTCCGCGCGAAGATAGAAGAAGCGAAAAGGATAGAATCCGGACTCGCAGGTCTCGGCGAAGAGAAAAAAAGGCTGGAATCCGAACTGGAATCGCTGCGCGGAAAACAGGCCGAATCGGTTGCCGTGAACGCAAAGATAGAAAAACGCAAAGATCAGGAAAAGTCCATCGAACGGCTCGGAGAATTGAAAAAACTCATGGAAGGGGCCGCCGAAGCGGACAGAGCCCCGGAAACACTGGAAACGTTCAACAGGCTTTCCCTGAAAGAAAAACAGCTTGCGGAACAGAAAAACGCCGCCGAAGCAGAGTTGAAAACCGCCCGGGACGATTTGGACGGAGCGGATGCGGCCCTGATTGCATCCAGAAAGGAAGACATTCTGAAACTGAACGAAAACATCGGAGCTTACGAAAGCACCGTAAGAAATCTGGAATCTCTCCGCAGAAAGAAAAAGGAGGCGTCCGTCGAAACGAAACCGCATCCCGCCGGAAAGAATAACATTGCTCCGTACACCGCGATTCTGGTGGCGTCCATAGCAATCATGATGGCGGGAGTCACCTTCAGTACCGTTGTTCTTACGGTAGTCGGCATAGTCCTCGCGGCGGTTTCCATCGTACTTTTGGTTTCGAAATCCCAAGGAAAAGAATCCGCTGAAAAATACGAAAAACCGGGCGAAGATACGGACCGGCTTATTTCGGAAACCGAAACGGAAATAGAAAATCTGGAAACCCTGCTTAACCGCACCGCGTCCGGCATACTCTTCCGGAGAACTTCTTTCGGGAACGACGTGCGCGCTCTTGCAAGGCTTCTTAACGCGTGCGACGGCGCCGAAAAGGCGGCCGCAAGATTCAAAGAAGCGGAAACCAGACACGCGGACGCCGCGAACGAGCTTAATGCGTATCTCGCTCCCTATGGTTCGGAAGAAGAGCTGAGAAGGCTGTACGCTCTGAGAAAAAATTCGGAAGCATGGAAAGCCGAGGCAGAAAACATAAGAAATATTCTGAACGACGCGGGAATCTCTTCCGAAGAGGTTCCCGAAGAACCCGCGGAAGATTATTCGGAAAGAATAGAAGAACTGGTGAAGGAAATCACCAGAAGAGACGGCGAAATAAAGGCCGTTCTTTCCGATACGGATATCGAACGTCTCTACGACAGGGAAGCTTCTCTCAGAGCGAGACTCGACAGGGAGGTCAGAGAGTGGATTGTTCTTTCGGCGGAAAAAACCCTGTCGGACCGGGCATGCGGAACCATTTACGAAGAAATGCAACCGGGAATAATCGAAACCGCCGACCGCTATCTGGAAATGATGACGGGAGGAAGATACAGGATGGAGACCGACCCCCGCGTGAAAGACGTTGCGGTCAGGGAAGGTTCCGAAGTGAAGGACGGAGGAAAATGGAGTTCGGGGCTGGCGGCTCAGGTATGCCTTTCGCTGAAACTCGCCGTGGCCAAAGAACTTTCCAAAGAAAAACTTCCGGTTCTCCTGGACGACGTTCTTCTGGTTTTCGACTCCGAAAGAAAGATGGGCGCCTGCAAAGCCATAGCGGAAGCGGCAAAGGACATGCAGATCATCCTGTTCACCTGCGATAAAGAAACCGCCGAATTCATGAAGGCAGTGGGAGCGGACGTCCGCGGCATGGATGCATAATCATTATATGCTTAGTGTGCATCGAGGAATATAAGGGAATGCATATTCCCTGTTCACTGATTCACTATCAAAGAGCGGCTCCGTCGGAGAGACCGAGCCGCAGGCCAAAAACCGGACTTCCGCAGAAAGGCGGAATTTACGAGGTCGCAGACGGAATGTTCCGTCTTCGGAACGAAAAGAGCTGAGCAGGGCGGTATTGCGTTCCCGCAAGGGATGTATCACAATGTACGCAGATCCGACATCGACCAAATATTTGGTCAAAGCCAAGATAAACGCCGACGGCGTTGTTGAAAAACCCGACGTAGTCGGTGCCATTTTCGGTCAGACCGAGGGATTGCTCGGCGACGAACTCGATCTCAGAGAACTTCAGAAAACCGGAAGAATCGGCCGCATCGAAGCCGAAGTGACTTCGAAAGGCGGAAGGTCCGAAGGAACCGTAATAATGTCTTCGAGTCTCGATCAGGTGGAGACCGCCATCATCGCGTCTTCGCTGGAAACCGTAGACCGCGTAGGTCCGTGCAAAGCTTCCATCAAAGTGATTAGCATCGAAGACGTCAGAGTCGTGAAGAGGGAAAAAGTCATAGAACGTGCCAAAGAACTCATCGTCGAACTCATAAAGAACTCCAAAGATTCCTGCTCCGACATTACCGACAGCATAAGAAAGAGCATTCAGGTCGAAGAAATCACGTCCTACGGCAAAGACAAGTGCCCCGCGGGACCCAACGTGGAAGACGCGGACGCCATAATCGTCGTGGAAGGAAGATCCGACGTTCTCAACTGTCTCAGGTCCGGAATCAAAAACGCCATAGCCGTCGAAGGCACCGACATTCCGAAAACCATACAGGATCTTTCCAGAAAGAAGACCGTAACCGCATTCGTGGACGGAGACAGGGGAGGAGAACTCATTCTCAAGGAACTTTTCCAGGTTGCCGAAGTGGACTTCGTCGCAAGGGCTCCCCGTGCGCAGGAAGTCGAAGAACTTACCCAGAAACAGCTGGTTAAGTGCCTCCGCAACAAGATTCCCGCCGAACAGTACATGGAAATGAACGGAATCACTGCCGTTCCCCTCGACAGGGACGAAACCGACGAGGAAACCAAACCCGCCCGCAGAGAAAACGGGGACCACAACGGGAAGAAAGAAGAAAAATCCCACTCGAAGAGGGAAAGATTCAGCTCCGAAGCCGCCGAGAAGTTCAAGAAGAAAGATGCGGCGCACAAAAAGGACGAAGCCGACGATCAGAAGGAAGAACAGCAGGAAGAAGAAACCGACGAACCTTCGGAAACCAAGCCTGCCAGAACCCTCCGCGCCAAAAAGAGCCCCCGTTCCGAAAAAGTCCTCACCGAGGAGCAGATATTCTACAGGGACGTGCTCAGCGAGATGGCTTCCACCCACAACGCGAAACTCTTCGACGCCGACAGAAACGTGATAAAGGAGATAGCCGCCAAAGCGATTTACGACACACTCAAGGAAGCGGAAGACGAAGTTTCTTCCGTGGTGTTCGACGGAGTCATATCCCAAAGAATCGTTGACGTAAGCGCGGAGAAGGGCATAGAGACCATTGTCGCAACGCGCAAAGGCAAGATTTCCAAAATGCCTGCCGAAATGACTCTCTGGGCAAAGGAAGACTTCTACTGAGGGAATTCCCATGACCGAGAAGAGGTCCGCAGAAACCTGGGACGACGTAGCTTCCATGGTTTCTACGGAAGAAATCCTTCTGCCCTCAGACCCTCTGGACAGGGTTCTGGGGCAGGAAACGGCAATAGAGATGGCAAAGATTGCCGCCGGGCAGCGCAGGAACCTTCTGCTCGTGGGTCCGCCGGGAACCGGCAAATCCATGATAGCTCAGGCTCTGACCATGAATCTGCCTCTTCCGAAACAGGAAATCAGAGTAGTCAAAAATCCGGAAAACAGCGAAAGACCTCTTCTCGAAATTGCCGACGAAGACGAAGTGAAAAGGGAACAGACTCTTACCGCGGAGACCGTGGGGAAGCTCATCGATCCCGAAAAGGCGCCTCAGAACGTTGCGGAAAGACTGGGATACAGATGCAGGAAATGCGGAGCGTATTCCGGCCCGTCCGACCTTAACTGTCCCGTCTGCCAGACTTCGAAAATAGAGGTTTCCGGCAACATGCCCTTCGCGGACATTTTCGGAAACCTGATGGAATCCCTCAACGGACAGCAGCCCATGGCCGGGAAAGACCGGGTGAACACTACCCGCACCCTCGCCGACGGAACCGAAGAAACCGTCGTTTTCGAGAGAGCCGGGAACATGATAAGAATGCTGGACCAGAAGGCACTGGAAAAAAGAAGCCAGCTTCAGGGAACCAAGAACAAAAAAATTCTTGTGAAACTGGAAAGGAATCCGTTCGTCATGGCAACCGGTTCCTCCGAAACGGAACTTCTGGGAGACGTTCTCCACGACCCCTACGGCGGACACGAAAAACTCGGTACTCCCGCTTACGAAAGGGTTACCGCGGGAGCGATACACGAAGCCCACGAGGGAGTTCTCTTCATAGACGAGATTTCCCACCTGGGCAACCTTCAGAGGTATATTCTCACCGCCATGCAGGATAAAACCTTCCCGATTACGGGCCACAACCCCCAATCGGCGGGTGCCAGCGTGAGAGTGGACGGCGTCCCCTGCGATTTCATTCTCGTGGCCGCATGCAACATTCAGGACATCGAGAAGATTCTGTCTCCCCTGAGATCCAGAATCATAGGAAACGGTTACGAGGTTCTCGTCGACATAGCGATGAAGGACAGCGACAGAAACCGTGCCAAATACGCACAGTTCGTCGCCCAGGAAGTTCAGAAGGACGGAAGGATTCCCCATGCCGATATAGACGCGGTAGAGGAACTCATCACCGAAGGACGCCGCAGAGCCAAAAAGGACGGCCAGAACAATTCCCTCACTCTGAGACTCAGAGAGATGGGGGGACTCGTGCGTGCCGCCGGAGACATCGCCGTCACCGAGGAAGAACCGCTGATAACGGCAGCTCACGTAAAGAAGGCTCTGAAACGTTCCATGCCCGTGGAAGCCCAGATTAACGAACGGTACGGTTCGTACACAAAGGGACTGTCCCAGGACGTAACGAGCGCCCAGAAGGAATCGTCTCCGTACTATTTCCAGAACGAACACGTTCCGGACGACAGTATGTTCAACTGAAAAAAAATCCTTTAAAAAAAATTGAGGGGGAAATTCCCCCTTTTTTTGTTTTACTGTTTCTTTTCGCGGCGGAAGCAGAGGAACCAGTCGTAGCAGTACATACCGTCCTCGGACTTCGAACCCGCGCGCTCTTCGGCACCGCCGCGGGTTCCGGGAGCAGGAATGATTACATCCTTTCCGGGCTGCCAGTTGGCGGGTGTGGCGCACTTGTCCTTGTCTGCTTTCTGAAGCGCGATGACAATCCTCTTGATTTCTTCCATGTTACGTCCGGTGCTTGCCGGGTAGTAGAGGATGGTCCTTATCTTTCCGTTGGGATCGATGATGAATGTCGCACGGACCGCGGAAGTTCCGGTTTTGTCGTGAATCATTCCGTATTTGGTCGCAACCTCCATACTGACGTCGTCGATCAGCGGGAATTTAACGGCTACGCCTTTCTTCTTGGCTCCCCACTTCATGTCCGTAAGGGTCCTGAGCCACGCGATGTGGGAGTGGATAGAGTCCACGGAGAGACCGATAAGGTACGTGTTGAGTGCCTTGAAGTCTTCGGCCATGGCTGCGAACGTCATGAATTCGGTGGAACACACGGGCGTAAAGTCAGCCGGGTGGGAGAAGAGAATCACCCACTTTCCCTTATAGTCGGCCGGGAAGTTTATGGGCCCCTCGGTAGTGTTTGCTTTGAATGCAGGCGCGTCTTCCCCTATGAGGGGAATTCTTTCACAGTTGCAGTTTTCTTCCATAAAACACCTCAGACCTTAATGGTGTTAACTATAATTATAAGTATCGGATTTACCAAACTACGAAATCACGTTTCCGTGCGGACGGGGCCAATCATCCTTATTCCGTCCCCTCCGTCGTTGTAAAACCCCGGAAGATACTCGACTTCGGCAAATCCGTTCCTGCGGTAAAATGCCAGGGCTCTCTCGTTTTCGGTGCGCAGTTCGAGCTGAATGGTCGTTATTCCCTCCATGAGAGCCCGCTGTCTCAAAGAAGAAAGAAGCTTTGTGCCCACTCCCATTCCTCTGTATCTCTCGTCGACCGCAAACAGGGATACTGCCGCCCTTCCCGAACCCAGCAGAGAACCGACGATGAAACCGATTATCTTACCCGTAGGCAGACAGGCGACAAGCTGCCCCCTTCTCCACTGGCGCATAAAGTAATCGAAAATTTCCGGAACGAAATACTCGTCGAGACTGCGCAGTGCGAGCGAATACACATCGTTCAGATTTTCCTCTTCGGTTTGTCTGATTATCACCGGTATTTTTTCCGTTCCGTTCCGCCTCCGGTTTTCAGCAGGCCGGCAATCGCCGCGGATGCCGCTCCCGCCACGGCCAAATACGGCAGGTGTCCATTTAAGATGTGTGTTTCCGATTTTCCGTTTTCCGAAACGGAATATTCGAAAACCGATTCCTCGGAAATTCCCGTTTTCGGATCGGATACCGTAACTTTCATCGTATGCGTACCCGGCGAAAGATTCTCGTAAATCATTTTGGGAATTCCCGTGTTTCTCACATATGTTCCGTCGCCGTACACATCCCAGCAATATTCGTAATCCCCGGCGGGAGTCACGGACAGGGAGAACAGACCCGTCCCTCCGTTTATGATTTCGGGACGTACGAGTTCCGCTTTTATTCCTCCGAAAGAATAGCTGTTTTTCCAATCTTTCAGGAAATATTCCGAAAAATAATCCGAAACTTCTTCCGAATCTATGATTACGGCAGCTTCTCTGTTGGCGAAAAAGGAAGTCTCGGTCCAATTAACCGAACCCAGCCAGACGTATCCGTCGGATATGACGCCTTTGTTGTGGGTCAGACCGAAATCTTCGCCTCCCGGGATGCCTGCGGCTTTGACTTCCGTTGCTGTGTTCAGATAGTTGATTTCGGAATTATTTGTACCATTATCCGACCATGTATCCAGAATCAGTCTGCAGTCGGCTCCACGCGAAGATGCATCGACCATCCAAGAAACCGGAGACCTGGGGTCCGCTCCCCCGTAGTCCGTACTTATGTTCATCTGTTCGGCGTAAATGCGTTTTTCGGCATTTCCGAATAAAGATTCCAGATATGCGTAGGAATTGTCGGGAGAAAGTACGGGTATGATTTCGCATCCGTAGTACGTTTCGCACGGATATTCCCCGCGGTCGTAATCAGGAAACAACGTACACGGTTTCTGAAAAGGATACAGTTCCGTCATATCGCAGCAGTCTCCGAAAACTTTGCTGCTGTCGTTCAGAAATATGTTTTTCATGAATTCCGCATACTCTGCACTGCGGATTACCGCGCCCCATCCTCTGTTTCCGGTACCTTTTCCGAAATTGGAATCGGTCCAGTTTTCCGACGTTATTATGACGGTGTTTCCGTCGATTACCGCATATTTCGTGTGCAGGTAACGAAAACGGCTTCCCAGGTCTCCGGACGCGTTTCCGTCGTTGATCAGCCTTACGGTTCCGCCGGCGTCGGTGAGATTTTTCATCAGCATTCTCTCCCTTATCGCCGTATCCGCATCGCCCAGAGGAGAACCCTCCAGAAGAACGGTTACCGAAACTCCCTTTTCCGCCGCTTCGCACAGCGCCGATACCGCATCGGAACTTGTAAGCATGTACATCGAAACCAGTATCTCCTTTTCGGCGGAACGGATTGCGTCTGTTACCGGAATTCCGCGGCATTCCGGAAACATAAAAGGAGTAACATCACCTACGAATACGGGAGACTCTCCAAAAGCTACATCGGTCATTCCGGGACGGGAAATACACCAATCTTCGGATGTGTCCGTATCTTTTTCCGAAATTCTGACCAAATACCTGTGCTTGGAGGGAACGGGAGTTCCGTCCCCGGTCCATCCGTCCGCATTTCCGTTTCCCCAGCAGACGGTATCCAGAAGTCTGCCGTCTGGGGAATAAAGACTGAGACTGTCTCCGTTGTCGGCCAATCTGAAATTTCCGCTTTTCACCGTTCCGTGCGTTCCGACGAGAGTGGGAACGAAATCTTCTGCGGGTCTGCTTACGAATGTGTGCGGAGTATCCGTATCGAAAGAAAAAGTAAGTGATTCCGAATGACCCAGCATCAGCGTTTCCGTGAAAATTATTCTGCCTTCGCCGTCCGAAAGTTCGTATCCCTTCAGGTCGGCATCCGCCCCGTAATTATGCAGAGTGAAACCTTCGGCTCCTTTGGGCTGAACTTCTGTAATCAGTATGCTTCCCGGAGAACCTTCGGATTCATCGCATACGGAACATAACCCGGGAATCAGTACGAGCGCAAGAACCGCCACGGTGAGAAGACGCCGGAACATAAGACAGTTATCCGGCTTCGTATAATACCGCGGGCAGTACTGCAGTTAGTATACGCAGTGGAATCAGACTTTTCCGATGAGATCTCTCAGCGCGGATTCCGGGTCTTTGGACTTTACCACTCCCGACGCGAGAAGAACGCCGTCGGTACCCAGGTCCAAAGCGGCTCTCACGTCCTCGCCGGTTTTTATTCCCGCACCGCAGAGAATCCTTACGTTCTTGCTGACCGAACGCACGGCATCGACCGTGTTTTCGATAATCAGGGGATTCGCCTTGGTCACGGAAACGTCCCCTCCGATAAGGTCGGGAGGTTCCACGGCAACGAAATCCGGACGGAGCTGAGCCAGCTGTGCGGAAATCTTATCGTTGTCTGCGCAGACAATCGTCACCAGTTCGCTGCCTTTGGAAAGGTTCAGACACTGTTCCACGTCGTAGGGTTTGATTTTGTGTTCCGAGTGGTTGATCAGAGTTCCCGCGGCCCCGCAGGCTTTGACCATGGCTGGAGTCACCCATCCCGTAGCGGAACCGGGCGCACGGGGATCCACGCTCTGGGAAAACACTGGAATACCTACATTGCGTGCAACGTAACCGAGTTCGGCCGCCGGAGGGCACACGCATATGTGTACGCCCGACTCCGACGAAACCTTTTCGCAGATTTTTGAAAGTGCCAGTGCATCATCGCCGTTGGCCTCAAGGTAGGCCTTGAAGTTGACGACGATCAGTGGCCTTCCGAATTTTTTGTCACTCAATGTTCTCGAACCTCGAAACGAGAGATTTCAGCACTTCCGGACGGGACGTGTATTCCATCTCTTCGGGACCGAGTATGGAAGGCATGAATGGACCCTGGCTCCTCATGAACGCGGATGCTTTCATAGCCCTTTCTCTCGCGATGTCCCAGGTGTTTCCGGCGAAGAAGTCCACGGGGACGTGTTCTCCGTTCGGAGAGTCCATGGGTTCGAGACCCTGAAGCTTTCCTTCGTTGAGCTGGAAACCGAGGCAGCATATTCTCGGAGGTCCGTCGAAGTAAGTGGGGTCGGAACTTTCGGGGGAGCAGGGATAGAACGCTCCGTAGTGGGAACCTCTCATCCATCCCGCAACCAGAGTGGGGTTGACGAAGGGCTGAAGGTATTCGCCCACCGAGGGCAGTCCGCTCTGAGCACGGCATATGCACACGGGGTCGTCTTTTCCGACGTATTTTCCGGCAGTCAGGTTGAGTTTGTCGGTGGATACCGCACATGCGGGTCCGATTCCGGCTCTTGAAGCAATCCTTTTGATTGCGTATCTGGTAGTGTCTCCCAGAAGACTGAGGATGCTCAGAGTCTCTTCGGGGGAAGACATTACGACCTTTTTGCTGTCCAGAACGTCCTGGATTTCAACTTCGAATCCTTTCTTGGCTCTCGCGTCGATAACCAGACCGGTGGTGGTGAACGGATCTAGGAATATCCTGGAAAGAATGGGGGAATAAGCCGAGGGTTCGGTTTTGTCCGCCATGAAGAAGAGAAGAGGTTCGGATTTTCTTTCTTCGAACGTCATTTCAGCGGAACCGGGTCCCGCGCCCTTGACGTTTCCGGAGAATGCGTCGGTCAGGATGTCCTGTCCCGCAGCGTAAAGTTTCATGGATTTGGCAATTTTCGCCGCTTTCTGGAAACATTCCCATGCTGTGCCGTGAACGTCGCTGTTCTCTTCCCCTTTGTAGTGGGTCATGAAGAGATTGATGTCGTCGCCGACACGGGTAACGTAGAAATCTTCGATGACGTTCTGCTTCTGGGCGTCCTTAAGAATCTCCCTGCATGCTTCCATCATGGAGGGGTGGGGCCTCGAATGTCCTACAACGGACCCGACGTCTGCTTTAATCACCGAAACTGTAACCTTTTCTTTTGACATGAATGCACCTGTCTTAAAATCGGAAGAAGATTAAGACCTTCGCTTATATTAGTTTCGGAATCGCCCCGCAGGAATTTTACGAACCCTCTCTCCCGGAGGGGGGAAGGGTCCGTGCGGATCTGCGCTTTCTTATTCCTATACAGAAAAACACCGGGGTCCCGCGGCGGCAGAACCGGCGGAAACGGGTAAATATGACGTTATACCGGCGATGGGGAACCGCCGGACGCAAAACCTCACTTTTTTATCATACGTGCGTATAACGTTCCGATTCGAATGACTTTGTCCAGAAACACAGGCGACATCGAAGCGGGAGACGGCTCCGTCACCGTCAGCGGATGGGTGCAGGACGTAAGAAACCTCGGCGGAATTTCTTTCCTCATCCTGAGAGACCGTTTCGGAACCGTTCAGATAACGATGCCCAAAAAGAAAACCGAACCCGGGCTTTTCGCGATGCTCACCACAGTATCCAGAGAATCCGCCGTAAGAATAACCGGCGACGTCAAAGAGAGCAGTCAGACGGAATCGGGTATCGAAATAATACCTACGTCGGCGGAAATAATTTCGGAAGCCGAAACACCTCTTCCCCTGGGCGTTATCGACAAAGTCAACGCGGAAATCGATACCCGCCTCAACCACAGATTCATGGATCTGAGAAAGCCCGAGGTCAGAGCGGTTTTCGAACTCAAATCTCTGATGTACCGTATAATAACGGAAGTGTGCTGCGAGTACGGGTTCACTCAGGTCGCCACTCCGAAAATAAACTCCTCCGGAGCCGAGGGCGGCGCCACCCTTTTCAAGGTGGACTATTTCGGCAGAGAAGCGTATCTGGCACAGAGCCCCCAGCTGTACAAACAGATGCTCATGTCTTCCGGTCTCGACCGGGTTTTCGAAATATCCCCCGCCTTCCGCGCGGAACATTCCAACACCAACCGCCACGTGACCGAATTCGTTTCCTTCGACGGAGAAATATCCTGGATAGATTCCCAGGAAGACGTGATGAACATGCTGGAAACCATCATAAACAGGGTTCTTTCCGGCATCTCCGAAAGGGGAAAGAAACAGCTTTCGGTTCTGGGAAAAACCGTTAACGTTCCGGCGGTTCCGTATCCCCGCATCACTTACAGCGAGTGCCTAGATATAGTCAGAAAAAACGGTCTGGCACTTAAGGACGGAGACGACCTCGGAACCGAGGGCGAGAAAATAATCGGAGACTATATGAGCTCGAAAGGTTACGAGCTCTACTTCATATGCGAATACCCCGAAGAAGCGAAACCCTTCTACATCATGGAGAAGGACGGAACTCCCTTCTCGTACTCTTTCGACCTGGATTACAAAGGGCAGGAAATCTCTTCCGGAGGACAGAGAGAACACAGAATCGGCCGTCTTACGGAAAGGATGGAAAAGAAAGGACTCGATCCGAAAGATTTCGAATTCTACCTGGAAGCCTTCAGATTCGGAATGCCGCCTCACGGAGGATGGGGCATCGGAACCGAAAGACTGCTGACAAAAATGCTGGATCTGCCCAACATCAGGGAAGCCATTCTCTTCCCGAGAGACCCCGCAAGACTGTCCCCCTGACACTTTCGGTACTTTCGGCCACCCCGTGTGCCTGTTTATAAACCGCTTACCCTTTTCTTCAGACATGGCAGTCGCCGGAGACATTTACGAAAGAGAACTGAAGTCCCTTCTGACCGGGGACCCCAAAACCGTAGCGAAGATGGTCAAAACCTGCGGCGAGTCCGAAAAGAAGGCTTACGAGTCCATGCTCGAAGAACCGTTTCTCGTGGTTAGAGCGGCGGGTTCGCTGGGAGTGGATCTTGTGGCTCTGCGCTGGGACTTTTCTTTTCCCATAGAAGTCAAAAGCACCGCGGACGGAGTTCTTCATTTCAGCAGAAATCCCCGTCTGACCGAGCAGGCCCAGCACATGAGCCAAGAATGCCGGAAATCCCACCTGGTGCCCATATACGCCTTCAGACTTAAAGGAGTGAGAGGAGACCCGTGGAGAGTATTTACTCTGCCAGGATGCGAAGAACTCAGAGGACGCAGCAGACTTCTCGGAAGACGCATTCCCGATATGGAGGTTTCCGGAAACGGAAATTACATAATGAAATGGGATAACGGAATGAAACTGAGCGACCTGCTCATGTATATCGGCATGTCCGACTTCGAAAACGACTGAGGGGCCGTCGGCACTCATAGGGCTCATCACGGATCAGCGCAGAATATCTTCATCCGGCTTCCCTCGCACGCACTAAGGGTTCGGAGAAATAAGAATTTCCCGAAACCGAACCCTGCGTTTTACGTACAGTGCAATATTAACTGTGTTAAAAAATAAGATATCAAACATCAAATATCTGCAAAACCATGCAGTTGCGATAAACATGTTCAAGAGAAAGGGTAAAGCCAAATCCGTCAAAAATGCGGTCTGCAGAGCGTTGGACAGCTTTGATTACGATTACGAAGTCGCCGAAGAAGGAGAGGCCGTTTACCTTACCGCCGGAGGCGGCGACCTTCCCCTGGGAATGATTCTTGCTGCGGACGAGGAACACAAAACTCTCAACATCTACTGCCGCCTCATGTTCGAAGTGCCTCCCAGCAGAAGAAAAGAACTTGCGGTGGAACTGAACAATATCAACAACACGATAAACAACGGCAGCTTCCACCTTGACGCGGAAGACGGGTACATCACGTTCAAAATAATCCAGAGCTACAGGGACGGAGTTCCGTCTCAGGATCTGATTAAACACCTGATACTGATTTCCCTGCACACGGCGGACCTTCACGACGGGGAACTCAAGAACATGATTCCCGAAGACGCCAGGGAAATGATGTACCGCTGATCAGCGGACGGAAAGCATTCTTTCCACGGGCCTGCGGGCCTTCTCCGCTATTACGGGATCTAAAACCACTTCGTATTTTTCTTCTTCCAGAGACTCCAGAACGGAACGGGAATCCATCATTCTCATGGTGTGGCATATTGCGTTGGGAGGGAAGAATAGCTCCGCGTCCCCCCGTTCTTTCATTATCCTGTGGGCCATGTTCCTGTCTGTAGCGACAATAAACTGCGGAACGGGAGATTCCTTTACGTAACGGATCATTTTTTCCGTGGAACCTACGAAATCGGAAATATCCAGCACATCCTTCCTGCATTCGGGATGGCTTATCACCTTGGAACCCGGATGGGCCGCCAGAAGATCCTCTATCTGTCTTACGGTTATTCCGTGATGCACCGAACAGTATCCGTGGAAGGGAATTATTTTCTTGTCGGGAACATGCTCCGCGGTATAATGTGCCAGATTCGCATCGGGGACGAAAATGACTTCCTCTTCGTCAAGAGACGAAACCACTTCCACGGAATTGGACGAGGTGCAGCATATGTCAGCTTCCGCCTTTACGTCCGCCGTGGAATTCACGTAAGCGACAACCGCCGCTCCCGGGTATTCTTTTCTCAGTCCGCGTATCTGGTATCCTGTGCACATGGACGCCATGGAACATCCCGCCGAGGGTTCGGGAAGCAGAACCTTCTTTTCCGGATTCAGAATTTTTGCGGTCTCTCCCATGAAATTGACGCCGCAGAACACGATGACGTCCGCATCCGTCTTCGCGGCTGCGCGGGAAAGACCCAGAGAGTCTCCCGTGTAATCGGAAACTTCCTGAACGTCCGGCATCGTGTAATTGTGTGCCATGATTACGGCGTTCTTCTCTTCCTTCAGTCTGAGGATTTTTTCCCCGATGTTTTCCATCGGACCCTCATGCAATCGTGTTAATAAATTGTTCCCGCCGTTTCGGGTCGTTTTCCGAAAAACATGCGTCATATCAAAATAATCGGAACCTCATCGCGTTCCGGATGACAGACCGTGAAACCTTGGCCGCCGAAAGATTCAGCTGCACGGTGAGAGAGCGCGCACTGTTCGAAGCCGGAATAAAAATGGGAACGGTTTACCACCAATTCGTGGGAACCCCCGTGAACCTGAACGGCGTCGAAGACCTGGAAAGAGCCATGGAAAAATGCGTCGGAGCCCAGCCATACGTGGAATCCGTCAGGATACGTATAGACCGCAGCGTTTTCTCCAAAGCCAGGGATCGCTACTCCTATTTTTCCCTCACCGGAGAGAAAATAGATGTCGTGGTGCGGATAAAAATAGAAGACGTTTCGGTCACCGCCGAGATGCGATTCGATTCGGAGCTGGGATATCCTCTCATGTTCGTATCGGAGGTTTCGCAGCCTCCAAAACCGTGAACAGTCTATATATCAGAAAAACCATACAGGTACAACCTGGATACGGAATTATGGCTTCTAATCTCAAAATCGGCATAACCGGTCTTCCTGGGTCCGGAAAGACCTACGTATTACTGAAAGTACTGGAAATGCTGGGCGACAGCGACATGAAAATCGGGGGCATGATTAACGAACCCGTTGACGACGGCCGCCGGAAGACCGGGTGTACCGTAAGGGATTTAGTCACCGGAGAAACCGAGGTTTTCGCCAGTGTGGACATAGACAGCCGTATAACCGTGGGAAAACTCGGATTGGACGTTGAAGCACTGGAAAAAATCGGTGTGGCCGCCATAAAACGAGCATGCGAAGAGTGCGACATCATCGTAATCGACGAAGTCGGGAGGCTGGAAGTCGAATGCCCCGCGTTCATCGAATCCGTAAAAGAGGCCCTCGAAGTGGGGAAACCCATGATTATAACTCTGCACAAAAAATCCAGAAACCCTCTTCTGCAGGACATAAGAAGACGCGACGACGTCCGCATACTCGAAGTGACGCCTACCAATCGCAACATTCTCCCGTACAAAATCATACGCCTGATGAGCGGTGAAAATGTCTGATGCCCCGAACAGTCGCGGTAAAGGAAGGAAACACGCTTCTGACGGTTCCCGAAGAACATTCCTCCGGCGGTCCCGGTAAAAAGACCGGCGGTGTTTTTTTCAACAGTCAGATGGCCTTCAACCGTGACGTGAGCGTGATGCTCCTGCGTTCTCTCGAACGCAACATAACGGTTGCAGACGCCATGACCGCCACCGGCGCACGGGCGGTACGGATAGCCAACGAAGCGAAAAACACCGAAGTCACCGCAAACGACGTCAATCCGGATTCTCTGCCGTTCATAGAAAAAAACATAGCGCAGAACAATCTGGAAAACTGCGAACCGTCGATAAAAAATCTTCACGTTCTTTTTTCCGAACATGCGTTCGGATACGTGGATCTGGATCCTTTCGGTTCCCCGGTTCCGTTCATTCAGTCCGCGATAAGAGGATGTTCCAGAAAAGGAATACTCGCCGTTACGGCAACGGACACCGCACCCCTCGCGGGAGCCCACGCGGCCAAATGCCGCAGACGGTACCAGTCCGAACCCGTGAGAGGATACATGTGCCACGAAGGCGGACTGCGCATTCTTATGAGTGCGGTTGCCAGAGAACTTGCCAAATTCGACAGGGGAATGGTTCCCATGCTCTCTTTTTCCGCAGACCACTATTACCGCACCTATGTAAGAATCACCGAGGGCTCGGTCGAAGCGGATAAGATGCTGGCACAATTGAATTACATGCATTACGACAGGAGTACCATGGAAAGATCTCTGTCGGAGCATTCGGATTCGGAACACCGTCTCGGTCCCCTTTGGGCGGGTCCCCTTCACGACAGGGATATTCTTGATTCCATGAGTCCGGAAGGAACCGCGGAGGAGAAACGCTGCGGCAAAATGCTGGATATTTGGAAAGAAGAACTGGATTCCGTTTTCGTTTACGACCTGAGCGAACTTTCTTCCCATACGAAACTGTCCCCGCCGAAAATAGACCGCATGATCGAAGAACTCCGTCTTTACGGCAGAGCGTCCAAAACCCATGTTTCCCCCACTTCGTTCAAAACCGATCTGAATCTGAACGAGATAATTTCCGTTTATTCTTCTGTCAGTCCCGACGGAAAACGATGAGTCATTTTATAGGCGGACGCATTAACGTGTTATCGGTGAGCTATTGCCTGGCCTTGCTATAATCGGAGCGCAGTGGGGAGACGAAGGAAAAGGAAAAATTACTGACTATCTGAGCGAAAACGCCGACATGGTGGTCAGATTTCAGGGCGGAAACAACGCCGGCCACACAATTATCGTGGACGATAAGGTGTTCAAACTTCACACCCTCCCTTCGGGAGTTCTCAGACCCGGAAAAACCGCGGTGATAGGAAACGGCGTCGTCATCAACATGGAAGAACTGGCCGAAGAGATAAAACAGGTGGAGAGCCAGGGAGGTTCGGTCGATGGACTGAAAATATCCGACCGGGCGCATCTGATTCTCAACTACCACAAAAAACTGGACGGCGCGGAAGAAAAATACAGGGGAAACAGACCTGTGGGAACGACCAAAAAAGGAATCGGCCCCGCATACCAGGACAAAATAGCCAGAACCGGATTCAGAGTCTCGGACCTTTTCGACGATGAAGTTCTCAAAGAAAAAATTTCTTTCCAGCTGAAATATAAAAATGATTTGCTTGCGATGCTCGGCGCGGAAAGGTGCGGATGCACGGACGAGATTCTTTACGAAAGGATGATGGGATGGCGCAGAATGATCGAAGGACGGGTATGCGACACGTCCGTTATGATCAACGACGCCCTGGACGATAACAAAAAAGTACTGTTCGAAGGGGCGCAGGGCGCAATGCTCGACATAGACAGCGGAACCTATCCTTACGTCACGTCGTCGTCCACCTGCGCCGGAGGGGTCTGCACCGGAGCCGGAGTGGCCCCCAACAGAATAACGTCGGTCATCGGATGTCTCAAAGCATATACTACCAGAGTGGGCGAAGGTCCCATGGTAACCGAAATGCACGGAAAGGAGGAAGAAAAACTGCAGAGGCTCGGAGGAGAGTTCGGAACGACCACCGGACGGGGGCGCAGATGCGGATGGCTGGATCTGGTACAGGCAGAACTTGCGAACAGACTCTGCGGGTTCACGTCTCTGGCAATTACGAAACTGGACGTTCTCTGCGGATACGAAGAAGTGAAAATCTGCACGGCTTACGAAATAGACGGAAAGACCGTGAAACACTTCCCGGCATCGATAAGCGCTCTGGAAAGAGCGAAACCCGTTTACACAGTGATGAAGGGCTGGGAGGGGTGGAACGATACCGAAGAAATCGTCAGAAACGGTTACGACGGCATCCCTGCGGAAATGAAAGCCTACGTTTCGTTCATAGAGAAAGAAATGAAAGTGCCTGCGGACATCCTCAGCATAGGGCCGGGACGCGAAGAAACGGTCTTCAGAAAGAATCCCTGGCGCAGTTGAAACGGAAGGTACCGCGCGTACCTTGTATCAGTGTTAAAAATAACCGGGCGGGCACCCGGAATACGGTTTACGGCCGATCAGAAGTAGCAGTAAGCAAACACCGTCGCGGCGAGCACGGAAAGAAACATGACCGTGGCGATGATTTTGTTGTTGCGCTTCCTCTTCTCTTCCATTGCGTTCTCGTCTGCCATTTGTTCACCATTCCCTTACGGGGTTCTTAACCGCATATGCATATTCTTATTATAAGACCTTTGCAAAAGACATCATAAGGAAACCTTTCTGAATACCTTCAGATCCGCGTCCAGAGGCAGAGTGGCGTCGTACCCGATTTTCCACGTTACCTTTCCCGCGCTCGGATCCAGAGACGATCCGGCCGCTCCCGGTATTCTGATTATTCCGTCTCCCTGCATTCTCGTGGCCACCGCCCATTCCACTTCCCTGTCGTCGAATATGTCTATGTCGTCGTCGACAACGATTACCTGTTTCATGGACGTGTGTCCGGTAAACGCGGCCATTATTGCGTTTACGCCGTCGCCTTCCTTGTTTTTGGCAACAGATACGACTCCGTTTAGCCAGCAACATCCCCCTTCGGTCAAACGCACCGCTTTGACTCTGGGTACAGCCTGTCTTACGGATTTGAGAATCATGGGTTCCCTGGGAAGGCCCATGAGAAGATAGTGTTCCCATCCTCCGGGCAGAAGCAGATGGAATATCGGGTCTTTGCAGCTCCAGATTTTATCGATTTTTATTACGGGCTGCTGTCTCACCGTATCGTAAGTGTTCGTGATATCCACGAACGGTCCTTCGGCCGTTTCTTCGAAGGTTATGCGTCCTTCGAAGACGTAGTCGGTATCGGCCGGAACGTACAGACCGTTATCGCACTTTCCCACTTCCAGAGGTTTCTTTCCGGCGTTGACTCTCAGAGCGGACGCTACTTCCAGTTCGTCCGTTTCGTAATCCGTGGACGTTGCGGCTCCCAGAAGAACTTCCGCGGGAACTCCCACGCATACGGCTATCTTCAGTTCCTCCCCTGCTTTTTTGGCCGCGTTGTACATTGTGTACAGGTGTCTGGGAACCAGTCTTACGGCCATCTTGTCCGGACCCATAATCATCATTCTGTGGAAAGAAACGTTTTTCTTGCCTCCCCATTCCGCAACGATTACGCCGGAGGAGATGTAGCGTCCTCCGTCTTCGGGATAGTATTTCGGTATGGGGAGTTCGGTCAGATCCGTTTTTACGGCTTTTTCCCTGAATGCGGGTTTCTTTGTTTCGGTCACGGGCTGCGGGGAAGCAGCGGCCGCGGACATTGCGTTTATGATTTCTTCGGGTTTTATGCCGAGAGCGTCCGCAATCTTCTTTCTGGTGGAAAAGCAGTTGCCGGCGGCTTTCCTTCCGTTGATGTTCTCGAAAAGAAACGTCGAGGATTGGTCACCGGACAGTATTTCGGTGATTTTACCCGAATCTCTGTCCGTCTCTTCCTTTACGGAGACGAAACCGCCCGCTATGGAATCTCTGACTGTCATAAACGATGATTGGTTCGATAATATATAATCTGACCATCAAAAAGTACTCTGCTGAATAATTCCTGGTAATACCGAAGATTGCTGCATTTTGGACTTTCTGCTGTTTGTTTTTTCGGTAAATATTAACATACGTTCTGTCGCGCCGCACACATATCCAGACGGCAAAAGGAAAAGTCATAAATGAAGAAAACGGGTAAGATTGCTCCGCATTCACAATGGAAATCTTCTTCGGGGTGACTCCGGTCTGAAAGCCATACTCCCTACGGCGGGATTCCGTTCAAAAGACAGTGCCGTAACGGATTGCCCGACGAAGTAAGTGAACGCTGATTCGGGAGTTAATAGGTTTATTGCGCGCCCTGGGGGCAGAATTTACGATAATCCGCCGCGAGTGTGCGGTAAGAGGTTTGGCCCGGGACGCCCACAGAGCGGGCATCCCGGACTCACTTACGTCTCAGCAGCCAGAACGCAACGGCAGCGGCGGCGACTGCCAGAACCGCAACGGTGGCAGCAATCGCGCCCAGGGAGACGCCCGTATTCTCGGCAGGTGCGTTTGCCTCTATGGTTAGGGTGCCGGATACGTATTCGAAGTCGTAGTTGAGAGCGGAGCCGCCTGCCGGCACCAGGGTGTAGGTACCCGCGTCAGTGTTTTCGTTAATCACCGTCGGTGCAACGTAGCCGGCCGCAGTTTCGGCCGTCTCTCCGTTGACGAAGCCCGTCACCGTGACATTCAGTTCAGGGCTGTCGCCGTAAGTTACGGTCTCTCCAGAGTAAGCGGCGGTAAGTATCGCCTTGGCTATGGACCATTCAATCGTCTTGTTATCGACGGAACCGTCGGACCAGGCATAACCGTCATCGAGGGTTGCTGTTGCTGTGTAACCGCCGGCATTAATGCCGGTATTCCCGGTTATTGTGTAGCCCTCGCCCACGGGGACGCCGGTCTGTTCCGCACCGTTGTAGGTAAGTCCGGATACGGCGGTCGGTATGCCGATCTCCGCCTTCGAGACGGTAAGGGTGCCCTTAACGAACGTTATGTTGTAGTTGTCCGATGTTAATCCATTGGGTATTATGTCGAAGGTCTCCGCGTAAACGGATCCGTCGTAACCGCAGTCGAATTCCAGAGTTCCGCCGAGAACGCTTTCGTTCTCGTCGTTCACAAACCCTTCGTACTTCGCGGTAAACTCGGGAGCTGCTTCGGAGAAGGTGACCGTCTTGTCTTCGGCGGTGACCGTCAGCTTCGCCTTGAGGATCTCAAATCCTTTTTCGACGGTTCCTCCGTACTTGCCGATGCCCGTGATGGTGACGGCGGCGGAGCCAACATAGGTTTCCGAATAAGAAATCTCGTAGTCCGTGTCTTTTTCGAGTATATCGGAACCGATTTTAACGGTTACTTCCGGAACTACTGGGGAACCCGTGTAGTAGTAATTGTCTTCGCCGAAATCCACGGTGATTTCTTTGTACGCGACGGTATATTCCTTCGGACCGGTTACCTCTTCGACAGCCGGCCATTCAAAGAAATTTCCGGCGGGTACGGTTCCTTCATATTCCGGAAGGGTTCCGTAGAGACAGTCCTGTGAATAAGAGATTTCACCAAAGTTCCAGATTATTTCGCATTGGAATTTCGTGTGATCGTACTTCATTGTGTCGGGCAACGGCCTGTTGGACTGGAATTTAAGATCGTAGCGTTTTTCCTTCGAAGTCGTGTTGAAATTAAATGCATTGCTTCCGATTGCGGGAAAACTTTCTCCGGCAAAGGTTAGGCCCTTAAAAGACTCCGCCCCGTAGAATGCTGATTCCCCGATGGTTGTGACGCTGTCCGGTATGACGAGGTTACCAGTTAACTCGGAACAATCCTGAAACGCGTAATCCCCGATGGACTCGACGGAGCCGGGTATGGTGAGGGGGCCGGTTAACTTGGAACACCCATAGAATGCGGAATCACCGATGGACTTGACGGAGCCGGGTATGGTGAGGTTACCGGTTAACATGGAACAGTGAGAGAATACGGAATGCCCGATGGATGTGACATCGCTGGATATCTTGAGGGTACCGTCGAACCTGGAACATCCACAGAATGCGTTAATCCCGATGGACTCGACGCCATCGGGTATGGTGAGGTCGCCGGTTAACTTGGAACAGCCAAAGAATGCGGACCTACCGATGGACTTGACGGTGCCGGGTATCGTAAGGTTGCCGTCAAACCCGGAACACTCATAGAATGCATAATCCCCTATGGAAGTGACGCTGTCCGGTATGACGAGGTTACCTTTGAACCCGGAACAACCCTGGAATGCGGAATACTCGATGGTCTTACGCTATTGGGTATGGTCAGAGAATCAGTGAACCCGGAACAGCCGTAGAATGCGTTATTCCCGATGGAGGTGACTGTGTAATTCGTCCCGCCGTAAATAACTGAGGGGGGAATTACCAAATCCCCGGAGCTCAATGTAGTGCCGGTAACCGTAACTTCGTCGACGGAGGTGGTTTCGTATTTGAGTCCGTCCTTATCAAACAGGACCGCATCCGCATCATCGGCAAAACCCGTCAGAACCCCGAACGATGCGACCGCCAAAAAGAAAACGGCCGCGGACAAAATCAGATTGCGTTTAGTGAAAAGGCTGTTCTTATGCGCATTATTCGACGTGCTGTACCGACTTATGATTAAATCAGCACTTTTCCGCTTAAAAAGATATGCACATCCGTAAATCTGCGGAAATTATCGATTCGGGCAGGTAACACAATCACTCTCGGAATGTTGTGAAGGAAAAATTTCGCAAGCACCCCTGTTCCCCCGTCCTTTTCGGGGCGAAGTAAGGCACTCTATACCGTTGCCCCTTACCTTGCTACGGATGAGCTGGAGTTTCCGAATGCAGACCTGACGGAAATGCAGTTGCATTTTCGGCAATTTTGAATGCATATCCCCGGAAAGAGTGCCCGCCCCGCAGAAGATTTTGATTACAACTGCGGATCGATTTTACCAGTTTTTCTTTGTGGCTGTTTTTTTGCCGTCCGGCCATTTGTGCGGCGCGACAGAATTTATGCCTATATGAGGAAACAAATATCGGAAAGTCCGAAAGAGGTGTGTGCGTATAGCATAAAAAACAGAAAAACGGTGTTTCAGTAAAAATACGGCAAACTTTAATCTTCCCCCGGGAAAAGCGCAAAAGAGCAGGCGAAAGGTCAACGATTTATACGGGCACCCGAATCCGTTGCCGATGGCTCCGAATCTCGAGGAAGAAATCAGAAAATATGCACTCCAGAACGCCGTATTCTTTAAAGGAAAAGCGAACCCCAAGGCGGTTCTCGGAAAAATTCTTTCGGGATTCCCCGAATACAGGGCCAAAGCCGGAGAAATCGGGGAAACGGTGAACGGGATTGTGGAAGAAGTCAATTCCATGTCCCCGGAAGCCCAGTCCGAAAAACTTGCGGAACTGGATTCTTCCCTGCTTGTGAAAGAGAAAAAAGAACGCGTGTACAGACTTCCCGATTTGGAAGGAGTCGAAAATGGAGTCGTCATGCGCATTGCCCCGGGTCCTTCGGGCCCCCTGCACATAGGCCACACAAGGGTTGCCATCCTCAACGACGAATATCTCAAAAGATACGGAGGAAAACTGATTCTCCGTCTGGAAGACACCAACCCCGAAAAAATAAACCGGGAAGCCTACGACATGATTCCGGAAGACCTGGAGTGGCTGGGAGTCAAAACAGATAAAACATACATTCAGTCCGAACGTTTCGAACTTTATTACGAACGCGTAAAGAAGCTCATCGAAGAGGGACACGCTTACGTGTGCACATGCGACGGGGACGAATGGCGCAGCCTGAAAGAACGGTCTCTTCCCTGTCCCTGCAGAAATCTGCCCGTGGAAACGCAGATGGAAAGATACGAAAAATTCCTTTCCGGAGAATACGGAGAAGGGGAAGCGGTCACCGTAGTAAAAACCGATCTGGCACATCCCAATCCCGCAGTCAGGGATTTCGTGGCATTGAGGATTGTTTCCCATCCCCACCCTCTTACCGGAGACAGATATTCGGCATATCCCATGATGAATCTGTCAGTGGCGGTGGACGACCACGATATGGGAATGACCCATGTGATCCGCGGAAAGGACCACCTCAACAACACTCTCAGACAGGAGTACATTTTCGATTACTTCGGATGGAAAAAACCCGTGTACTATCATTACGGGCTCGTAAACATTCCCGACACGGTTCTCAAAACCTCCCTTATAAAACAGAGCATACTCAGCGGAGAATACACCGGATGGGACGATGTGCGCACCGGTACGGTGATAGCGCTGAAAAAGAGAGGGATCCGCCCCGAAGCGATAAGGCGTTACTGGGTGGAAGCGGGAATGAAATCCGTGGATATTCAGTTCAGCTGGGACAACCTCTACGGAATGAACCGCGATATCATCGACGATGTTTCTAACAGATATTTCTTCGTGAAGAATCCGGTGCGTTACGACATAGACGGAATCGATTCCGTAGAGGGCGAGGCGCCTCTGCATCCGGATCATCCTGAGAGGGGAACCAAACATTACCTGCTTGCGGGAAGCAGAACGGTCTTCGTTTCCGATACCGATTCCGAGGAATTTTCCGAAACGGGACGCATGAGACTGAAGGATCTGTGCAACATTAAATTCGGACTTCCCGCCGTGTACGACGGAAACGACATTTCCGTTCTCAGAGAAGGGGTGCACGCCGTACAGTGGGTTTCCAGAGACAGCATCGAAACCAGGGTGCTCATGCCCGACGGCACTACGGCCGAGGGTCTGACCGAAAACGCAATTCTGAAAGAAAAGAGCGATACCGTTCAGTTCGAAAGATTCGGATTCGTAAGATTGGAAGAGGTTTCGCCCTCTCTGATAAAGGCGGTCTACACCCACCGCTGATCAGACTATCATAAGTATCTGGTTGGCAACGGTCCCTACGGCTATGGCCACGGCGATGGAAAACAGGGATACCGCAACGGTTTCTTTCAGCCCCAATTCTTTCCACATGGTGGCTATGGTCGCGATGCACGGCATGTAAATCGCCATGACGATTCCGAAAACGAAGAACTGTTCCGGAGTCATGAACATCGTCAGATCCGTAAATCCCTCACTTGCCGCTATCACGATAAGCATACCCACGGCCATCTCTTTTCTGAGAATTCCCACGATGAACGCCACTATCAGCACGGCGGGAAGACCCAGCATGCCCGCGGTTATGAAACTGGTGGGCTCCACCAAAAAGTCCAGAAGATTGTATTTCAGAGCAATCTCCACGATGATGCTTCCCACGACCAGAAGCGGGAAGGCTATGGTGAAGAAATCTTTCATTCTCTCCCATGTTTTGTAGGCAATGTTTTTTCCGGAGGGTACGGTAAGTTCGGGAAGCTCCATGGTCAGCGCCGACGGCTCGTACTTAAGCAGACGGTTCATGGCATAACCGAGCAGAACCATAAGTGCCAGCAATATCAGAAGTATCGCAAACGCGTAAAGGATTCCCGAATATTTTCCCACCACTCCCATTATGATTGCCAACTGTGCCGAACAGGGTACGCACACCACGATCAGAGTTGTAAGAATCAGTCTTTCGCGTCTGGACCGTATTGTACGGGCGGCCATCACTGCCGGTACGTTGCATCCGAGCCCCACAATCATGGGAATAAACGCTCCTCCGTGCAGACCGAATCTGTGCATTGTTCTGTCGATCAGAACCACGGCACGGGGAAGATATCCCGTATCTTCCAAAAGACCCAGCATAATGTAGAACAGCATTATGTAAGGAATCACCAAGGAAAGAATCGCCCGTATGCTGCCGTCGATTCCTTTGGCAATCGCTTCGCCTATGTCCCCTCCCACTTTAAAGCCGAATTCGGGGATTGCGTTTCCTACGGCCGCATCGTAAAGGTACATCACGCCTTCGTCCAGTTTCGCACCTCCGAAAAGCATTATGACGAACAGCGAGAAACATATAGCCAGAAATATTGGAATTCCCGTGGACGGAGTAATCAGTATCTCTGAAATGCGTTCCTTTCTGCTGAGGGGTGCGTCGATTTTCGTCTGTACTTTTTTTACGACTTCTTCGGACGCTTCGTACCTGCTCTTTCCTATGGAAACTGCCGGGAACATTCCCTCTTCGGATTCCAAACCGTATCGGTATTCTGCCGCAAGAGCGGCCGTCTCCGGAGAAACATCCGCTATAAACGATTCGGTGCCTTCCATAAGCTTTACGGCCGCGCCGCGACGGCTGAATCTGGATTCTTCCAGTCTGCGCTCCAGATCGGATACGGCTTTTTCTATTCCGTCCGAATATCCGACTCTGAACGGGGATATTTTCTGGAATCCGCCGCATATGACGTCCGCGAGATTGTTCACCCCTTCGGAAGTTTTTGCGGAAACCGGAACGACGGGCACGCCGATGATGTTTCCCAAAGCCTCGTAATCGGTAACGTATCTCTTTCTCGCTTCATCGGTTTTGTTAAGTGCCAGTATTACGGGAAGACCGAGTTCGATGACTTCGAAACACAGCACGAGACTGCTTACAAGGTTTGTCTCGTCGGCTATGACCACGACCGAATCTATAGTGGGATCTTTCACCATGTTCAGTACGACTTCTTCGTCGTCGGAATTTCCGGACATTCCGTACGTTCCGGGAAGGTCGTAAACGCGGACCGTGTTCTCTTTTCTGGCTATCACGGCTTCTTTGAATTCTACGGTTGTGCCTGCGTAGTTGGACGAAATGACGCCTACGCCGGTAAGTCTCGTAAACATCGAAGACTTGCCCACGTTGGGCTGCCCGACCAGTGCGACGGTAAACATTCCGCCCTGCATCAGGCATCAACCTCTACGTAAATCGAAGACGCCGTTTCGGCATCGAGCGCAATCGTCGAACTTCCTACGGTTACAACTTTCGGAGAGCTTTTGGATACGTTGCAGTCTATCTCTATTTCCCTGCCCGGAACAAACCCCATGGATATGAGTTTCCTGACAGACGCCGGATCTCCGCCTTTGATATGGGATATCCTCCCCTTCTGCCCCTGTTTGAGATCCCCGAGAACCGTTACGGTTTTTACGGGAGAGTCGTTGGCGCAGGATTCGGTGCAGAGGTCGCATTTTTCGTCCGGAACTCCCATGATTCTGCATATGCGTATCGCCGAATCGTCCGAGATTATGTGTTCCATTCTGTGAGCTTCGTCGTGGGCCTCGTCCGGACTCATGCCCAAAACACCCGTGAAAAACCGTTCGATGATGTGGTGCTTGCTGTGAAGCTGTTTCGCGTATTGCATTCCCTCTTCCGTGAGAATTACGCCGTGGTATTTTTTGTACTTCACGAGATTCTCTTTGGAAAGCGTCTTTATCATTCCGGAAACACTGGCAGGCGAGACTCCGAGTATTTTGGCGAGATCGCTGGTTTTCGCAGGAGAACCGTCCTTTGTCAGCCTGAGTATCTCTATCAGATAATCTTCGCGATTATCGGTAATCATAATCAGACGAATGCGCATCTGGTTAATAAAGTTAGGCTTGCCTAACAATTTACCGTCGGCAGAAACTAGTGGCGTTCCGGATACCGAATGTAATAGTAATATATTCAAAAAAGAGAAAATGCGGAGTGTTTCTCCGCGTGTGAAACGGGTTTACTCTTTCTTATCGGAAGCTTCTTTGCGGTTCTTCTCGCGTTCGGCTTTGGCCGACGCAATCATCTCTTCTTTTTCCGCCTCGACCGCTGCAATTTCTTCATATATGGATTTAATCTTCTCGCAGCAGGGTTTCGTATCGAATTCTTCGTTCTTTTCGAAGGCTTCGTATACTTTTTCTCCGAGTTTGGCCTTCAGATCCGAAATATCTTTTTCGAGAGAGCGGATTTTGCTGTTGTACCTGCTTTCGTCGACTTCCTGACCCAGCTTGCTGTCTGCATTTTTCAGACCTGCGGATACCTTGTCCATAAAACCCATGATATCGCCGTATCCGTATCGTCAGGCTGATAAATAAATATGATTCGCCCGCTGTTCCCCGTTTCCCGTCGGTTTTATTACATAAATATAAATAATTCGTATACTTAACGTGTTACTGTAATACATAATAGTATTACGGTGAAAAGAATGTGGCTGATTGTGACAACTGTTGCGGCAATGCTGGTGACAGCCGGATGTCTGTTTTCTTCCGAGAAATACAGATTCGGACCCCTTGCGATTGCCCTGTGGGGTCTGGCGGTTTGTATTTTCGTCGACCACGTCGGAGGATTTCTGATGGAAGGCGGCGAATTTTTTGAAATCAGTTCGGAAGCGTTCGTTCTCAGCATCGCGATGCTCATTCCGGTATTCGCGATATGGGAAGCGTATGTTTTCTTCAAAAACCTCAAAACCGGCAAAATTTCCGTAACGAACAAAAAAACTGCAAAGGAGAGTGTGTAAAAATGGCATGTTTCCTGGTTGCGGCGGGAGTCGGAATCGCGACCCTGCCGATTGCAAAGAGGGCACCCGAAAAATATCACATGGAATGGCTCAACATCATGCTTTGGGCAACCGTCATAGCCCTGGCGGTGGAACACATATGGCACGGCGAAATCGTGCCCTGGTTCCCGTTCCTTACCGCCATGTCGGATCCCGCGGATACATCGGCTATGCTGTACGAAATGGGAACGATAGGCGTCGGCATGGTTCTCGCAATTTTCGCCGTATGGGCGATTATGGTGTTCATAAGCAACCGCTATGTCGGGAACGCAGCATCCGAAAAAGCCGTTTCGTCCTGAAGCGGACGGACAGGTAATTGCCTCCACCTGCCACCTTGAAGGACTTTTCGGTTAAACCTCTTAAATTTTCTTTTTTGTTTCCCGTTCCGATTAAGAACGTTCTCCATAACGATGCGCCGCGACGCGGTTAAAGAAACGCCGTACACGGGTACGGCGTCTCTTTTGCGGTTTAATCCACGAGTTTGCGGTATCCGTAGGCCGGGTATCCTTCGTTGAAACAGTACCTTACTTCGGTGAACTGTTTCTTCAGAGCCTTCACGTCTTCTTTGACCTTTGCGGGGTCTTCCTTCTTTTTGACGACTCTGGCTATTAACTCGGCCACTTCTTTCATCTCGCTCTCTTTCATGCCTATGCGGGTGAGTTCCTGGGCCCCCAGCCTGAGACCGGAAGGACGCACCGAACTTATATCCCTGGGAAGCATGTTTTTGTTGCATATGATGTTGGCATCTTCGAGAAGCTTGGCGCAGTCTTTGCCTCCGCCGAATTCGGAAACGTCAACGGCTATTGCGTGGGATCTGGTGAATCCCAGATCGGGACACAGCACCGGAATTCCCAATTCGTAAAGGGATTCACCGAGCTTGCGGGCGTTTTTGCAGGTCTGCGCCGCATAATCTTCGGCGAACACCTGCATTTCGGCAAGAGTCACGGCAAGTGCGGCCATGGCGTGAAGGTGGTGGCTGGAAGTTACTCCGGGGAAAACCGCCTTCCTGAGCTTCTTTTCCTGATCTTCCGTGAGATTGGTTCCCAGAAGCATTCCGTGGTTCGGACCCGGGAAAGTTTTGTGGGTGGACGCGGAAACGATGTTCACGCCCTCTCTGAGCGGGTCGTGGAACTGACCTCCGGCGATAAGACCCAGAACGTGGGCGCAGTCCTCCCATACGAGACATCCTACTTCCTGGAACACATCATTGAGTTCTTTGAGCGGGGGCGGGAAGAGGAAAACCGAAAGACCGAACTGCGCGACTTTCGGTTTCACTTCGCGGAGCATCTTAGCGGTTTTGTCCACGTCGATGTTCATGTCCTCCTCGTTGAAGGGATAGTTAACGGAATTTACTCCCCTCTGTCCGAAGGCACCGAATTCGCACGTGGAAATGTGGGCTCCCTGTGCGAGGGCGCATGTGGTTATGGTGTCTCCGGGCTGAGCGAAAGCGAAAAGAACGGCCATGTTCGCTACGGTTCCGGAAATCGGTCTTACGTCGGCGAAATCGGCCTTGAAAAGGTCTTTGGCGAGTTCCATCGCTTTGGTTTCGACTTTGTCGACGAAAATATTTCCCTGATAGTAACGTTTTCCGGGAAGTCCTTCCGCGTACCTGTCGGCGAAATCGGAAATGAGCATCTCTTTGGCCAAGGGGCTCATAAGGTTCTCGGAAGCAATCATGGGGATGCTTTCTTCGAACCATTTGTTGTGGTTCATCACCTGTTCTCTGATGTACTGTGCGTCCTCGCGGGTCATGATATCATACCCTGTAACTGCTAATCGATAAAAAAGAGTTGGCAGGCGCTCAGCTGGATTCCGCTCTTTCCCTGGCTTCCCTGAGAGGTTTTTCCGTTACGGGATCCGTGCTCAGAAGGTCCGCAAGAAGGATGGAAACTATGTCTCCGAGAATTATGCTTTTCAGGTTCTTTTCCAGGTTGCTGGAACCGTTAACGTGGTGGGTGATTATCTGAAGGTTGCTGTCCGAAAGAATCTCTATCAGAGTGTCGGTCATTCCCTTAATCATACCGGAAGCGCCGTCGTCGTAAAGCACGACGGGGACGAAGTTGCGGTTGTTGTTTCTGTCGTCCGTCCATCCCACGATTTCGTTGTGGTTGAACTCCGGGATTGAACCGCAGAAAGAAATGTTTTTGGAATTTTCGTTTATCTGGGTCTTCCAGCGTATGGCGGAAGACCTCATGTTGGCGAGACTGTAAATAACGGGTATTCTGTCGTTCAGTTTCTCCGCTATTTCCATGGCTTCGCGGCAGTCGTCGGAAAGTATTCTGTCCCTTTCCTCTTTGAGCGCGGGAACGATTTTTTCCAGTTCGGTTTTTGCTTTGGAAACTCCCATGGCTTCCAGAACGGACGCCAGGGTTCCCAGCAGAATTCCGAGTGCCGTGCGGGACTGCATACTGCCGTACATGCTCACCACGGGATCCTTGCGGCTGAGACATTTGGAATAAAGTTCTCCTCCGGACGTTACGCACACGACTTTGCATTTGCGTTTGGTTGCTTCGTCGTAGGCCGCAAGAGTCTCCTTCGTGTTTCCGGAATAGCTTACCAGAATGACCCAGGTGTCTTCCTTCACCCAGCGGGGGAATTCGGCGCCTCTCACCACATACAGAGGAGTCTTGGAGCTTTCGTCGGCGAAATCCGAAAGAATGTCCCCGGCAAGCGCGGATGCTCCCATTCCGCTTATGCACACTTTCTTCGCTTTGGGAAGTTTCGGAACTTCCGTGCCCAGAGCCGCCTCTATCTGTTCCGGGAACTCGACGGTCTGTTTGAAAAAGAGAGAGCCCTGAATGCTCTTTCCGTTGGACATCGGGGATGCGATTCCCTGTGCGTATTAAACGATTACCTTGGTCGGAGACGTTCCGGAGTCCCGATATTAGATGATTGCACTGCGGCGAACGCATAAATTCGTGTTCCGATGTTTTTCAAGTCTTCGAATTATAATAGAATCATTGCATATTCGGTTTCGGCAAACCATATTCCATAACTGCCGATGTCTTCCGGAATTATGCTCCGTCACACCGCGCATCGGACATTTGTCCCGCATAAGATAAGATGCGTTAAACAACGTACGGTTTTACCTACCGCATTTTGGGTAGATGGGCAAAAAATTTTTTATATCACAGCGTCCGAACAGTCCCGGTAGTATGAATTTCGAAAAAGTTCTGGCGGATATCAGAACGGGCAAACCCGTTCTTGTTTACGATTTCGACGACCGCGAGGGCGAGACGGACATAACCGTCGCCTCCGAATTCGTCACTTACGAGACGGTCCGCCTTCTGAGAAAAGAAGCAGGCGGACTCGTCTGCACGACCACCCCCCACAAAATCGCGAAAGACATCGGACTTCCGTTCATGGCCGACGTTTACTACGACGACTCCGGAAGATTCCCCGTTCTCAAAGCCATGGCGCCGAACGACATTCCTTACGACAGAACGAAATCGTCCTTCGGAGTGACCATAAACCACCGCAAAACCTACACCGGGATCACCGACAGGGACAGAGCCCTTACGATATCCAGATATGCGGAGGTCATTTTCCAAGACAAATCTCCGTCGGAAATCGCGGAACAGATGGGCAGGGAATTCAGGTCTCCGGGGCACGTACATCTTCTCAACGCTAGCGAAAGACTGCTCACCGGGAGAAAAGGCCACACCGAACTCTGCACCGCACTGATGTACATGGCGGGCGTCAGGCCGTCTGCGACCATATGCGAGATGATGGGGGACGACGGAAACGCCAAGTCCAAAAAGGAAGCCCTTTCCTTCGCCGAAGAAAACGGATTCCAGTTCGTCACCGGAAACGAAGTGATAGAGAAATGGGAAGAATTCAAACAGAAAACCGGAGCTGATCTCTGAAAATGACCGTAGTCATGGCCTCCGGAGTCTTCGACATAATACACACGGGACACATCCACTATCTGGAACAGGCGAAATCCCTGGGGGATAAACTCGTCGTGGTGGTTGCCTGCGACAACACCGTAAGGAGAAAAAAACACGAACCCGTGACTCCCGAGGACATGAGAGTGCGTATAGTGGGCGCTCTCAAACCCGTCGACAGGGCCGTGCTGGGAAAAGACGGAAACATTTTCGACACCGTGAAAGAAATCAATCCCGACATAATCGTTCTCGGATTCGATCAGTCCTTCAAAGAAGAAGAACTGGACAGACAGCTGAAAGAGAACGGATTCGACGGAATAAAAATCATCAGAGCTACGAAGTACGGAGAAGACCTCGCCGCAACGAGACGCATAATCAGAAAAATAAACTCCATGGGGGCGGACAGTGAAACTCATCGGAATTGCTGATACCACCTTCGCCCGTTACGACATGGGCAGGGCCGCGATAAACGAATTGGAGAAAACCGGAACCGGATTCAGAATCGTAAGATACACCGTACCGGGAATAAAGGACCTGCCCGTCGCATGCAAGAAACTCATCGAAGAGAAAAACTGCGACATAGTCATGGCTCTCGGAATGCCGGGACCCATGCAGAAAGACAAGATGTGCGCCCACGAAGCGTCGACGGGACTGATACGGGCGCAACTCATGACAGACAGGCATATCATCGAAGTCTTCGTCCACGAGGACGAAGCGACAGACGACAGGGAATTGGCCGCCCTTGCGGATGCGAGATCGAGGGAGCATGCAATCAACGCATACGACCTCCTCTTCCGTCCGGAAAGACTTACCGCCCGGGCGGGAACCGGTCAGAGAGAGGGTTTCAAAGACGCGGAACCCGTCAGAATGAGGTGAAAAAATGAAAGAATACAGAATAGGAATGGTTGCGGCCGAATTCAACTTCGACGTAACGTCTATGATGATCCAGAGGGCCGAGGCCGAAGCCGAATTCCTCGGAGTGAAAATAACCAAAAAAGTTTTCGTACCCGGCGTATACGACATACCCCTGGCCGTGAAGAAACTTCTGGAAATGGACGATTTGGACGCCGTTATCACCATCGGCGCCGTAATCAAAGGGGAAACCGACCACGACCAGGTCATAATGGCGCAGGCCGCAAGGAAAATTACGGACCTTTCGCTGGAATACAACAAGCCCGTGGCGCTGGGAATAACCGGGCCCGGAGAGACCCAGCTGCAGGCGATGGACCGCATCGAGAAAGGACGGGACGCGGTGGACGCGGTCGTCAAGATGCTCCAGAGATTCGAAAAACTTTAAACCCTTAAACTCTGACGATTATTTCGTCGGAGGATTTTCTCTTTTTTATCCTCTGTGAATCGTCCGGTCTGCGGTATCCCAGAGCAACCACCATCAGTACTCTCCTGTCGGAGCCTATGATTTTCCGGACGTTTTCATCGTTGAAAGACACCATTATACAGGAATCCAGTCCTTTTTCCGTCGCTTCCGCCGTGAGGTATGCGGAAGCTATGCCCAAATCGATGGATCTGAAATCCATTCCCTTGGCTTCGGAACCCGCTTTCGCCGCCGGGCTGTAATCGTCCTCCGTGAAAACCACGTAAGTAAAACAGTCCCCGCAGAACTTTCCCACTCCCGAATATCCGTAATCGGCGATGAGTTTCGCTTTTTCTCCGGTAACCGCCCACATTCTGTAAGGCTGCGAGTTGTACGCCGACGGAGCGAGTCTCGCCGCTTCGAGACAGGCGTCTAGTTTCTCTTTTTCGACGGTTCTGGAAGGGTCGAAGGAACGGCAACTCTGTCTCTTTTCGCATATTTCCCTGAAGTTCATGGTCGGGAATGAGCGTACCTTTTATTCATATTTACGACGGAATTCCGTCAGTGCCTGTCCATGAATCTTTCGAGACGGTCGTAGGCTTCTTCCAGTCTTTCCATGGGAGGAAGCAGAATGGTTCTGAAATGGTCGTTTCCGAATTCTTTGCAGAAACCGGAACCGTGGACGAGGACCACCCCCTCTTCTTTGATCAGATCCAGAACGAATTCTTTGTCCGTCTTCCAGGGACGCCCCCTCAGATCTATGCTCGGGAACATGTACAGCGCCCCGTGAGCCCTGCGGGTTTCGATTCCGTCTATCTCGTTCAGTCTTTTGTACGAGAAATCGGCGCGTTCCTTCAGTTTTCTGTTCATGTCGTCTATATAATCCTGAGGTCCCTGGAGGGACGCCTTGGCGGCCTCCTGACAGGGAACGTTCGGGCATATGCGTGCCCTGAACTGTTTCATCACGCCTTCCCTTATCTCGTCCATGAGTCCGTTTTCGTCCATTAGGTAGAAATATCCGACTCTCCAGCCGGGCATGAGGTTGACTTTGGAGAATCCGTTCATAATTATTCTGGGAACATCGCTTCCCAGTCTGGAAGCCGAGAAGAAATCCCCGTCGAAAGCGAGTTTATCGTAAATTTCGTCGGAAATCAGAGGAATCTGGTATTCGGCACAGATGTTTCCTATCTCTTTAATGTCCTTCTCCTCGTATTCGGCTCCCGTCGGATTGTTGGGATTTATCATGACGAGGGCTTTGGTTCTGTTGGTGATCCTTTTACGGATCATGTCCACGTCCGGAGCCCAGTCTTCTTCCTCTATCTGCCTGTAAGGCACCGTACGTCCTTCGAAAAATCCTATGTATTGGGCATACGACGGGTAGCCGGGACCGGGAACCAGAACTTCGTCCCCGGGTTCCAGAAGAGTTCCCATAAGGGTGCTTATTCCTTCGCTGACCCCGGAACACACGTAAACATCTTCGGCGGTTATCCTTACGCCGTGTTTTTCATATTCGCGCTGAGCAATCGCTTCCCTGAAATCGGGATTTCCCTGGGAATTCCCGTATCCGTTGTCCGTTTCGTCGACGGCCCTTCTCAGAGTTTCTTTGAAGTATTCCGGAGTTTTGAAATCCCATTTGTTGGGGTCTCCAATGTTGAGGCCTATGATGTCTTTTCCGTTTTTGGCGGCCTCTTCGGCGGGAACGTTGACCTCGCGTATGGCGTAATCCATTCCCATCGATCTTCTCGAAGCTCTGATTTTCTTTCTCAAGGGTATCCCCTCCGGCCCACTGACATGGAAATAAATAAAAGATGCTCCGGACCGGGGCGGAATAACGTCTTTACGCAACGGCGTGACACGGTCAAAGCAACTTAATACAACCGAAACGCTGAACCGGGACATGGCCGCCGTAAGACTGGGGAAGAATCACCTGAGATGGTGCAGAGAGTGCAACCTGCCGATTCTCGAAGAGCGTTCCTGCCCCGTATGCGAATCCGGAACTGAAGAGGTTGTTCTTACGCCTCCCGCCGATTCCCGTCCCGCATTCGAATACGATATAAATTTGGTGAGAGAAACTCTGGATTCGGCTTACGGCGAAGGTTCCGGCCGTGCGGTTCTCCCGGACGGACATCTCGTGATTATGAACAAATGCCCGGGTCTCGACCGTATGGACGAAGTCGTCTGCGACGGAACCGTTGTCGCATCCATGAAATACGACCTGGGGGCGGGATGGAAATGCCTCCTGAGAATGCAGGGCGCCATGAGACTGGAGGGCGTTCTGAGCAAAGGGTACGTAATATGCGACGACAGCGCCGTGAAGTACGTCAGAGAAAGCAAAAACCTGATGGCTCCCGGGGTGACCGGAGTTCATCCTGACGTCAAATCGGGAGACGAAGTGGTAATCGTAACTTCCGACTTCAAAATCATAGCTGCCGGAAACGCCAAAGCGAACGCTTCGGAGATGGTCGGCGGAAGAGGGGTTGCTGTAAAACCCAGATGGTACAAACCCGAAGAAAGGATAACGGGTTCGAAAACACACACCTGGGAAGAAGCCGCCGAAGCCAATAAAAAAATCATGGAAAAAAGAGTGAGCGAAGCCGTCGGTTTCATAAAACGCACAACGGAAAGGAACGACCTTCCCGCCGTGGTTTCGTTCTCCGGAGGAAAGGACAGCCTTGCCTGCCTGCTTCTGACCCTGGACGCGGGAATGAAACTTCCGGTTCTTTTCGTCAACACGGGACTGGAATTCGACGAAACCGTGGATTACGTACGGGAAACGGCGGAAAGACACGGCCTGCATCTGATCGAAGAGAAAGCTCCCGACGACGCTTTCTTCGGAAACCTGGTATACTTCGGACCTCCCGCCAAAGACTACAGATGGTGCTGCAAAACCAACAAACTCGCCCCCACGGTTTCCGCAATAAACAAAAACTTCCCCGGCGGGGTTCTTTCGTTCATCGGCCAGAGAAAATACGAATCGGAGGCGAGAAACGCCAAACCCCGTGTGTGGAGAAATCCCTGGACCCCCGGACAGCTGGGCGCCGCACCCATACAGAACTGGTCGGCCATGCACGTGTGGCTTTACATATTCGGAAAAAAGGAGCCGTTCAACCCGTGGTACTCGAAGGGTCTCGACCGCATAGGCTGTTTCCTGTGCCCCGCTTCCGATCTGTCGGAATTCGGAGCCATGGAGGGAAAAAGCAAAAGATATACCCTTTGGGACGATTACCTCGATGATTACGCGAAGGAGCACGGACTGCCTCCGGAATGGAAAAAATTCGGACTTTGGAGGTGGAAAAAGACTCCGGCGTCCATAAGGGAAGAGGTGGAAAGAGTGACCGGAAAGAAACTGTCGGACCTTACTCTGAAAAAATCGGACGGAAACGGTCCCCTGAGGATCAAAGTACAGGACGGATACTCCCCGTGTTCCATGGGGTACAGCATAGAAGCGGCGCTTTCCAGACCCGTGGACATCAAAAAAATAAAACCGTTCTGCCGTGCGCTGGGCTGGGTTCTGGACGAAGACCCGGACGGAGAATACGTTTCCGCCGATTATGTCACGATATACCGCGAAGGCGCAATCACTTCGAAATCCAACAACATCAACGACGCCCGCAACAAGATGAACCAGGCCTGGCAGTGCGTGGTGAGAGCCGAACAGTGCATCGGATGCGGACTGTGCGCGGCCCGGTGCAACCCCGGCGCCCTGTATATGGAAGACGGAAAGGTGCACATCGACGAGGACGAGTGCATATTCTGCAGAGAATGCTACGGACCCTGTCCTTCGGCGGACTTTTCCGACGAAGACGACAGAGAGTACGAACAGTGATTCCGGTCTTTCGGATTTCCGGAAACGACCTGGAGAGCGTATCGGGCATACTCGGACCCGAATCCGTCTGGTAACGTTAATTAAGACTTAGGAGAATCAAGAATTATGAAAATCGACCCCGAAGACCTTGCGGCAGCAATGGAATTGGACCCCGCTCTCATAGACGAAGACGATGCCGTCAGGTTCCACACGGGACTCCACGCGGTATCCATGTACCGCGAAAGCCACGAACTGTGGCTTCAGGGCAAATACAAAGAAGCCCGCAAAATCAATTACGAAGCCCATAAGCTTACGGGATGCGACATCCACCCGGGAGCCGAAATAGGCAGAAGATTCTTCATCGATCACGCAACGGGCGTGGTCATCGGGGAAACCGCGGTCATAGGAGACGACGTCGTCCTGTACCAGGGCGTAACGCTGGGAGGAGTTTCCGGCTCCAAAGGGAAAAGACATCCCACCCTCGGCAACAGGGTTGTCGTGGGAGCGAACGCCACGGTCCTGGGAGACATAAAAATCGGGGACAGAGTCCGCATAGGCGCAGGTTCCGTGGTTCTGAAAGATGTTCCCGACGGATGTACCGTTGTGGGAATTCCGGGAAAAATAATCAAAAAGGCGGGAGTCTTCGGCAGCGAAGACGAACTAAGACACAACGAACTTCCAGACCCCGTGAAAGACCGGTTCAACAATCTGGAAAAAGAAATCGTGTCCCTCAGGAAAGAAATCGAGGAACTGAAAGAACTCGTCAAAAAATAAACAAACCGATTTATTTATAACCTGGTTGATAGGGTTCCGAAACAATGTCTCTCAGAATCCGCAACACTCTTTCGGGGGAAAAAGAAGAATTCAGACCTCTCGAAGACGGAAAGGTAAAGATCTACGTCTGCGGCGTAACGGTTTACGACGACATACACATGGGCCACGCCCGCAGCATCATAGTGTTCGATTCTTTCGTAAGGTACCTCAGAAGCCTGGGGTACCAGGTGACCCACGTAACCAATTTCACCGACGTGGACGACAAAATAATCAACCGTGCCAACGAAGAGGGAAAGGAACCTCTGGCACTTTCCGCCGAATACATAGAACGGTACTTCGAAGACGTTAAAAAACTGGGCGTAAAGAAAGCCGACATATATCCCAAAGCAAGCGAAGAGATGCCTTCCATAATCGAAATGATTTCGGAAATAATCTCCAACGGTTTCGGATACGCCACCGAAGACGGAAGCGTTTATTTCTCCGTGGAGAAGGTGAAAGATTACGGAAAACTCACCAAACGCAGACTCGAAGACATGGAATCGTCCGGCAGGATAGTCCACGACGGACAAAAGAAGAATCCGATGGACTTCGCTCTCTGGAAAGCAGCCAAACCCGGAGAGATTTCCTGGGATTCTCCCTGGGGCAAAGGCCGTCCCGGCTGGCACATCGAATGTTCCGCCATGATACGGAGATATCTGGGAGACGAAATAGACATACACGGAGGAGGCAACGATCTTGTTTTCCCCCATCACGAGGACGAAATCCTTCAGACCGAAGCGGTCACCGGAAAAATGCTTTCGAAATATTGGATGCATAACGGGATGCTTCAGGTCAGCGGAGAAAAGATGTCCAAGTCTCTTGGCAACTTCTTCAGAGTAAGGGACGTGGCCGAAAAATACAGCGGCCGGGTCATTAGATTCTATTTCCTGAACACACACTATTCCAGTCCGCTGCTTTACAGCGAAGAGACCATGGAAGAAGCCCGGGTTTCGCTGGAAAGACTTGCCAACAACTACGCCGAGCTGAAATCGTATGCGGAAAAACCTTCCGAAAGCAGTACGGACTATGCATCCGTTCTTGCCGAATGCAAAAAAGGATTCGCCGATGCGATGAACGACGATTTCAACACCAGAGCGGCAATCGAGGAAATATTCCGTCTGGCCAGATTTACCAACAAGGCTATGGCGGAGGGCACTCTGGGAAGCGACGGCGCAAAAGCCGCCTTGGAAGTACTGGACGGCTTCAACGAAATACTGGGTATTTTCGGAGAAGAGGAATCGGAAGGAGACATCGGTCCGATTATGGACATTCTGATCGACCTCCGCGCGGAGCTGAGAAAACGCAAAGCGTACGACCTTTCCGACATGATCCGCGACAGGCTTAAAGATGTGGGAATCCGCTTGGAGGATTCCGGTGACGGCGCGAAATGGAAGAGAATCTGATTCTGCGCAGAAAGGCGGAACTGGCACTCGGCGGAGCGGTGAAGATTCCCGACGGATTCCGGATACCTTACAGAATATCCCGCTCCACGGCCGGACCCGGTGCGGGACTGTCTTCTGCGGTTTTTTCTTTCGGCGGTCTCCGCGTCAAAAAAACGATTTCCCGGGAAGAGGGAGAATTCGAACTAAGGGAAGAAAACGGAAAACTGTCGATGACCCGCGGAGGGCTCCCGTTTCTTGAAAACGTTTCCTTCGAACCGGTGGTTTACCACTGTCCCGAGCAGGCATTTTTCAATCTCGACCAGCGGTGCATATTCGGGTGTGCTTTCTGCTCTTCGCCCGGACTGGAAAAGAATCTGACAAAGAATCTTACGGAAGAAAAAATAGTCGAAATGATCCGAAAAGCAATGGACGGCGGACTTACCGTTAAAGCCGTTTCCCTGACCAACGGAGTTGCCTCCGACGTCAGGGATACCGTGGAAAAAATGGCATCCTGCGTCAAAGCCGTGAAGAAAGCTTTTCCTGATATGCCCGTGGGAGTCGAACCTTACGTTTCGGATGAAAACGATATACTGGCACTTTACGAAGCCGGGGCCGAAGAGATAAAACTGAATCTTGAAACTCCCGACAGGGACATCTTCTCGAAAGTCTGTCCCGGCCTGGATTACGATCTGATTTTTGAAAATCTGAAGACCTGCGTTTCGGTATTCGGAAAAGGAAAGGTTTACTCCAACGTCATATTCGGAATGGGAGAAACCGACGAAGAACTGTACGGGATTGCGGAAAAACTCTGTTCCGCCGGAATCATTCCTGTAATGAGAGCACTCAGAACCGGAGAAGCCAACAGGAAAAATCTGGAAAGGGCACTGGGCCGTATCGTTCCCAACGATGCGAAACGTTCTCTCCGCATTGCTTCCGAACAGAAAAAAATCATGGAAAAATACGGACTGACCACGGTCGGATGCAGGACCATGTGTTGCGAATGCCGTTGCTGCGATATCGTTCCGTTCAGAGATTTCTGATACGTTCTTTCAGAATTTCGCCGTACTCGCACGCTTTGCACCTGGTTCCGACGGAAGGTTCTCCGCATTCGCAGACGTTCATCTCCACAGGCGGATATTTATCGTAAAGCAGGGGCTTTATTTCGTCGTAAGACGAGATTATGCTGAATTTTATCCCGGGAGTGCGGAATTCCAGTTCGTCGATGACGTCGCGGTACTGATTTCTGAGAGCCTCTCTCCAGTAGGGACACTCTCCGTCCCAGAATGGGATACCGGAAACAATGGCGTAAAGAAGGGATTCTTCTTCGGTAACCGTCCTCAGGGGATGGAATCTGGGTATCATTCCCGGAAGCACCCTTTTGTGAGGACCGAGTCTTGCCAGCCGTTCCACGTCGCCACGCACGAAATTCATCATGACGGACTGAGCCATGTCGTCGAGATTATGGCCGGTGGCCAGGAATCTCGCTCCGACCCTGCGAGATTCGTCGTTTATCAGTCTGCGGCGGAATACGCCGCAGTACGTGCACGGACTGTTTTCTCCGGAAACGGGCGCTATTTCGTCCATCGTAAGTCCCAGTTCGGAAAAACTGCGTATGCTCAGCGGTATTTCCTTTTCTGAACAGTATTTTTTAACGATTTCCACGCTGGAAGGACGGTATCCCGCTATTCCCTCGTCTATCGTAATCGCGTGTATTTTTACGTCGGGACGCATGCCGAAGGTTTTTCTTATGAGTTCCAGGGTTACCATGCTGTCCTTGCCTCCGGAAACGGCAACCCCGATCGTGTCTCCGGAACGGACGTTTATCTGTTTTCTTATCTCCCTTTTTACCCGTTTTTCGACGTACTTTACGAAATGCTCCGAACAGAGATGCGACCCGTTGTAACGTATGAACGCAACGGCTTCGGAACCGCACAGATCGCATTTCATGATATCAATATCCCGCATAGTCGGTGGACGACGGTTCGTAAGATTCCAACATTTCTTCCAATTTGTTTTTCAGAACCCTGGAAGGAATGTCCGGAAGGGAGATGTGGGTTGTTCTTCCCCCGTCTTTGTCGTTGCGTACGACGGTCTGCAGAAGATTCTGACGGTCGAGGTCCTGTATGTAAGTCCAGAACTGCGTCTGTTTTCTTGCCACATGGTTGAATTCTTCGCACACGACTCCGTATGTTTTGTACGCGGTTCCGGTGCTGATATACAGATTGCTCTTCATAGCACGGGCGACCGCGAGAAGTGCCAGCTTCCTGTTTATGTCCAAATCCGAAATCTTGCTTTCGGTGACCACGCTGTTGATGTTAGCTTTGGCTTCCCTCACGTCTTCCGTGGTAACGTAACCTTCGGGACGCTCCTCGGCGATGGCAGCCGCCGTCCCGAGAATTTCTATTGCCATTCTCGCATCGCCGTATTCGGAAGAAACGTCGGCAATGAGTTCCAGAGCCTCCTCGGTGTATCTTCCGGGAATAAGAGCCTCTTCCGCTCTTGCGGCGGCGATGGAACGGAGTTCTCCTCTGGTGTATTTGTTGAATGTGATGCTGTTTCCCCTTCCGAACGTGGAAACCGAAGCTTCGTCCATCATACCGTAAATGGGATACTGGGATATCAGAATCAGAGAAACCCCGCGCCCGTTGGGAGTTTCAGGGAAACGGGTGAGCTGGTAAATCAGGTTTATTCCGTTCTTTCTGAGAAGCATGTCCGCCTCGTCGAGAACCACCACGAGAGAAGAAGAATTCTGAATGTGCCTTCCCAGGTTCCGGAGCATCTCGTCGGGAGAGAATCCCCTGTCGGGGAAACCTTTGTCAAAATATCTCACCAGTTCGAGAAGAATGCCGGATTCGGTGTTCCTGTTCCGGCAGTTGACTATCACATAGTTTACGGGTTTTCCGGATCTGGCACAGTGCGCGCTCATATTCTCGCAGAATCTGGTTGCCGTTGCGGTTTTACCTGTCCCCACGCTTCCCGTAAGAAACGCGTAACAGGGTTTTCCGCTCTCCGCCAGAGGACGGAAATACCTTTCCAGAAGACTCATCTGTTCTTCTCTGTGAACCAGTTTCTCCGGTACGTAACCGAAAGAAAGCTTCTCCGGGTTCCGGATAACGGCGGAGGCTCTCTCGAACATGTCAGTTCCTGCTGCAGCGGATGAATCCGGAGCATCCGAATACTTCGATCCCTTTCTTCTCCCATACGTCACAGATCAGGTTGATTCCCATTGAGTCGGACGCCATATGTCCCGAAACGATAAGATTGATTCCCGCTTTTTTGGCCTCTTCCACGTGGGATTCGGGGAAATGCATCCCTACCACGGTACCGATTCCTGCCTGGGAGAATTTCTCGTAGATTTCCTTGGGGCCGGAAGTTCCTCCGGTCATTTTGGCTATGGCTTTTCCGCACCTGCTCTTCCTGTTTCCCACGATTATCGTAGGCGGGTTGTTGTACTTCGCCGCCTGAATCATTTCCGGCTCCTGAAGCAGACGGTCGATGATGTCTCCCAGGTATTTGGGTTCGAGTTCTTTCAGCATATCGTCCATGTATTTCTGAACCATGTTGTCCGCCGGAGAATGAACGTTGAACATGGGAATACCCAGCAGTTCGGCCGCGTCAGAGGATTGGTTGAAGTTGGCGCCCATGACGTTCCTGATGACTTCTTCCTCTCTCGGCCTCATAAGCGCTTCCGCCACGTTTATGGGAACTCCGTCTCCGTAGTACATCTCGGTCTGCATGCGCATAACTTCGGGAAACGGAACTTTGGATCTGCCTGTTGGATGATGTGCCACAACGGCAGAAATGTTCTGTCCTTTTTCCCTCAGACGGTCGGCAAGAAGCATCTCGCCCGTTCCGATGTCGATGCCCCACATGAACCTCTCGGCCTCCAGTTCCTTGGACTCTTCGATGAGAGCGGAAAATCTGGAATCCGTGTAAGGGTTCCACAGTCTTTCCTTGTCGAAAAATACTTTTTTCTCGTCTGAAAGTTTTTCGTAATTTTCCTTCTCTTCGGCAAGGACTGCCTCGACTTCCTCCTGCGGGCGGGGGTCGTTTTTCATACCTGTTTCGATTGCCAGTCTGTATGCCTCGTATATTTTCATAAGGGGCCGAACGGCAAACCAACGTATAATCTATTCTGGATTTTTTCCGCAATCGGGTGTACAAAAAGAAATACGGGGAAGGCAGGGAGTACATTCGTGTGCGTATAGTCGCGTATTCCGTGCGGGATAAACTTATCATAGGTTGAAACGATAGACCGTGCGATAAGATGAGCGAAATCTGGACGGAAAGATACAGACCCAAGAATCTGAGCGAAGTCGTAGGCCAGGACAGCATTACCGAAAGACTTTCTTCCTACGTTAAGTCCGGAAACATGCCTCATCTTCTTTTCACCGGTCCCGCAGGGACGGGGAAGACCACGTGCGCCCTGGCTCTCGCCAAGGAGATGTACGGAGAAGGATGGAAGGGCAACTTCCTCGAACTGAACGCTTCCGACGAAAGAGGAATCGACGTTGTCAGAGGAAAAATAAAGGAGTTTGCCAGAACCGCGCCTCTCGGGGGTGCCGATTTCAAAATAATATTTCTGGACGAAGCCGACGCACTGACGAACGATGCGCAGGCCGCACTCAGAAGAACCATGGAAAGGTATTCGAAAATCTGCCGTTTCATCCTGTCCTGCAACTATTCGTCGAAAATCATCGATCCGATTCAGTCCAGATGCGCCGTGTTCAGATTCAGGTCCCTGACTTCCGAAGACGTTGAAAAATTCCTCAGAATGATTGCGGAAAAAGAAAACGTGGACATCGACGAAGATGCCCTCAAAGGTCTTGTGCATGTAGCACGCGGAGACATGAGACGCGCGGTCAACTCCATGCAGGTGGCCGCATCGCTCGGACGAAAAATCGATTTGGACACCGTTTATAAAACAACGGGCATGGCCAATCCCAAAGAGGTCCGCACCATGCTTGAAACCGCATTGAGCGGGAACTTCGTCCGCGCCAGAGACATGCTGGACACTGTTATGATAGAATTCGGTCTGTCCGGACAGGATATAATAAAACAGATTCACTCCATGTTCTTCGAACTCAGTATCTCCGATGCGGAAAAGGTCAGACTGGTGGATAAAACCGGAGAGATAGAATTCCGCATTGTCGAAGGCAGCAACGAAAGGATACAGCTGGAAGCCCTCCTCGCCTATCTGGTGATGATAGGCGGAAGTAAACGCTGAAACTTTTCATTCCGTTTCCGAAAGTTCCGAAAGCTCTTCGGCGTTATCCAGTTCTATTTCGGCAAGCCACCCTTCGCCGTAAGGATCCGAATTCATGAGAGAAGGATTTTCCTCCAGAAGGGAATTTACCGAAACCACGGTTCCGGATACGGGAGATATTATCGGAGAAACCGACTTGAAACTCTCTATGGCTCCGATTTCATCCCCTTTGGATACTTTTCTTCCCGGCACAGGAGGCTGGACGTAGACCACCTCGCCCATCTCCTCCTGAGCTCCGTCGGTAATCCCTATCTTTGCTTTTCCGTCGGAAATTCCAATCCAGAGACCGTCGGAAGAAAAACGGAGTCCCGTATTCTTATGGCTCATAAGCCGTCGAAAGTATTGGATTCTAAAATCGTTTTCGCCTCTTTGTTTCCCCTGGCGGCAGCTTTGGAAAACCAGGACCTGGCGTTTCTTAGACTCTTCGCCATGCCCTCTCCGGACATGGACATTTTTCCAAGCTGGCACATTGCGTCTGCAGACCGCATTTCAGCCGCTTTTATTAAAATCTCGGCGGCTTTGTCCGGATTTTTCGGAAATCCTCTTCCTTCGAAATACATCATTCCCAGCCTGAATCCCGCTTTCGAGTAGCCTTCGTCGAAACATTTCGTATATATTCTGACGGATTTTCCGTAATCGGGTTCGGTTCCCCTCCCTGTTTCGTATATGACTCCGAGACGGTAGCATGCGGGAATCGACCCCTGTTCGGCCGCCCTTTTGTACCAGTAACGCGCCGAATCCCAATTCTGTTCCGTTCCGAATCCTTCGGAATACAAATCCGCCAGGTTGAACATTGCTCTGGCATATCCAGCTTCGGCCGATTTTCTGTAAAGATCGAAACCTCCTTCGGGATCGCAGGGAACCCCTTCCCCGTGCACCTTCATGTAACCCAGGTTGCACATGGCTTCGGCATTGCCATTCTCGGCCGCGAATTCGAACCATCTCCCCGCCTCGACTCTGTCTCTGACTACGCCGTCTCCGGTGAAGAACATGTATCCCATGGCTACCTGGGCGTTGGCATCTCCGGCGTTTGCGGCTTCAAGCTGTTCTTTGAATCCCATTTTTCACCTGTATTTGCCCACCGAACGTCTGACATGGATTTCCGGGTGTTCCATGTACTTTCCAAGATAGTACAGTGCGGCAAGATATCCTCCGGCTGCCGCCATCGTGTAGTATTTTATGGCGTCGACTTCGCTTTCGGCCAGTCCTCCGCCCGAATCGTACAGTCTCGCAAGCATGAACTGTGCGTCGGCGGAACCCGCGTCAGCGGCTCTTGCCAGAAGTATCAGGGATTTTCCCGAATTCCTTTTTGCGTAAAGGCCGTCCCTGTACATCATGGACAGGAAAAACATCGCGTCGGGACTTCCCAGATCTGCAGCCTTCTCGAAATGTTTGAAAGCCTCGTAAAGGTCGTCCTTATCGAAGTAATCGTTCGCCAGGTAGAATGCGGTATCTCTTTCGTTGCGTTCCATGGCCGTTGCGGTTCTGGCGAGCATATCCATTCTCGATTCGAACGTGTCTTTCGGAGACCCGGAAAGGCTCTGCATGACTCTGTTCCAGCAGAGAATGCATCCCTCGTGCCCCATATCGGCGCCGGATTTGTACCATCTTCCGGCTTCGACTTCGTTTCTGGAAATGCCTTTGAGTCCGAATTCGTACCTCATGCCGAAATCCAGGAACAGATCCGCATTTCCGGCGATTACGGCGCTGGAAAAACAGGACTCCGATTCGGTACGGTTCCTTTCGGTGCCTATGCCGTGTTTGTACATGTAGCCGAGATTGAACTGGGCGGTGGGAACCCCCTGTTTGGCCGACAGAGACATCCAGCGGAAAGCTTCTTCGTCATCCTTCGGAAGCAGTTCTCCCTTGTAGTATTCGCCGGCCAGACTCATCTGCGCTTCGGGGTTTCCCATTCTGGACGCTTTTTTCAGGTGATAGATGTATTTTTCCGTATCGGCTTCGACCATTACGCCGTCCCGGTACAGTTTGGCAAGCTCCCACTGGGACCTGGTGCACCCTTCTTCGGCGGAAATTCTGTACCACCTCAAAGCCTTGTCTCGGTCCAGTTCCAGCCCTTTTCCGTGGTGATACATGTACGCCACTCCGAGCCCCGCATAGGGATCTCCGTTTTCGGCGTCCTTTAAAATCTGTTCTTTCACGGTCTACCCTATGCATACGGATTTTTTATCTTTTACCCGTAAGAAAAAATTTCCGCACCGGCTGTTTCGGATAATCGAAAGGCATGATTATTCGCGGTACCCCTGAGAAAAACACCGTTCCGAATCCCGCCGGATTTCCCGAAACCCCTTCTGCCGTCAAATAACAAATATACCGTAAGCCGTTTTACCGGAACTATGGAGGGTGCCGGAAGAGACACAGACGTTCTCGAGTCTCTCGAATGGGCCAAAGCCGTACTGAGAAGCAGATCGGAAAAAGACTATGCCGCCGCATATTCCGCCGTGATTAGAGCCACGGATGCGGGATATGCCGACGGAGAATTCTGTCTGGGTCTCATGTACGCGAGGGGTCAGGGAATATCCCGGGACCTTAACGCGGCGGCCGAGTGGTTCGCCCGTGCTTCGGAAGGCGGTAGCCGCAGCGCCATGTACTACCTGGGAAAGATGTATTTCCGCGGATACGGCGTAAAAAAAGATATTGACAAGGCCGTCGAACTGTTTTCCGTCCCCGCAAACGAAGGGGATGCCCGCGCCCAGTACTCCCTGGGACTCGTATATTTCGAAGGGGACACGGTCGGCAGAGATTTCGAGGAAGCTGCGAAATGGGTCGCCATGGCCGCCGAAAGAGGCCACTCTGATGCCCAGTTCGTTCTCGGCCAGTTTTACAAAACAGGATGCGGAGTCGAAAAAGACATAGATACGGCTGTCGACTGGCTTGTCTCCGCCGCAATGGGAGGCAGCAAAAGCGCTCGCATTCTTCTGGGCAATATGTACGCAACCGGCGACGGAGTCCGCGCGGATCGGGACGAAGCCGACCGGTGGTACGACATGGCCGACGGAAACTGAATCACTTCAGTCCGATTATCTTTCCCTCGGGGGTCAGATCCATTTTCATCGCAGCCGGCACTGCCGGAAGTCCGGGCATAAGCGTCATCGCGCCGCACACGGGAACCACGAATCCCGCTCCGGCGGAAAGCTGCACTTCTCTGACGTTAAGGCTCCACCCTTTCGGTGCTCCTTTGAGAGACGGATTGTCGGAAAGAGATGCCTGGGTCTTTGCTATGCAAACCGGAAGTTTTCCGAATCCGCGTTTTTCCAGATCGGCAAGAGTCTTTTCCGCCGCCTCCGAATAGGAAACGTAGTCCGCGCCGTAAATCTTCGAAGCCACGGTCTCTATTTTTTCCTTCAGAGAAAGTTCCGTGTCGTAAAGGTATCCGAAATCCTTCTTCTTCGAACATTCTTCGGTAACCGCCTTTGCCAGTTCTACGGCCCCTTCTCCGCCTTTAGCGAAGGCTTCGCTTTCCACACACCTTACGTTGAGTTTTCTGCATCTGGCACGTATGGCTTCTATGCATTCTTCCGTGTCGGTTTCGAACCTGTTTATGCACACCACGGAAGGAACTCCGTAGAGACTAATGTTTTCCACGTGTTTGTCAAGATTCTCCAGTCCTTTTTCCAGATTGGCGAGAGTCATGGTGGAATCGTCCTTCAGGTCGGCTCCGCCGTGCATCATGAGTGCGCGGACCGACGCGACTATCACCACGCAGTCGGGAGAGAATCCGGACTGCCTGCATACGATATCCATGAATTTCTCTCCGCCGAGGTCGGAAGCGAAACCCGCTTCGGTCACCGCATAATCCCCCAGTTTCAGCGCCGAACGGGTTGCGATTATGCTGTTTGCCCCGTGGGCTATGTTGGCGAAGGGGAACCCGTGTATGAAAACGGGCTGTCCTTCCAGAGTCTGAACGAGATTCGGATGCAGCGCATCCCTGAGAAGAACCATCATCCCGCCCACGCATCCCAGGTCGCCGGCGGTTACCGGTTCTCCGCCGACGGTATAGGCGACGACGATTCTTCCGAGACGTTTCTTAAGATCTTCGTAGCCGGAAGAAAGTGCCAGTATCGCGGATATTTCGGATGCGGATGTTATAAGGAACCCGCTTTCGTGGGGAATTCCTCCCGAACTGCGGCCTCCCAGGCCCACAATCGTATTCCTGAGTTCCCTGGCGTTCATGTCCATGGCTTTTTTGAAAACGACTCTGGTCGGATCGATATTCAGCGCGTTTCCTTTGACCAGATGGTTTTCGGTAACCGCGGAAAGAAGGTTATGTGCGGCGGAAACCGCATGTATGTCTCCGGTGAAATGGAGATTGATGTCCCACATTGGGTACACCTGGGACATTCCCCCTCCGGTAGCCCCGCCTTTTATTCCGAACACGGGGCCCAGGGACGGTTCTCTCAGTGCGCCCACCACTTTCTTCCCCATCTTTCCCAATCCCTGGATGAGGCCTATCGTCGTAACGGTTTTTCCTTCTCCGGCGGGAGTGGGAGTTATGGCGGTAACCATGATCAGTTTACCGTCCGGTCCGTTCTCGAATTTTTCCAGAACCTCCAGAGGAACTTTCGCCGTGTATTTTCCGTAAGGCAGGATTTCGTCCGGACCGAGTCCCAGGCCGGATGCTATATCGGCAATGGGCTTCGCCTCGGTACCGTAAGCGATTTCGATATCGGTTTTCATAAAGAATCGGAACACCGTCGGATTTTAAAAGACATCACGTCGGAAATCAGATTTCCGTGTTTTCGTAAATGTTTTCCAAATCCGAAATTATGGAAACAAGTATAGAATTAATCCTGTCCGCCGATTCTATCGTTTTCGAAAGGAAAGCGATTTTTTCTTCGATTTCCGACTCTCCGATTTCGGTTCTGTACATTCTGTGAACGATTGTGTTTCTGTCGCCCAGCAGAGAACTCAGGTCTCTCAGGTCGGATTTTTTCATCAAATCCGTTCCCCTCACCGTGCGCAGAACGTCTCCCATGGTCATGGCGGAAATTTCTTCGGCGAGTCTGTCGGCCTTTTCCGCATACTTTTCGTAGTTCTCCCTTCCGGATCCGGACCTGAGACCGTTAAGAACGGTATGGTACCACATCATGAGTCCCAGATTGGCTTCCAGCGCCTGCATATTCTTTACGGCCATCCCCGTATACATGAACATCTTCTGTTCGGGTGTCAGCTCAGCGCTCTCGGCGGGTTTCTTTCTGCCGAACATACCACTGAATGAACGGAACCGCGGACAACCGTTGCCGTCCCCCTTTCCGGGAATATGCGGAACGGGCACGTAAACCATGAATAATACCTTCACGTATTTACGCCGCAATGAGAAAGTACTCCCTTTATATCTTCGACCTCGACGGAACCCTGGTCGATTCTTCCGGCGGACTGAAACTCTGTTACGGGAAAATAATGGACAGACTGGGATTCGCGTACGATCCGTCTGATCTGGATTATTTCATCAACGAATCTTTCGTTGACACGTACGGCCGCTTCACGTCGCCTCCGGTGTCTTTCGAAGAATTCGAGAATACCGCAATCGAAGAATTCAGCCTGTTTCTGGACGGCCGGAGTACGCCTTATCCCGAAACTGAACACGTTCTCCGCGAAATAAACGGCAAGGGAACCGAAATTTGCATAGCGACCAGGAGCTCCCACGGCAGAACGAAAAACGTACTGGCTCTTCACAACCTTACCGAGTACATAGATTTCATAGTGGGAAGGGACGACGTTTCCAGACAGAAGCCCGACCCCGAATGTCTGGAAAAATGTCTGGAAAAATTCCCGGTTCCGAAAGACGAAGCGGTCTTCGTGGGAGACGGGGAAACGGACATTGTTGCAGCTGCCGCCATCGGAATGGACAGCGTTTACGTGAACCGCACCGGAGAAAGCATAGAACAGGAACCCACTTACGAAATCGAAACGCTGAGAGGACTGATCTGATATGTCGGTGACGGAAATGATTTTTCCGTCCGTCCCAGGCATACTTATAGAAAAAGCAGGATAATCCGCACCATGGCAAAATCTCCCGTTTATTCAGAAAAACTTCTGCTGGCGGCAGTCGCAGTGGCAATTTTCATGGACGGAATGGACGGGAGCGTCGTAAACGTCGCCATGCCTGCGATTGCGTCCGCCTTCGGAACGGACACGTCTTCGGTATCCTGGGTTATCGTACTTTATTTCATGACCCTTGCCGGACTGATATTGGTTTTCGGCAGAATCGCCGACCGGGGAGCACTGAAGAAAGTTTTCGTTTACGGTTTCGGCATATTCACCGTCGCTTCCCTTCTCTGCGGAATTTCCTATTCTCTGCCGATGCTTTTCGCTTCCAGAATTCTTCAGGGAACTGGGGGCGCCATGATTGCCGCATCCGCGCCGATGCTGTGCGTGAAATACGTTTCCCCGAAGAAATTGGGTTTTGCCCTGAGCACCCTGACTCTGGGAAGTTCTGTGGGTTACGCAGTAGGTCCGGTACTGGGAGGAATCCTTACGGAATTCCTATCCTGGCACTGGATATTTTTGATAAATATCCCCATCGGAATTCTGGCGGTTCCCTTTGCCGTAAAGGCGATTCCGAAGGACGGACCCACGGAAAAAAGACCCCTGGATCTCATGGGTTCGGCCTTCATGTTCGCGGCCATAGCGTCCGGCATACTTTCTCTGGAAAGATTAAGCGACCCGGACGCCCTGAAAACCGTTATTGTTTCGGCAGTTCTGTGTGTGATATTCCTTATTCTTTTCATATTGAGGGAACTGTCTTTCGACAAACCCGTCATAGACGTGCGTATTTTCAAGTCGGGAAAATTCTCCTCGTCCCTTCTTTCTTTCACCCTTTTCAATCTTTCTTACATGGGACCGTTCTACCTGATTCCGTTTTATATGGCCCTCTGCCTGGAATTCTCCTATGCGGCCATAGGTGTGTATCTTTTTGTGTCGTCCCTCATGACCGCGATAATCTGTCTCCCCGCCGGAAGATATTCGGACAGATACGGAAGAAGACGGATTTCCGTACTGGGTATTTCCATACTGCTTGTGTCCACGATACTGCTTCTGTTTGCGAACGCGGAAAACGGCTCTCTGATTCTTGTTCCCGTCGTAATCATGATGGGGACTTCCTGGGGTCTCTGCGGAGGGCCCATGGCCGCCCGTATCGTCGAACACTCTCCCTCGGGACACGAAAAAATGGGTTCGTCCCTGTCGTCTTTGGCGATTTATCTGGGGATGGGCATCGGAACGGCAGTGTTTGCCGCCTTCTTTTCCATATTCACCGGAGTGCCGGGAACGGGCTTCGATCTCCTTACTGCGGGAGAATTTTCGTCGGGTTTCCGCGCCGCAATAATTCTTGCCGCTCTTCTTTCCGCCGTTACGGTCGTTATAGCTGCGGCGGTCCCCGATTCGGAAAAATCGGGAAAACAGCTCGAGATTGACTAAATATATCGGATGAGATTACGTCCCATGAAGTACGTCTGCATACTCTGCGGCCACGTCTACGACGAAGAAGCCGAGGGGGTTCCCTTCAGCGACCTGCCCGACGATTGGAGCTGTCCCGATTGCGGTGCGTCGAAGGACTGTTTCGAACCCTCGGAGTGAATTTATCCGTCTATTCTGACGAACTGGGTGTTCTGCGCCCTGCGCATATTTTCCAGGAACGCCTTTGCTTCCTGATTTCCCAGCTCCGCTGCTCTGGATATGGATTTCATGGCTTTTTCCGGATCTTTTTCTGTTCCGAGACCTTTCATCTCCATAATGCCCTTGAGCATCGCCGCATCGGAATCTCCCTGTTTCTCCGCTTCGGAGTAGAGCCCGTACGCTTTCGCGTAATCCTTGGGAACCCCTTTTCCTTCGTAGTATAGGGTGCCGAGACTTACCGTCGCCGCGGTCATTCCCGCTTCCGATGCCCTGCGGTACCATTCCGCGGCCTTTTCCGCACCGCCTTCCGTCTTTCCCGAATGTGCCAAATCGGCCATTTTCATCTGTGCTTCCGGCAATCCGGCTTCCGCGGATTCGCGGAAAAGCGATACGGATTTCTCTTCGTCGGCTTCCGTTCCGGTTCCCGATTCGTACATGTACGCACACTTGAACATCGCAACGGGATCTTTGAATTCCGCAGCTTTGGAAAACCAGCGGAAGGCTTCCGTAAAATTCTGTTCGGTTCCGGAACCGTAGAAATAACAGTCTCCAGCGGGAGCGAACGCTTCCGGCAATCCGGCTTCGGCGGCTTCGAGGAAATTTTCGAAAGATTTTTTCGGATCGGCGGGGAATCCGAAATTTCCGGTGTGAATCATACCCAGTCTGAACTTAGATTCGATGTGTCCCGCTTCGGCGGCTTTCGTATAAAGCTCCTTTGCCCTCTCTGCGTTCCGTTCGGTTCCGGCCCCCACCATCAGCATTTCCGCGAGGCCGAACATTCCGTTTCCGTGTCCGTTTTCCGCGAGGCTTTCGAAAATCGCCAAAGCTTCCGCGGGGTTTACTTCGGAACCTCCCGCGCCCGAAATGTAGGATATCGCTTTCAGGAACAGCGCATCCGCTTCGTCGTTATCCATGCCACGGAATCGCGGAGTCGGTAATTAGATTTGCTTACCCGTTTAGCGGAAATCCGCCTTCCCGCATGACATTACGAAATTCGTAATCGAGAAAATTACGACGCGGAATTCCGATGCATTAGCATCACCGCTACGAAAATCGCAGCCACCTCCTACATATTAAATATCGTCAGCGCGTACGCGTAAACGGGATGCATGGATGAGGGTTGGCATTGATTTGGGGACAACCTACTCGGCAGTGGCTTATTACGACGAAAAAACGTCTTCCGCGGAAGTCGTACCGGACGCGGAAGGAAATCTTCTGACTCCGTCGGTCATATGTTTCAGCGACGACGGCAGCGTGTACGCCGGAGAAGCCGCCAAAACCATGCAGGCCAAAGGAAAGGGAACGGTTGCCGCATCCTTCAAACGTGCGATGGGCGACACGGGTTTTTCCGTGAACGCCCGCGGACGGTCCTATTCCGCCGAAGATCTTTCCGCGATTCTCCTCGGGTACCTGATATCCGGCGCGGAAAAAAGACTGGGAAAAAAGATTGACTCGGCAGTAATAACCGTCCCCGCTTACTTCAACGACCCACAGAGAACCGCCACAATCCGTGCGGGAGAAAGATGCGGAATAAAGGTCGACAAAATAATAAACGAACCCACCGCGGCCGCCATATCCTACGGTTACGGCAGCCTCAACGACAAAACCGTCATGGTTTACGATCTGGGCGGAGGAACATTCGACATAACGATAGTACGCATCGAGAAAAACACACTCACCGTTCTTGGAACCGACGGCAGCCGCATTCTCGGCGGCAAGGACTGGGACCAGATTCTGACGGGATATTTCTGCGACAGGTTCGCGGACGATTTCGGAATCGACCTCAGAGAAGATCCGGCGGCCAAGAACAGTCTCATCGTAGCCGCGGAAAATCTGAAAAAAGAATTTTCCGAAAGGGACAGCATCTCCGTCTTACTGGAATACGGAAAGGATTCCGCCGAATATTCGCTGTCGAAAGAAAAGTTCGTCGAACTCTCCCGCCCTCTTTTCGCCGCAACCGAAGAAGTGTGCGTCAGAGCCCTGAAAGAAGCCGGACTGACCTGGAAAGACATAGACGAGATACTGCTCGTAGGGGGCTCCACCCGTCTTCCGGGACTTCCCGAAGAACTGAGAAGGATTTCGGGCACGGAAATCGTGAATCATGCGGATACGGATCTTGCGGTTGCCAAAGGAGCCGCCCTGGTGCACCGCAGGGCCGGGGGGAGGAGAACCGTTACGGACGTAACTTCCCACAGCCTGGGAGTTCTGTCCGTGAGGAAGGACGGTAAAAAATACATCAACGAAATCATGATTCCCCGCAATTCGAAGATTCCCGCCTCGGTCAGGAAACCCTTCAAAATCAATCCCGGCAATCTTACGGAATTCATCGAACTGTACACACTGCAGGGAGAATCCCGGAATCCGCTGGACTGTTTTGCCCTGGCCAAGATGAAAGTCAGGGGAATCAGCAACTCCGGTGAAGGGGAAATCGTCGAAATCGAATACAGCTACAACGAAAACGGGGTCGTCAGCGTTTCCGCCTTCCAGAAGGGAAGGAGTCTCGAAGTAAAATCGGAAAAACTCGACGAGGACCTTTCCTGGATGGGAGAAACTCCCGAAGACAGAACTTCCGAGATACCCGTCAGAAGAAACATCGTCATCGCAATCGATTTGTCCAGAAGCATGAAGGACAAACCCCTGGAAACGGCCAAGGAAGCCGTCATACGGTTCGTAAACGAACTGGAAGGAATCGATACCAGATTCGGACTGGTGGTTTTCGGCGACAAAGCGAAAACCGTAAGGGAGCTGACGTCCGACCGTTACGCGATAACGGCATCGATTAACCGTCTCAGAGTCAGCATGGCAGGCAGGGGAACGGACGCGGATCCTTTCGGCGAGGCGGGCAGAATGCTCGTGAACGCTCCCGGCGCGAACGCCATTGTGATACTCACCGACGGAGTGTGGGGAAACCGCAACGCCGCGGTCACCCGCGCGATGGAATGCAGGAAAGACGGTATTGCCGTGGTTGCCGTGGGATTCGGCGACGCCGACACTTCTTTCCTGAGACAGCTAGCCACCGTGGAAGAGGGGGCACTGTACACCACACTGGACTGTCTGAGCGATACTTTCGGAACCATAGCCACCGCAATCGGCTCCGGAAACATGGGAATCCGCGAAAGCGGAACAACCGGAGAATGATATGGCGAAAAGGGACAGCTACTGCATGCTTCTGGGACTCGACCCGTTCAGAGAAGAAACGTACAGTGCGGAAACCGTCTCCGGCATCATCGACAAAAAAGAGAAGAAATGGTCGGAAGAAAGCCGCAACAGGCAGAACGACGTGGGCATGCGGTTCAGGAACCAGTCGTATCTGGATATGGTTCCCGACATGCGGCGCGTCATGTCCGATCCTTCCCTGAGGGAAAAAGAGTTCGAAGAGGGCCGCGTACTTCTTACGGCGAAAGCTTCCAAACTGAGAAAAGACTCGGTGATTCTTCACGACGGCACTCCCGTGAGAATCTCCGGAACCGCGGAGATTCTGGCCAAAAGAATGAAGTGGGACGGCATCCGGCCGGAGGAACTCGTGAAACTTGCGGGCGTAACCGATTACGATTTTTCTTCCGTAGTCGACGATACCGTTTCCAACGCTTTCAAAGCCCTTCAGACGGTGGATTCGTTCACGCCGCAGGAGATGATCAACAGTCTGATAAACAACTCCGATTTGGAACTGGGTATCGGAAAACTTACCGATTCCTCTTCCTTCGAACAGATCAGAAGCGCATTCGACCTCTGCGAGAAAAGAGTGAACAGCGTGCGTCCGGAAATTCTTCCGAATCAGGACACGTACATACAGTCGATCAGAGCGGTAAAAATGGCCATGCGCCCCGACGAAAAACTTTCCGAACTAATAGAATACGGAATGTGCCAGAGGGCTCTTTCTCCGGTTAAGGACATAATCGAGGAAGAATACACCAGGCCCATCGACAGAACTTACATCGACGAACTTCTTTCCATATACCTTACTAACGAAAATCCGGAAACGGCAATCAGGATTCTGGAAGATTTCTGCATAAGAAAAAAATTCATAGCCAATTTCTCCGACGGCGAGAGCCGTATGATCAGGTGTCCCGAATGCAAGGCGTTCGTCGAAACCGGTACGGAAATAATGTGCTGTTCCGTGTGCGGACACACCATAAAAATGGAATGTCCCAGATGCGGAACCAGACAATCTTCTCTGAACATTGCGTGCGTGAAATGCGGGTTCGATATCCGCAAAGGACTGGGGAAAGCTCTGGAATCCGAAAAACACGTGGAAGAGCTCGCGAAGTCCGGACTGGTAATCGCGGCCGAAAAGGAGCTTTCCGAACTCAAAGCCGAATATTCCACGTACGAGGCGATAATATCTCTCGAAAAGAAAGTGGGACTTGCGAAAACCCAGCTTTACGTGGGAAAAAGAAAGATAGAACAATCATACAGCTTCAGAAGATACTGTGAAGCCGTCGACAGAACCAAAAACTTACTGGTACAGTTCGGACGCTTCCTCGAAGAGGACCCTGCGACAGAAAAAATCTACGAAGAATCGGAACAGAGAATCGCCGAAGCGGAAGCCCTCTATCAAAAAGCCGGAAAAGCGGACAGCAGAAGTTCCCGCATGGAACTTTACGTTGCGGCCGCCGAAAGGTGTCCCGACCATCTGCTGGTACAGTCCCTCCTCAGCGAATATCCTCCAGACCCCCCGGCCGATGCTTCCGTCATAATAAAGGAAGGAAAAATTCTCGTGAAATATGCGGTGCCGAAAGACCGCGACGGCCTTACCTTCTGCATATACAGGGAGAGATACACGCGCCCCAACACGGAAGATGACGATATACCTCTTGCAGAAGTTTCCACCGGTTATTTTCTCGACGAAACCGCCGAACCCGGCATAGATTATTACTACACGGTACTCTCCAAAAGATGGGGCGTACTTTCCGAAGAGGGAGCTACCTGCGGACCCGCCGTCGTTTATTCGGAAGTGCAGAACGTTTCCATAGACCCTCTGGAAGACGGGTTGCGCATAAGTTTCGTCAAACCCGCAAACTGCTCAAGGGTCCGCGTGTGGAGAAAAACCGCGGATTCCGAATCCGACGAAAAAGAACTGCAGGTAACCGGACAGGAAATAGAAGACAGGGGACTCGTTGGCGGACAGACCTATCACTATCTGTTCGTTGCCGAATACGATACGCCCGACGGCAGGATAAAACGTTCATCCGGAACGGTGTTTTCCGGCGCCACATCGGTCCTTCCCGACCCCGTCAGAGATCTGAAGGTTTCGTGGAACAAGTCGGACGGAACATTCACCGCGGAATGGACGGGAGACGAAAACGCCGAACTGTACTCGTCGCCGAAAAGCATCCGTATGTACGGCACTCTGGTGAAAATGAGCGATGCGGAATCCTGGATGACCAAAATCGTTCCCATAGAAAAAACGACCGGAAAGATGAGATTCTCTCTGCCTGACGGAGCGGTACAGTATCTTTACCCCATGATTCCCGTGGGAAGGTACGCGGTAAGAGGAAAAGAAGTCAGAGTCGCGGAACTTAAACCGTTCAGGGACGTGGAAAAGAAAATTTCCGGCGGAGACTGCATTATCAGCATGACCTGGCCCAGGGGAACCGATTCCGCCGTTGCCGTAATCACCGATTCGGGAGCTCCCGCCAAAGGCCCGGACGATCTCGACGGGGAAAGGATAACGGTTTCCGCAGAGGCCTACTCGGCCGACAAAACGATAAGGATACACATGGGAAACCGTACGAAGAGAACCGTCACCCTGTTTGCCGTTTACGACGTGGAGGGCAAAAAGATGGCATCCCGGGGGATGACTTTCGACGTTTCCGCCGAAACCTGCAGAAAAATCAGATACACCATAGATGCCGATCATTCCAAAAAGGACCGCACCGACATCAGAGTCTCGATGAAAACTCCGGACAACGTGGAATTCGTACCTCCGATCATGGCCGTTCTCTCTCCCGAAGGGATTCCCCTCCGCAGGAACGACGGAGAAGTCCTATGGATGTCCGAAGTTCCCATGCTGATCAGCAAAGGACGCTGTGTCTTCCGCTTCGAAGCCAAACCCGGCACCGACACGGAAAAAATAAGACTGTTCTTTGAGAAGGACGAAGATTACAACAGTTTCAGATTCGTCCATCCGCTCAAAGGGAGGGCCGAATTATGACCGAATACCTCTGTCCGTTCTGTTTCAATGCGGTGGATATGAACGGAATTCACTACCAATGCACCAACCAATCCTGCACCCGCATGTTCGTGAAATCCATCGACGAAGGAACGGTACCGAACGGACGCAGATACAGGACCGCATCCGAAGACGAAGAGATAGACGTGGAAAACAGCCTGTTTCTAGGAAGAAATCCCGACGGTCCGGATGCCGTAACGGTAAAACAGCACATAGTCAGAAATTCCGCTGGAACATGCGACGTGTGCGGAAGGCCGGTCTACAAACGTCTTTGTCCCGTATGCCACAGCCCCATACCTCCTGAAGCCGAAAACGGAGACAGCAGAATTTTCGTCGTAATCGGAGCCAAGGGCGCGGGAAAAAGCCACTACGTTTCCGTCCTTCTGAATCAGATTAAAAATTCTTTTTCCCCGGAATTCAACGCCGTGCTGATTCCGGCATCGGACAGAACCACGATGAAATACCGTAAGTACTACTACAAACGGCTGTACGAAGACGGAAGAAAACTTCCCCCTACGCGTACTTACGAAAACATCCGGGAATTCAGGGAACCGATGATATACTACCTGAAATTCCCCGAAGACGAAACAAAAAGCACGGTGACTCTGGCACTTTTCGATACCGCCGGAGAGGGACCGAAAGACAGGCTCATGGGAGTCGCTCTCGATCTGTTTGTTTCCAGAGCCTCCGGCATAATATTTCTGATAGATCCCCTTCAGATCCCATACGTTAACGAAAGGATAAAGGCGGACGGAAAACCCGCTCCCTCCGACAGCGCCCTGAATTACATTTCGTCGGTGATAGGAATGATACGCTCCGAGACGGGAATTCCCGCCGGAACAAAAATACCGACGCCGGTGGCAATCGTTCTGACGAAATGCGACACACTCATGAAATCTCCGGAGAACGACGAAGAAGAGAAGGTTCTTCTGGGAGCCTGTTCCTCCGTGCGCATGCCCAGGGAAAGGGGCATATGCGATTCGGAGAATTTCGAACAGATCAACGCAGAACTGGAAGAATATCTGCGCCGCGTAATTTCCCCGGACTTCATAGAAGCCGTAGATAATTTCGAAAAACACAGCTATTTCGCGGTTTCCGCCATCGGCGGAAATCCGGAAGGCAGTCTTCTGGACAGGGGGATAGCCCCGTTCAGGGTAGAAGACCCGCTGATTTGGCTGCTCAGCTGCTATGACTCGAATACCGAAAACAACCGTAAAAACGAAAAGGAGATCTGAAAACCATGGCGGAAAACAAAGAGCCCATTCCTGAAAAAGGACATTTCGCGGAAGCTGCGGAAGAAGCCAAGAAAAAAACTTCCGCTCCGAAAACCACCGCCCCGGCGAAGAAAAGAACGACAACCAGGAAAAAAGCGGCTCCGAAAACAAAAACAACCGCAAAGACCGACTCTTCCTTCAAAGAGGACGCGGAAGAAATAAAGAAAATGCTCCGCGAAATCGACGATACGGTAAAAACGTCCGCCGCCGGAAACAGCGGAACGGAGAATCTGAAATTCATGAAAATTCTGGAAGGACTTTCGGTAATGAGAGAGGACTTCATCAGACTGAGCAGAGATATGAAAAAACATGCCGGGAGTCTGAGTTCCGAAGAGATTATCGATTCGTTCGGCGCCTATTCCGTGGATATAGAGAACCTGCTTACGGATGCGGGCGTCGTCATAAAAAACACGGACGAAAATATTTTAAATACGAAGTGCCAGAAGATTGTAAGCGTTATTCCGAACAAGGACTCGGCCAAAGACGGAACCGTGGCCGAAAGGTATTCGGAATGCTATATGTACGGCGACAGAGTGCTTTGGAAGGAAAGAGTCGCCGTTTACAAAAAAAGTCAGAGTCAAAACGGAAGATGATGGGAAATGGAAGACGAATACTGCATAGGGATTGATTTGGGAACGACGTACTCTTGCCTGGCATACATCGACGGGAACGGAAATCCTACCGTAGAAAAGAATTTCGAACAGGAGGATACCACTCCGTCGGTGATTCTTTTCAACGAGAACGGCGAAATAATAGTCGGCTCTCCCGCGAAAGACATGGCCGTGATGTACCCGGCGGACAGAATAATAACGGGAATCAAAAGACAGGTGGGGACCGATTTTTCCGTCGTTATCGACGGGGACAAGTACACTCCGGTCACGCTGTCCGCGGCGATTCTCAGAAAAATCATCAACGATTTCAACGAAAGCCATAACTGCGATTTGAAGAAGGCCGTGATTACGTGTCCCGCCTACTTCGGTCAGAACGAAAGGGACTCGACCAAGATGGCGGGAAGAATCGCCGGTCTCGAGGACGTGACGATAATCAACGAACCGACGGCGGCCGCCATATCTTTCGGCTACGGGGGGGACGGGGGAAAGAAGAGAGTGCTGGTCTACGACCTGGGAGGCGGAACCTTCGACGTTACTATTCTGGAAATCGAAGGAAATTCGTTCACCGCCGTGGCCACGGACGGAGAACGTCTGCTGGGAGGAAAGGACTGGGACAAAGCCTTGGCTTCTTTAATCAAGGAAAAGGTGTCCGCGGCAACCGGAGTCCCCGTGGAAGATATGGACGACGACGAAGAGATATCCGTCCTCCTGGATCTGGATACCGAAGCGATAAAGAAGAGACTTTCCACCGCCGAATCCACCAGAGGCACCCTTTCCGTTAACGGGAGAAAAGCCGTCTATACGATATCAAGAACCGAATTCGAAAACGTCACCGCACACCTGATGAACCGCACGGTCGAGGTAATAAAATCGGCGCTCTCGTCCAAAGGATTCGGCGCGGAAGACATAGACGAAATTATCCTTGTCGGCGGATCGTCCAGAATGCCCCAGGTGAAAAACGGAATATCCGAAGCCTTCCCCGGCATGACTATAAGACTTTTCGATCCAGACCAATCCGTCGCGAAAGGAGCTGCGATATTTTCCAAATCAAGGAAAGAGAATGCTGAAAAAGAAGAAGATGCGCTTTCGGTCAAAAACATCCTGAGCAAAACCTTCGGAGTCAGAGTCAGCTACAACGGAAAAGAGATGATTTCCAACATCATTTACCGTAACGACGTTCTGCCCATCGAAAGCGTAAAAATTTACTACCCGGTGGAGGAGAAACAGCCTTCGGTTCTCGTGGAAATATTCGAAAATGCGGCGACGGACAAAGAAAGCGAAATCAGAACCGACCTGATCGACGGGGTTCCCATAGGCAACTTCGAAATGGAACTTCCTTCGGGAATAACGAGGGAAACCCCCATAAAAGTGACGTTCAGGGCCAAAGAGGACGGAACCCTTACGGCAAAAATCGAATGTATGGACATTTCGAAGGACTATCGGCTGCGCAGCGACCTGAGCCTTACCGAAGGGGAGATAGAACAGTCCAAAGGTCTGATGGAAAAGGTTTCGAACCGTTTCTGAATCACTGACGGACGAGCTCGCATGCTCTTACGAATCCGCCCGCCCAGTCCGCAGAAGAAAGCGCGTTCTGGTGCATGTACGTGCCCAGGGACCGCTTGTAAACCAGACCGTCGTATCCCGGAAGAATTCCGTTTCCGCGTTCGAGCCTGTAGCCGAAATTCTTCTCTGCGGTTATCAGCTTCGAATAGTGGTATTCGTGAGCGCGCACGGGAGAATCGAAAAGAGGATTGCTTTCGGCGGGAATCGCGGAAACATATGTCGGACCGTGCCTGATTCCATCCATAACCGCTTCGGCACCGAATATTCCCGCCATGCCGAAAACTTCTCCGGAGATGTTCTTTAAACTGCGACACATGGCCGTCATCCCGCCGCATTCTCCGAGAACGGGCTTTCCTTCTTCGGATACGTTTTTCAGACCCTGAAGTAAATCTTTGTTTTCGGAAATCTTTTCGGCATGGAGTTCGGGGTATCCTCCGCCCAGAAGATACATGTCCGCATCAGGCAGCATGTCCCCCTCCGTCGGAGAAAAATGTTCTATATTTATGCCGGAAGCCTCCAGACAGTCGATGTTCTCTCTGTAGTAAAAACAGAAAGAATCGTCCAGAGGTACTGCTGCTTTCAGACCCGTTTTCCGTTTTACGTAGGGACCTTCGGGACAGTCGGGGAGTTCGGCATCGGCGGCAATAGCCATCAGCCTGTCGATATCCACGTCGGAAACCATCTCCTCCAAAGGCTCGAAATCAGGATTTCTCCCGGGGGAGGGAGTGACAAGACCCAGATACCTTTCTTTCGTGGGCTTTTCCGGCAGTTTTTTTACTTTGCCGATCACTTCCGGTTTACAGTATCTTTTCATGGCGCCGTCGATTTTGTCTTCGTGCTGTTTCCCGGATATTCTGTTCAGAATCAGTCCTTCGATTCTGACGTCCGGATCGAACGCCTGAAATCCGTTCACGATGGCGGCGGCGCTGTTGTTAAGAGAACGGACGTCCACAGTCAGTATTACCGGAAATCCCAGAATCTTGGCCAACCGGGCGGTGGAACCTTCGTCGCTGTACGGAGAGGAGCTTTCGTACAGTCCCCTCACCCCTTCGACGATGCATATGTCCGCGTCGGAAGCGGCGTAGCCCACGGATTTCCGTATGGCTTCGTCGCTCATCATAAATGAATCCAAATTTCCCGCTCTGCGTCCGGAAGCCGCCGAATGGTACATCGGGTCTATGAAATCCGGTCCCGCCTTGAATGCCTGAACTTTGTATTTTTTCGACAGTCTGGCTATGAGGCCCGTGGTGATGGATGTTTTTCCCACTCCGCTTCCGGTGCCCGCGATGACCACGCCTTTCATCGGATCATCTCTCTGAGGGTTTCCGCGGTCTCCAGAGGAATGATGCTGTCGGTTCCCATAACCATCGTATGGGACGAGATTTCTCCCACCGAATCGGGGAATCCGGCCGAAATATAGTTGGAAAGCTGTCTCGGCTGATCCGTAATGAGTATGTCGCTTTCCTTCAGACCGGGATATGCGTGGCATATCCCCATGACCACGGTCAGATCCGGCGAAAAGGCGTCGACTTTTTCTTTCATTTTTTCGCCGACCAAGGCATATTCGTCCAGACCGCCAGCGGATACGAAATCCACTCCGAGTCCGTTAAGTTCCTCGGTAATGTTTTCGGCATACTTTCTGATTCTCGGCAGACCCTTGTCGGTGTCCAGATTTCCAATCAGGAATATCTCTCCGCCGAGCTTCTTTTTCGCTTCGGACACTGCAGAAAACATATCGGAAAAACGATATGCCAGTTCCTTTTTTGCAATCATAACCACGGCGACTTTTCCTCCGGAAGACAGCGTATCGCATATCTTCCCGCACACGCCGTATTTTGTTGCTCCGAAGGACGGTTTCATGTAGCTTTTGCTTGCGAGACCTTTGGTTTTTTCCAGTTCCGAGGCTGCTCTCATCAGTTTTATCTGACGCCGGGTTTCCTCTTCGGAAATTATTCCCGCCGCACATCCCGATTCCAAAGCCTTCACGGCACCTTCGATGTTATTTTTCATGCATCCGTGAGACTCCACCGCAAACACGGTACAGTCCAATCCCGCACGCTTCACGGAAGCCTGCATGTCTTCGCCGATTATCATACTGGCACATGTACCTATGACGGCGACTGTTTTGGGATTGAACATCTCCTTCACGGTTTTCAGAGTCTCGATCAGCTGGTCCGAAGCTCCGAAGATAAGATCTGTTTCCTTCATTGCCGACGTCACCACGTGAACGCCCGCATTTTCCAGGGAACGGGAAGCCATGAATCCGCATCCCGCCGGACCGTGGATTACGATTACGTCTACGTCCATGTCCCTCAGAGTGTACATGGCGGCGACTATCGGATTGGGGCGCGGGTGTATTATCTTCATGCGAATCCTTCTTTGACGAACATCAGAAGAGGTCCGGAATGTTTCGGCAGAGACGGAACGCCTTCTCCTTCGGTGATTATCAGCGGAACTCCGAATTCCTCGGCCGCTTCTTTTATCGCTCCGGCATCCAATTTACAGCATACCTTTTTGTTGACCGGGTCCACGACGGCAAGGGCACCGTCCAGAGAATCCATTTTTTTAAGAATTTCCAGAGTGCGCCTGAAAGACAGCTCCGATACTCCAGGATTCCTTTCGGTCACGGTGTACCTGCCTCCCTTTTCGGATATTTCGCCTCTTCCGGGCACGCCTTCGAAAGAAGAAAGTCCCTCTTTTACGGCCTTCTCCGGTATCTCCATCTCGGAACAGACCTGAAGTGCCAGTTCGGCCGCTTCGATGTATTCTGCCGCAAGATAGCTGCTTTTCATTCCGATTTCGAAACCGTTTCCGTAATCTACTTTTATTTTCAGGCTTCCGCCGACTTTGGGATATTCCGATACCGTTATGCGTCCGCCGTATCCCGTAAGTCTGCCGGAATATTTTGACCAGAACTCTTTTTCCGATTCTGGAACTATGTTAATACCGTCGGAAAAAATGTCCGCTTTGGCATCCGACGCTTTTCTGGTGTTCTTCGCTATGCCGTAATCGGAAAGAAGGTTGGTTATGCAGGCGATATCCGCTTTTCCGGAACCTCCCAGGGACACTTCGCATATCACTGCATCGTAATCCCCTTCGGGAACCGTCAGAAGAGAAATCGGAGCAATGCTCGCCTTTTCGTTTATTCTGTGCTTGTCGTCGATCCACGGCCCCCTTCCGCGGGAGGTATGGAGATAAACTTTCTTTCCCGCTGCGGAAAGCAGATGTGCCATCAAATAGCAGGAACTTGTTTTTCCCTTAACGCCGGTGACCTCTATTCTGAATCTGCCGTCGTCGATTTTTTCTTTCACGGCTTCGCTGAAAAATATCCTTCTGCCGTACGTTACGTCTTCGAGAAACGAATCGGGACAGTGCCCCGGCATGATTACCAAATCGTAATTCCCAGGAGGAACGCTTCTCGATACGCCGTACCCTTTCTTTCTAAGCTTTTCCAAATCCTCTTCGGGCGTCGTGCCGTATACGTCGACACACATAACTTCGTTTCCTTCGGAGTATCTGTCCGCCAGGATCCCTGCGCCGTGTATGGTGTCCAAAATGAGTATTTTCATATTCCGTACTTTTCCAGTTTATTGACAAGCACGTCCACGAGTCTCGGGTCTCTTCCCACCGGCATTGCGAGCTTTATGTTGACGCTGCGTCCGTATTTCGTGCTTACGCCGCCGTCGCTGTGCGGGGGAATACCCAGCGTTTCCGGAATGTCCTCGCCTATATGTGCTCCGGATGTTATGAACAAAGGAAGAACGACTATGTTTTCCGCTCCGGTTTTCACGGCTTCGTTCATGGCGTCCCCGATTGTGGGTTCGTTGAATTCGTTGAAACCGTAAAACACGTGTTTGTGGCCTTTTTCTTTAAGCCTCTCTGCGTTTAAGCTGATTATCTCTTTGTTGTAGGGAAGTCTGGAACCGTGTCCAACAACAATAATCGACGAATCGGGCATGCCGAAATCCTGTATCCTTTTTTCCAGAATGTCCGCAAGAACGGGATCCGAACCGAAAGGCTGTTCGAAGTGTATTTTTACGTTTTTCCCGCCTACGTTTACGTCCCCTCCCGACGAGTTTTCCGGAATACCCAGACCTCTCGGGATGTCTCTCGTGATGTGAAGTCCTGAAGCGATGAAAAACGGCATGGCGATAATCTCCTCTACGCCTTCTTTTACCATATCTTCCACCGCCATGTCCACAAGAGGCATGGTCGTTTCGTTATATGCGGTCCAGACTTTGATTCCTGTTCTTTCCTCCAGGGCCGAAGCCTGCATCTCGATCGCTTCTTTGTTGAATATGTATCTAGACCCGTGACCTATCAGAAGTATTCCTTTCTTCATTTCGATTCCTCAGTGTTTTTCCAGTTTCATTCCTCCTTCGGAGTCCTCCGAAAGAGAGAGTATCTTTTCGGCTAAATTCCTGTAATGTTCCGCCATATCGGATTCCGGAGCGAATCTTACCACGGTACGGCGGACATCCTCGCTTTTCTGAACCATGCCGTCCCTGGGGAGTCTGAATATTACGTCCGCTCCCATCTCCTTCGCAGCGATATCGACGATGGCATCTTCGTTCTCTATGTTGCGGGAATTCTGAATCAGACCGCTGAATTCGGCGTATCCGTCTTCCGAGAAGCCGTCTACCGCCTGTTTGATGTTATTCGCCGCATAGAGCGACATCATTTCTCCAGATGTGACGACGAAAACGTTTCTCGCATACCCGTTACGGATGGGCATCGCAAACCCTCCGCACACAACGTCCCCGAGAACATCGTAAATGATTATGTCCGGTCTGTATGCGCCGATGACATCCTGGGACTCCAGTTCTCCGAAGGCGGCAATGATTCCTCTGCCGGCACATCCTGTTCCGGGTTTGGGTCCCCCGCACTCGACGCAGAAAATTCCCCGTCCGGTATCGAATACCGCTTCGTCGAGACTTACGGGACCGTCTTTCATCAGATTAAGAACCGTTTTTGATTCTTCCACTCCCGTCAGCAGTTTGGTGGAATCCGCTTTCGGATCGCACCCGATCTGCAGAACTCTGTATCCCATCGAAGCCAGCGCTTCGCTGACGTTGGACGATACCGTGGATTTTCCCACGCCGCCCTTCCCGTAGATAGCTATACGTCTCAATAATCGGTGAATTCATTCACCTTTAATAATACTTTCATAAGAAATCGTGTTAATTGGACGTTACATCCCAAGCTTTCTGAAAAGTTCGGCTTTTTCTTCCTTGGTGAGATTTCTGTACCTTCCCGTTCTGAGGTTTCCCAGCTCTATGTTCATGATTCTTATGCGCTTTATGCCCACTGCCTCGTAACCGAGGGAATCGCACATCCTTCTTATCTGACGGTTCAGTCCCTGCCTCAGAATTATGCGGAATTCCCTTTTTCCGGTTCCGATGACTTCGCATTTTCTGGTAACCCTTTTTCCGTTCATTATGGGAACGCCGGACGCCATGTCCCTGAGAAAAGAATCAGTTATGTCTTTGTCCACCGTCACTATGTACTCTTTTTCGTGCCCGCTGCTGGAATGCATTATCCTGTCGGCCAATTCTCCGTTGTTGGTCAGAAGCAGCAGTCCTTCCGAATCCCTGTCCAGACGTCCCACCGAATACACTCTCTTGGGATAGTTCACGAAATCGATGACGTTCGTGGGATCTTCGGGATTGGACGTGCATGTTATCCCGACGGGTTTGTTAAGTGCCAGTATAATCTCTTCTTCTTCGACGGAAATCTTTTTTCCGTCTACGCATACCGTATTTTCCGGGAACACTCTGTCTCCGAGTACGGCTCTGCGGCCGTCTATGGTAACCCGTCCCTCTTCGATCATCCGGTCGGCCGCCCTTCTTGATACCACTCCCGAAGCGCTGATGAATTTATTCAGACGCATGCCTCTGTCGCCGGAATCCATGATATGCCATAACTGCCGTCTATTATTTCTTTTCCGAAAGGAGCATTCTTTTTATCTTCGTCCCATACCCATTCCGATATGGCCCTGTTCAGAAAGAAAGACCGCGGTCCCGTACTGAAATACGGCGACTTCGACATGCACTGGGACACCGAGGACCCGTTCATATTCGCATCCCACCACAGGGACGATTATCCCAAAGGCAACGCACAGCAGGCCCCTCCTCTGGATATGATAGCATGGCGGCCCCTGGGAAACGATTACAAAAAACATTCCGGATTCCGGATGTACCGCGGTAAAGTCGTTCCGGGATTTCCCATGCACGCCCATTGGGGATACGAAACTTTCACTGTCGTCGAAGAAGGCTACGTGGATACTTTCGATTCCGAAGGCAACCAGTCCCGTTTCGGATTCGGGGACGCCCAGTGGGTTACGGCTCCCGGAAAATACCAGCACTGCGAAATGTATCCTCTCGCTTTCGACGACCGTCCGAACCCCAACGACATTACCCAGATCATGGTAAATCTTCCACTGGAAATAAAGGGCTCTGAAAACGGCGTTTCGATGCTGTGGTCGGAGAATATAAAAAGAACGGAAAAACAGGACGAAAACGGTCTGAAAACTTCCGTTAAAGTTTATGCGGGCTCTTACGAAAATCTGAATGCGGAGTGCCACAACGAGAAATCCTGGGCCGCGGATCCGGAACACGGATTCAGAATCGTTCAGTTCCGCATGGAACCCGGAGCTTCGTATACCTTGCCCCCGTCTGCGGAAAACGTATCCAAAAATCTTTATTTCGTATCCGGAAGCAACGCATCCGTGGGAGTATTTCAAGCTTATTCCGGCTACAGAATGAAACTGAAATCCGACGAAGAAGCGGTGATAAAAAACGGAGACGTTCCCTCGAGATTCTGGCTTCTGGAATCCGTTCCCATAAAGCAGAAGATGGTTTCCTTTGGCCCCGTGACTCTGAGGAACGACAAAGAGGTAAGAGACGCTCTCAACGAAATACGGAAGGACGGATATTCCCTGTGGCCGTGGAACATAATCGACAAGACGCATCCCCGCGGAACTCCCAGGTTCGTAAAAACGGCGGACGGGAGAGAATACTATCCCGACGGAAAACCCGAAGGATTCGAACCCTCCGAGACAACCGATCACAACAAAGAGTAAGGAATTTCCATACCGAACGCGGACACGGATTCGATTTTTTTCTTCAGGACACCTATGAGATTCGCGTCGCAGTAAATCAGAACGTTCTTTCCGTGCAGCGACTGTATGATGCACTCTTCGTCCGCTCCGAAATAGTAATCGATTCCCAGATTGTATTCGGACGCGGCCTTCCTGGCTTTCGTTCCGTAAACTCCCGTAACCGTACATTCCCTTTCGGCGGAGATTTCGGAAAAAGAATCCTGGGTAATTTCCCCCGCAACCGGAAGTATGTCGATTCTTCCGGGGTTTTCCGCCGGAACCGTCTTCGAAATAAGTTGGTACTCCGTCCTGGGATGGGGCTCTGCCGGATACCCTGCCATTTCGGACATGCTGAGATTCATGGAATATAACGAAGGTTCGACCATTCCGGAAAGGTAGACTTCCGAGAAATTTTCGAAGAACTCGTTCGGACCTCCGGAGTAAATCAGATGCCCCCTTCTGAGCACGTGTATGCAGTCGGCACAGGAATATGCCAGATCCACATCGTGGGTAGAGAAAATAACAGTGGTTCCGGAATGATGGAGCTCTTCCGTAAGTTCAATCAGCTCTTTCGACATCTGAGGGTCGAGTCCCGCAGTCGGTTCGTCCATTATCAGAACCTTGGGACGCATAGCCAGAGCTCCGGCCAGGACGACCCTCTTCCTCTGACCGTAAGAAAGCTGCATGACGCTTCTGTTCTTCATCTCCGTCAGTCCGGCGATTTCCAGAGCCTCGGAAACCCTGGAAGCGACTTCGTCCTGATTCAGACCGAGATTTTTCGGTCCGAACGCAACATCGTCGGAAACTTTCGGAGCGAAAAGCTGATCGTTGGGATTCTGAAGTACCACGGCGACCTCGGAACGGAGATTTCTGAGTTTCTTTCCCCTGCGGGGCATTTCCGCCCCCCTGTAGTAAATCCTGCCTCTGGTAGGGGAGAATATTCCGTTGAAATGATAGAAAAGAGTGGATTTCCCCGCCCCGTTCGCACCCAGTATTACGGTCCGGATTCCTTCTTCGATTTCTATGTTCAGGTTGGAAAGGGCATAGTCTTTTCCGTGTTCGTAACGGTAAAAGAGATTCTCCGTTCTGAACAGAGAACTCACAATACAATCTCCTTTGTCCTTATCGCGGTGCCGAAAGTTTCCATGGCGTCGACGGCATCAAGAACGGACTTCTTTAATTCTTTATCGCAAATCAGCAGAGAATCCCGGTTTGCCAACGCCTCGGTTATGCATCCCTCGATTCCGTTGTAGTAGTAATCGATTCTCATTTTCGATTCGGAGACGGCTTTTCTTGCGAAAGGACCGTACACGGCGGCGGTTATTTCTTTTCTTCCCGCGGCGCATTCCAGAGCGTCCTGGTCGATTTTTCCTCCATCGGGACAGTAAATGTGAATGGTTCCCTTGGATTCTCCTGACGGAAACATTTTTCCCACGGTCTGGGTAATCGTTTTGGGGTACGGATCCGGATTCCTGCCGCGCATTGTTTCCACGTTATAATTGATGCTGAAAACCGACGGAGAAACGAGTCCCGAAAGGTAGACTTCCCGGCTGTTTCCGAAAAAGTCCGATGGGTCTCCGGAAAAAACGATTCTTCCGCTGCGCATTACGCTCAGGTCGTCCGCCCAGGAATATGTAAGGTTGATGTCGTGGCTGGACACAATAACATTAACGCCGCCGCTTGCGGACCTGTCCGCCAGTTCCATGATTTCCTTGGAAATCTGAGGGTCGAGTCCGGCGGTTGGTTCGTCCAGAATCAATACTTTCGGACGCAGTGCCAGAGCTCCGGCGATGGATACTCTTTTTCTCTGTCCGTAGGAAAGACGCTGAACCTGGGTTTCCGCATATTCTTCCATTCCCACCTTCTCCAGGGCCCAGGATATTCTTTCCGAAACCTCTTCTCTGGAAAATCCCGCGTTCAGAGGTCCGAAAGCTACGTCTTCCTCTACGGTGGAAGAAAAGATTTGGTCGTCGGGATTCTGAAGAACCACGCTCACTTCCGAACGTAATTCGGTGAGAAAATCACGGTCATAGGAAATCGGGTTTCCGTCGTAATACACGGTACCTGATTCGGGTTTGTAGACTCCGTTCAGATGATAAATCAGAGTGGATTTCCCGCATCCGTTCTCTCCCAGAAGTACCGTCTTTCTTCCGCTTCCCGCATAAAAGTCAACGGACTCGATTGCAGCCGACGGAGCTCCCTGATACCTGTAAGTGACCTTTTCGGCCGATACGGATTTCATGCGCCCGACCCCATGATTAATAATGCCATATCGGGAGACGGAAGGAAGTATCCCAACGCGTAAAGAACCGCACATATTCCGACCGTAAAAATAACGTGAACCGCTCTCAGTTTTTTGGGTTCTCTGTAAAGGGGGAACGTCCCGTTGAAATTCCTGCTGTATAATGCGGGTTGGGAACGTTCCGCGATTTCCAACGACGTAATGAACGAATTGACTATTATTCCGCTGACGGTCGAAAAGCTTCTTCTGTATCCGTTGAAGCCGAGACGGCATTTCGCTGCGTTCCACATGGTTTCCGCCCTTTCCAGAAGAAGGAACGCGTACCTGTAAACCAATACGGTGATTTCTATCAGCTGCGGCGGGACCTTCACCTGTCTCAGCGCGTTCGCGATATGCGGTATCGGCGTGGATGTGGCGAAAGAAAGCATAAGCGTCACCCCCGCAATCGCCCTGAACATAACCAGCCATGCCTGGTTGAAACTCTCAGCCGTTATGTGCACTTTAAGCCAGAGTATTTTTTCCGTATCTTTCAGCATTATCGCCGGGGCGGACGGATCTCCGAGAATCGAAATCATTCCGCAACCGATTATCAGAATCAATATTGCTTCCAGTATCGCGATGGCTACTACCGGCGGCAGTTTCATGTTCGTGGAATATGCCATCAGACACAGTCCCGTAAAGAAAGTGATGACCGGAACCAGAATATTATCCGAAACCAATCCCAAAATTAAAAGAGAAAAAGTGAAAAGAAGTTTTGCCAAAGGTGCCCACTCAATCATCCTCGAACTGTATGCGAGAACATCCATCTGCACCTGTTCGGACATAGGGCTGTCTCATTATCTCCTGATATTATTCCCTTTTATTTTTATTGGGGTTATGGAGGCGCCCTATGACGTAACCGATGATTACGGCTCCGATGGCAGCCTGAAGGGCAAAGAGCATGCTTTCGGTCTCTCCGGGAAGTTCATAGTCTCCCCAGATTCCGTCCCACCAGGGTTCGTATTCCGGATCCAGATCAGAAATTACATCTCCGCCCTGATCGTCCGCTCCTCCGAACTCGAAATCTTTCGACGCTCCGTATGCAAGGATTCCCAGGACCATTATCGCAACGACCGCGAAGCCTATGATGTAAATCCACTTGTTTTCCATTTTCATGCAGTCACCTCATTAGCCGTATCGATACCGAAAATCTGCGGTCTGGTATCGGACAGATATTTGGCAAACATTCCGAAAATTACTCCTTCTATCAGTGCGAGAGGGATCTGGGTCACCGCAAATACGGTCATAAATTCCACGAACGCGGTTCCGTATCCGGCAGCGCCTCCGAAAGCCAGAGTGAGCTGCAGAGCGGTTACGACATAAGTGAACAGGTTTGCGACCATGGCCGCAAAGAACATGGACACAGGTACACTCATATTCGCTTTTCTCAGAAGGAGCCACACCAGAATTCCGGCGGCGGGGCCCGCGATTCCCATGGAAAACACGTTTGCTCCCAAGGTGCTGAAACCTCCGTGTGCCAGAAGCAGAGCCTGGAAAATCAGGACGATGGTCGAGAGTACGGAAGTGCAGAACACTCCGTAGAGTACAGCCGACAGTCCCGTTCCCGTGGGGTGGGAACTGGAACCCGTAACAGACGGCAGCTTAAGAGACGAGAGAAGGAAAATGAACGCTCCCGCAAGGGCAACGGTCATCTTCTGTTCCGGGTGGTCTCTGATTATTTCTATTATCTTTTTGACGCCGATCGCAACGAACGGTATCGCGATGACAAACCATACGAGACACCACTGCCACGGCAGAAATCCTTCCATTATGTGCATTTTTTCACCGATTTCAATCCATATCTGCGGATGTTCCGCTTCCGGGATGTATTGGATAATACATCCAACTAATTAAATAGTTTGCTGCCGAAGTCTTTATTTTCCGAACCGGGGAACGTTCAGACCTCGTATCCTCTCGGAGTGATTATTCTGTCTCCCGAAACATATGTCTGCGAATTGCCTACGATTACTACGCAGAACATGTCCACTTTTTCGTAATCTATTTTTCCGAGAGAAGTGACCGTTTTGCTTTCGTCGGCCCTTCCCGCGTTTCTCACGATTCCCACGGGAGTGTCCGGAGAGCGGTATTTCATCAGTATTTCCGAAGCCCTGCGCAGATAGTCCCTTCTGCCCTTGCTGCGCGGATTATAGAAACATACGATCAGATCGCCCTGTCCCGCACAGTCCACCCGTTTCATTATCAGATCTATGGGAGTCATGAGATCGGAAAGGCTGATTATCGCCAAATCGTGCATGAGAGGCGCACCGAGAATCGACGCGGCGGAAGAGGCAGCCGTCACTCCGGGCACCGTTTCTATTTCTATGCCGGCTTTCATCTCGTCCGCCAGCTGATAGATTATTCCTGCCATCCCGTATATTCCAGAATCTCCGCTGCTCACCATGGCAACGTTTTTTCCCGACATTGCGTCCTCGATGGCGGTTCTGCACCTGTCGACTTCTTTCATCATTCCGGTGGCTTTGTAGTGCTTTTCCGGAAAGAATTTTTTGAGAAGTTCCACGTACGTCGTGTATCCCGTCACCACGTCTGCATTTTCTATGGCTTCCGCGGCTCTGAACGTCATGTCGCCTTTCGACCCGGGTCCGAAACCCACCACCGTGAGTTTTCCTTTGGCGCTCATTCGGACACCCCTTTTCTGAATTCGGTGGTAAACGCTTTGTCGTAAAGTTTCGAAAGAGAATACTCGTCTCCCAGGAAGTCTCCCACCACCGTGAGGGCGGTTTTTGTTATCCCCGCTTCTTTCACCTTTCCGGCGATGTTTTTCAGAGATCCGGTAACGATTTTCTGTTCCGGCCAGCTGGCTTTGTAAACAACGGCGGCAGGGGTGTCTTCCGAATATCCTCCGGCGACGAGCTGTTCCGTCATTTTATCCAAAAATCCGATGCTGAGGAAAATCACCATGGTGGCGTGATGCCTGGCCAGGTCTTCCAGCTTCTCCCCTTCGGGCATGGGAGTGCGGCCTTCCATTCTCGTGAAAATAACTGTCTGGCTCACGTCGGGCAGAGTGTACTCTTTTTTGAGAGCCGCGGCGGTCGCAAACGCGGAAGATACTCCGGGAATCACTTCGCTTTCGATTCCCAATTTATCCAGACGGTCGATCTGTTCTCTGATTGCGCCGTAAATGGACGGGTCTCCTGTGTGCACCCTTACGGTTTTCAGGTTTTTCGATTCAGCATCCTTCATGACCTCTATGACTTCGTCGAGGTTCATCTCGGCGCTGTTGTATATTCTGGCACTTTTCTTTGCGCCGGACAGAACGGCGGGGTTCACGAGGGATCCCGCATAAATTATGACGTCCGCTCCGTCAATTAGTTTTTTGCCTTTTATCGTCAGCAGTTCCGGGTCTCCCGGTCCCGCGCCTATGAAACTTATCATTCTCCGTCACCCGCCTTCTTTTTGATTATGACCGTGGTAAAATAGCCGTATTTTCTTTCCCTGTCGATGGGACCGATGTATTCCCCGTCCATGCCCACGTTGCTTACGACCGTGGCGTTTTCCGCCCCCAGTCCCTCGGATTCCATGGCATCGAGAATCTTATCCATGGAATTCCTGGCTTTCATCGCCACGACGTTGTCCGAAAAGGAAAGAGCCTTTCCGATCTCGTCGTTATTTTTTGCCATGGAAATCACCGCAAGGCTTTCGTTTCCAATCATGAGCGGAAGTCTCGCGGAAGCCGCGCCGCTGCAGAAAGACGGTATTCCGGGAACCACTTCGGTTTCGAAACCCGCTTCGCGGATTTTTTTATCCAGATACATGTACGTGCTGTAAACGGCTACGTCTCCGAGAGTTATCATCGCCACGTCGGTGCCGGAATCCAGAATCGATATCAGTTCGCCGATTGCGTCGGCCCTGCATTTTTTTCTGACGTTATCGTCGGGATTCATGCTGAAAAGCAGTTCGACGATTTTCTTTCCGGAGATATCCGCAGCGCCTTTCACGATTTCCAGAGCGGTGCCCTCTTCTCCCCTCTTGGATACGGGATATGCAATCACTCCGGATTTTTCTATGAGTTTCACGGCCCTGAGCGTCATAAGTTCCGGGTCACCGGGACCCACCCCGATTCCGTAAAGTTTCCCTTTTCTTCCTTCCTTCATGGAACAACTCTCGGCTCTGTACCTTAATCTGAATATATAATTTGGATGGTTTATCCAACTCAAACCGGATGCAATAAAAAATTCAATGAAAAATGACCTTTCCGGACCGTTTCTGCGGAACGCTGACTGATAAAAATTCCCGGAAAAAAGAGCGACACTGATATAAGTTGGATATTACATCCGATAACGTCCCATGACATCCGAAAAAACGCAGAACGACGAGATGCTGATAAGCGTG
>JBMNQN010000002.1:0-136704 GCA_050944155.1 Candidatus Methanomethylophilaceae archaeon | reverse complement strand
TTGGGTTCTTCCTTGGCTCCGGCTTCGATTCCGTTCCTCTTCAGAAGGTAAGGGTTCTCGAATTCGAGGGCCGCTTCTTTGCTGTCGTAGGCTTTTGCGTATACTTCGGAACGTCCGTGTCCGTATTTGGTGTCCATGCGGTCGATGACCACGCAGTCCCTTTTGACCTTGAGGATTTTGGCGAGCTCCTCGGCTACCGCGTTCCTCTTGGGAGTACTCTCTCCGGTGTGGTCCACCGTGAAGTATACTTCGTTCCTCTTCTGGAGAGGATTTTTCTTCTGCTGGCTAATCTCTATTTTCATTACAGCTCCTCCATCATTTCCATGAGTGTTTCTGCTTCTTTTCGGATGTTCCCGTCCGTGGTTACGAGCATCATCCCTTTCCCGGGCCATCCGTACACGATATCGGTTCCGAGCGGAGCGAGAAGCATACAAACCACTGTGGCCAGATCTTCCTCTCCGTCGACTTTTATCAGGCGTACGCCGCCCTCGAAGGCGTTTTTTACGGCTTCCACCAGCTCCGCGGTTATCATCTTCGGAGGGTTTCTCACGGAAACCGCGTCCCAGCCGTTTTCCTCGACCATGGACGAGAATTCCGTCATTGCGTGTCTTTCGGTCTTTCCGTCGTAGACGGAAAGGAAAGGCACTATGCCGTGTTTTCTGACGACCAGCGATACCACGTCGCCGACCGTAACGAGTTTCGAATCTTTCAGTCCGTTCAATTCGCTTTCGTCAAGGGGTCTTCCGATCGGCCTCCCGAACAATTCGCGTTTGTCTTCGGGAAGCAGTCTGTCGCCCTTGGCCATCCGAATCAACGGACCCTCAGGGCGTATCTGCCGTTGGTGGTTATGTTCATGCGTTTCGCAATGTCCGATTTTGTGTAATCCACCACGTTAAGATATCCCTGCCATTCTTTGGAAGTCTGTCCTCCGCAGCGGGGACAGGCGTCTTCTTCGGAAATGTAGTTGCAGTTTTTGCACGCTTTGAGTACCGGTCCTGCCATCAGGCCTCACTCTCCTTTTTCTTGGCGTTGTCTTCTTCGATCCACTGGAGCTTTCCGAGTCCGGGCTGGCGCATCGTAAGTCCGATTTTGCTGTCCTGGGGGTTTTTCTCGTTAAGATCCATGCTCACGACTCTCGCCCTGACGATGTCTCCCACCGAAAGGGAACGTCCGGTTTCCTTTCCCACCAGGCGCTGGTTGGTTTCGTCTATGTCGACACGGTCGTCCATGACCTGGCTTATGTGCAGCAGTCCGTCGAGGGGTCCGAATCTGATGAAGGCGCCGAATCTGAGGATTTCCACCACTACTCCCTCAACGACCTCGTTGTCCTTCAGTTTGTAAACGAGCTGTCTGTACTTCACGGTCTGGTAAACGGCTCCGTCTCCGTGGACTATGCGACCGGGACCCACGGGGCGAACGTTGTCGATCAAGACCGTGATCGATTTGTCCTCGTTGAATCTGCCTTCGAAGGTATCCCAGGTAAGGTTGTCTATGGCTTCCTTCATGTCCTCTCCGAGATCTCTCGGAGGAATGCGGACATTTCTTTCGGCCTCTGTCATCATATACATGCGGTGGTTCTCCTGAATGTGGGGATTAGACCTATCTTATATAAATTGATTCGCACGCGGGATTCATATATATTCTGCGCCGGAAACACCGAACCGTACAAAACGTTTCCGAAGAAAGTTCCGCAACGCTTCGGAACGTATGTGCCAGACATAAAAAGTATGGTTAAGGAAGATTTCGGTATAACGGCGTTAATAATTATCCTTTCGCCGGTGTCCCGTGGCAGTTAATTTATATGAGGAGCGTTTAACGAATTTAAAATCAGAGGTAAGCCTGATGATCGAGATAACAACAGAAAATCTTCTCTTCATGATCCCTGTTGCCGTCGCGATTGCATTGGTCTTCGCTCTCTATTTCCTCTTCGACCTTAAAAAGCGCGACAGGGGAACGCCCGAGATGCAGAAGATATCCGATGCCATCGAAACGGGAGCAATGGCATATCTGAAGCGCCAGTACAAAACAATAGGAATAATCAGCATAATCGTTGCAATAATTATCGCCCTTGCGGGAATACCCGAATCCACCGAGAAATATCTCGGATACCCCGTGGCCATCGCATTCCTTATCGGTGCGGGATTCTCAATCCTCTCCGGTTTCATCGGAATGATCGTGTCCGTGAGAACGAACATCAGAACTGCCAGCGCGGCCCGCGATTCCCTCGGAGACGCCTTCAAATGCGCGTTCCGCGGAGGAGCCGTGTCCGGCATAGCCGTCTCCACCCTCAGCATTCTGGGTCTTTTCATGGTCTTCCTCGCATACTATGCGGTTTACGGAGAAATGGTCCAGACCCTCCACTACGTGGTGGGCTACGCGTTCGGAGCATCCTTCGCGGCACTTTTCGCTCAGCTGGGCGGAGGAATTTACACCAAAGCCGCCGATGTTGGTGCCGACCTTGTGGGAAAAGTCGAGAAGGGAATTCCCGAAGACGACCCCAGAAACCCCGCCGTCATAGCAGACCTTGTTGGCGACAACGTGGGAGACTGCGCCGGAAGAGGTGCCGACATATTCGAATCCACCGCAGCCGAAATCATCGGATCCATGGTCATCGGACTTGCCGTCATCAAACTCTCGACGATTCTCACCAACAACTGGGTCTTCCTTCCCATGGTCATGATGGCCTTCGGTCTCATAGCCTCCCTTGTGGGCATACTCGTTGTAAGGCTCAGAGAATCCGACAAAGAAGTTTTCTCCGCCCTCAACCGCGGATACTACGTTACTATGGCTCTAGTCATAGCCGGAACAGTGTTTTCGGTATACTGGCTCCTTAAGGACGAGTGCGAAAACTGGGCCTATTTCGCCGGATGCGGAATAATAGGCATCATTCTTGCCCTCGCCGTGGTTTACATAACCCAGTACTACACCGGAGACCACAACCCCGTCAAATCCATCGCGGAATCTTCGGAGACCGGCCCTGCCACCAACGTCATATCCGGCATATCCGTGGGTCTCGAATCCACCCTCGCACCGGTCATATGCATTTGTCTGGCTATATGCGGAACCTTCGTTCTCGGATACTACGCCTCTCCCATACCGGGAGAGGGAATTATTTTCGGTCTCTACGGAACCGCCGTCGGAACCATAGCCATGCTGGGTTCGTCCGCTTTCATCCTCGCCGAGGACACTTACGGACCTATCACCGACAACGCGGGCGGAATCGTCGAAATGAGCGGACAGCCCGAAGAAGTCAGAGACAGAACCGACCTTCTGGACGCTTCCGGAAACACCACCAAAGCGCTCACCAAAGGATACGCCATGGCCTCCGCGGCTCTTGCGGCCTTCCTTCTGTTCGCCGCTTACTTCGAAATCGTCGGAGAAATCAAAGGCATTCCTCTGGTTGATGCGATGCAGGTGGACTTCGGCAACCCCCTGATATTCGTCGGAGGACTCGTCGGTGCCGTTCTCGTGTTCTACTTCGCGTCTCTGGCAATAAGCTCGGTGGGCAAAGCCGCCGGAAAGATGATCGAAGAAGTGCGCAGACAGTTCAGGGAAGATTCCGGCATAATGGCCGGCACTTCCGAGCCCGATTACGCGAGCTGCGTAGACATCGCCACCCGCGGAGCACTCAGACAGATGGTGCTTCCCGCAATACTGCCCATTGTGGTCCCCATAACCTTCGGACTTCTGTTCAAGTGGGTCCTGCCGGACACTCTTGCGGACGACGCCCACGCAGCCGTGGGCGGTCTGATCATGGTCGCCACCATCGTGGGAGTTCTCATGGCCAACTTCCTCAACAACGGAGGAGGAGCCTGGGACAACGCGAAGAAGTACATCGAATCCGGAGAGCACGGAGGAAAAGGCTCGCCCGCACACGCCGCTGCGGTCGTGGGAGATACCGTCGGAGACCCCTTCAAGGACACCGCCGGACCTTCGATACACGTGCTCATCAAACTGCTGTCGACGATCTGTCTCGTCACCGCGGTTCTGTACGTACTTTAAACATATTCGCGGGGGGAAACCCCCGTTACAGTATTTTTTTCAGACGAACGGAGAAAGTTTAATTCCCATCTCTTCGGCGGTTTCTTCCGCGTCGGCGATTTCCCTGTATTCGCAGGAATCTACGACCGTTATGGGATTTCCTTCTTCGTCCATGTATCCGATTCCCGCGATTTCCAGAGGATTGAAAACGTCTTTGGACAGCACGCTCCCGGCACAAACCGCCCCCAGGGGACACGTCAGAGAAAAAATCACGTCGGTTTCCGAAAGAATTTTACTGTCGCATTTGGCGCGTACCTTGGATGCTATGCAGGACGCGGATACGGAAAGAACTCCCGTAATCTCTATTCCGTCTTCCGAAAGCTTCGAAGCCAGCCTCTCGGCGGCTTCCGTTCCTCCCACGCCCCCGCATATTCTGACGCAGGTGTTGCAGGTCCAAATCAAAACTCTTTTCTTTCTGAGGGATTCCGGCAGATCGCCGTATTCCCTATCCCGTCCTGCTATTATCACGGAAAGCCCATCGGCGCTGAGGATTAATTCTTTTTCGCGGACTTTGCGGCTCAGTAGGAACCCTTTTATCGGCCCGGGTAATCGCCGTATCCGGTGCAAAAATGGCAGAACTCAAATTGATTCCCGTAGAGGACATCAAAGTTACCAAAGGAATGACCGTAGACCAGATGCTCAGATCCATGGGCAAAGCGGGAGGATTCACCGCCCGGAAACTGTCCGAAGCGACAGACATAGCGGAAAGGATGATTAAGAAAAAAGACTGCCTCAAAATTCTCTCCTTCCCCGCCTGCATAATGGCAACCGGTACCCGCGGCGTCATAATCGACATGGTGAAAAACGGAATGGTGGACCTGATCATAACGACCTGCGGAACCCTTGACCACGACATATCCAGAACCTACGCCCACTACTACAAAGGGGACTTCATGATGAACGACGCCAACCTCAGGAAACACAGCGTCAGCAGACTGGGGAACGTTCTGGTTCCCGATTCCTGTTACGGGGAGGTCCTCGAAGACAATCTTCTGCCCATGTTCGAAGATATTTTCAAAGACAGACTGGACATGACCACCCGGGAAATTATCAGCGAAGTGGGAAAGAGAATGCCCTCGGAAGACAGCCTTCTCTATCAGTGCCACAAACACAACGTCCCCATCGTCGTCCCCGGAATAACCGACGGTTCTTTCGGCTGTCAGCTCTGGATGTACTATCAGATGCACAGAAAACTCAGAATCGACCTTTTCGGAGACGAACAGTTCCTCAACGAGATAACCAACGACGCGAAATACGTCGGAGCCATAATCATCGGCGGCGGAATATCGAAACACCACGTTATCTGGTGGAGCCAGTTCCGCGGTGGACTTGACTACTGCATCTACCTCACCACGGCACAGGAATACGACGGTTCCCTTTCCGGAGCCGCCATCAGGGAAGCCGTATCCTGGGGAAAGGTAAAGAGCAACGCCAAAAAGATGACGGTGGAAGGCGACGCGACCATAACTCTTCCGCTGATCTACGCGGGTCTGGCGGACAGACTCCTCTGAGGGCGGTATGAAAAAAATCCTTATCCTCCCGGGCGACGGAATCGGAAAAGAGGTTACCGACGCGGCCGTATCCGTAATAGATGCGGTAACGAAGGATCTGGAGATATCCTACGGCGTGATAGGAGCGGAAGCATACAGGAAAACCGGATATTATCTTCCGCCGGAAACCATGGTTTCGGCTTCGAAATGCGATGCGATAATCGCCACTCCCGTCGTCGGACCGGAAGAAAAGGGGTACAGAGATCCTCTGATGGTTCTCAGAAAACAGCTTGACATGAGCACGGTGGTCAAGAGATTCCAGTCTCTTACGGAAAAATCCGGAACCCAGGGCCTGGACTGCATGCTCATGACCTGGAACCCCTTCACTTTCGGCACCATTTCGGAAATGGAAACGGTGGACGGGGTATCTTCCGAAACTTACCTCGACGTTGCCGGCTGTCGCAGAGTATTCAGAATGATAGAAAAAATCGCTTCGGAAAAACAGAGGCGCAAAATCCTGTGCGTCAAAGATTCCGAACTCAACCCGGCGATGGATTCCATGTTCGTGGACCTCTTTTACGAAGAGTTTGCCGCATCCGAATTCGTCATCGACGATATGGAAGTCTGCGAAGCCGCTTCCCGCATAGTTCTTGACCCGGCTTTCGCCGACGTTCTGGTCACTCCCGCTCCCTACGGTAACACTCTGTCGGGAATGCTGAGCGGAATGTGCGGAGGGTCGTACCTTTCCTGCGCCGGATACGTCAGGGACGGAACGGGAATGTTCGGGCCCGTACACGGCCCCATGGAGGAGCTCGCGGGAAAGGATTCCGCAAACCCCACCGGCTGCATACTCGCGGCCGCCATGGCTCTGGACGGCGTCGGCATGTATCTCGAGGGAGACAAAGTCCGCAACGCGCTGCGTTCCGCTTACAGAAAGGGACTCAGAACCAAAGACACCGGCGGAGATCTTACCGCTTCCGAATTTACGTACAGAGTCGCACAGCTGTGCGAAAAGAGCCGGTGACGAACGGTTTATAACCTGCCATTCCCTGAACGGGACGGTGATAGATTGAAGAACGCAGGGCACAGGGACGCTGTGGAAGCGGCGCTGAATTTCGAACTTACCGGAAGAACTCCGGTGAATAATTTTGCCATAGTCACTGCGGCCCGCAGCGCGGGATACACCGTAACGCAGGCCAGAAACGATCCCGCCGTCTCGGCGAAAGTTGCAGTGGATTATGCAATCAAAACCAAATCCGATTTCGTCAAACCCGTTCTGGATTCCCAGATTCCGTTTCAGGACATGGGAGGAAACGTACGGTTTCCGGAGGACGATTACGGAATGGTTCCCGACCCCTTGGTAAAAAGCCCGGAAGATCTGGACGGCCTGGCGGTTTTCGATCCGTTCAAAGCCTCCGAGTGCCCGAACTTCACCAAAGTTTTCGTGGAAAGTCTGGAAGAAACCGTCAGAATACTGCCGGAAGACCTCCATGTATGCGGTCTTTCCTGGGGTCCCCTGACCATGGCGGGATATCTCATGGGAACGGAAAACATGATGTTCCAGACCATTACGGAACCGGACTTCGTCAAAGACACGATTAAGAAAATAACTCCCCTGGTAACCGCCATGGAAAAGAGAATGATCGAGGCCGGAGCTACCCTTGTGTGGATGGCCGACCCCACCTCTTCGGAAGACCTGATTTCTCCAGATATGTTCAGGGAATACTCCTACGAAGCGATCGAAGAAGTCATCAGAGACACAAAGTCCTACGAAAACGTCCCCGCTTTCGTGCACATATGCGGAAACTCTCTGCAGATTATGCCCATGCTGAAGGAAATCGGAACTGACTGTTTCAGTTTCGATCACGCCGTGAACCCGGCGGCGGCAAGAAAGAGCGCGGGAAAGATGGCGCTCATGGGAAACGTGAATCCAGTTTCGACGGTTATGATGGGCACTCCCGAAAAAATAACCGAAAAATGCTACGCAGTTATAGACGCGGCTGGAAGGGACGGAGGACTTATCCTGGCACCCGGATGCGAAATGCCTCTTAAAACTCCGGACGAAAACGCGATTGCGATGGGCGAAGCGGGGATAAGCTACTGGAAGAGGTAACCGCATAACTGTATAATTCCGCATATAAACGGCTCCGGAGAAATTGCGCAGGCGTGATAAAAATGACCTGCGAAAGAAATGTATCCGAAAATACGGAATATTCGGAAAGGGAGCTTCTCGGACGTTATTACATTCTGAGAGGCGCCGGAATCAGAAACATCGGTTCGGATTACTTTACGTTAAGAGCGTTCGCTTTCGCAATGATAGTCGCCGAAACCGGAATGAGTCCGGACGAAGTCAGAAATCTGATGACGGAAAACATAGATTCGGGGATTTGGGTCAACATGATCTCCCTGAGAACCAGAGATGTCGGGGACGGGGCGGCCCTGTCCGTGACCATGGGCTGCGAGGGAAGCAGAATCCTCAGTGCGTATATCGATTCGGAAGATGTTCCGCCGGGCAGCTGTTACGAAAATTCGGCCCTTCTGTTTCCTTCAGAAATCACCGACGACGGAATCATGTCCCGTTGGGAAATAAAGAAAATGGAAGAAAAAGTATCCAAAGCCTGCGGAATGGAGATAAATTTCGAGTCTCTGCGCAGAACCTTCGGTTAGCAGTAATGCCGGCGGGAATGAATGACATTATGGAAAGAATGGAAAAATTGTGGTGCAAGGGATGGGATTTGAACCCACGGACCACTAAGGACTAGGCCCTCAACCTAGCGTCGTTGGCCATGCTTGACTACCCTTGCTTCCTTTCCGTGTAATCTGATGCAGTTAATAAGGTTTCCGTTAAAATCGTATTCGGACTGCACAATATATTATCGGAAACCTGAGATACGGACGGAAAATCTCCGTTTTCTGCGGTACAATGATTAAATACGTCGGACACGATACCCAATCATGGAACCGGCAACAGTCATTGCCTATATTCTTATCATATTGGGCATAATACTCCTGATAGCCGAAGCGTTCACGCCCGGAGTTTTCATGGTCATCCCCGGAACCGTGTTCGTAATCCTGGGAGTGCTGGGTCTTTTCAATGCGGACTTTCTGCTGTCCTGGTACGCCGTACTCGTTGCCGTACTCGTGGCAGCCCCGGTAACCATCCTGACGATTTACGTCTACAGGCTTCTGGGCAAACCGGAACCGCCCACCACAACGGTTGCGGAATCCCTTCTCGGATCTACGGGAATAGTGACCGTGACAACCGTCCCGGGAACTCTGAAAGGAAAGGTAAAAATCGGATCCGATACATGGAGTGCCAGATCCGATGTTCCCATAGAAGCGGGAACAAAGGTCAGAGTGGTAAAAAGCGAGGGGGTTCACGTCTTCGTCGAACCCGAAGAGTGACACCGCCTTCCGAATCGTTTCAGTAAAAACAGAGGTGTACAAACATGGAAATGGGAAGTGTTCTGCTTACCATCGCGCTGCTGGTGGTATTCCTTATCATCCTGACGCTGGTAAGCGGAGTAAAAATAGTTCAGCCCTACGAACAGGGCATATACATGAGACTGGGAAAATATGTGAGAAACCTCAACCAGGGTCTGAACGTGGTTTTCCCTCTGATTAACGAAGTAGTAAAAATCGATCTGCGTACCGAGGTTCTCGACATACCCAGACAGGAAGTCATAACCAAGGACAATTCGCCCGTATACGTTGACGCGATCATATACATCAAGGTCACGGACCCCAGGAAAGCCTACTTCGAAGTCACCCAGTACAAGATTGCCACAGTCAGTCTGGCACAGACGACTCTGAGAGCCGTGATAGGTGAAATGGAGCTCGATCAGATTCTCTCCAACAGGGAAACAATCAACCTTCAGCTGAGAGACACTCTGGACGAGAGCACCGACAAATGGGGAGTCAAGGTCGAAGCCGTGGAAATCAGGGAAGTCGATCCCGCAGCTAAAGTCAAGGACTCAATGGAAGAGCAGACTTCCGCCGAAAGGAAGAGACGCGCAGCCATCCTCGAGGCCGACGGTCTCAAGAGAGCCGCCATACTCAAAGCCGAAGGAGAAAAGAAATCCCGCATACTTCAGGCCGAAGGCCGCAGACAGGCGATGGTCCTCGAAGCCGAAGGAAGCAGGGTCGCCACCATCCTCGAAGGCCAGGGAGAAGCGCAGAGGCTCCGCATCCTGTCCGTGGGAGCGGCGACCATGGATTCCAAAGCGCTTTCCGTTCTTTCCATGGACACCCTCAAAAAAGTAGGAGAGGGAGAATCTTCCAAGATATTCTTCCCCATGGAACTTACCAGACTGGTCGACGGAATATCCGATTACGTCGGATCCGCCGCAAAAGTTCCGGACAGAGCGGTTTCCAGCGCAAAGGACATCCAGAAAACGTTCGGAGACACCGACGAAATCCTCGGACCCATTCCCAAACCGGAAGAAATTCAGGCCGAAGCGGAAAGACTCGATGCTATGATGAACGAGGAGCTGGAAGAGTCCACCGGACTCGTCAACAAGAACAAAAACTGAAAATGCGGCGGTTCCGTACCGCCGCTCTCTTTTTTTATTCGATTTTTGTTCCGACGGAACAGCCGAACGGCTATATACACGGTAACCGCTGAAGAAACCGTCATGAGAGAGAGGGCGGCCGACGGTAGGACTTCGGTCCGGCTGAGGAAGTTCCCTCCTCCTGAGGCAAGATGAGCAGTGAAATACTGCGGGGCGAGAGCCTCGGCAAGGGCGCAGAAACGACACAGCTCCGGCCAAGAATGATCTGTCAGACAGTGACGTTCCCGGAGATTTGGTGAAACGGCGACACCTCATCGGAGCAAGCCCATACAGCCGGAATGACCGCCTCGGACCGGCGGGTAGGGTGCATTAGTCGAATGCCGCCTGAAACAGAAGGGGGACTACTACTCTCACATGACTCCTTTGTATTTTCCCATTAACATTATTAACGGAACGGCATATTAACACGCATGATGTTCAGACCCGGAATAAAAGCTGTAGGTTTTGATATGGACGGGACGTTCATGAACACCCACGTGGATTATCCGAAGCTGAGCAGGGTGATTCCCGAGGTGATGGAAGAGGAAGGAATTCCCATGAACGACCTCAGGGAAACGGATTCCGAAAAGATGGGCATCCCCTTCGGATGGGTGTACGATGCGGGACGGTGGGACGAAATCGACATCATCCTCGGAAAAATAGGCGACCGGAGAACCGAAATCGAAAAGGAATATTACAAAGATTCTTCCCCGTTCCCGCTGGCCGTGGAAACCATGCTGGCACTTAAGCACAAAGGATACAAAGTCGGCATTCTGACCAGAGGCGGAAGGGAATACGCCGAAGCCGTACTGGGCCTTTGGAACGTTTACGACAGTTTCGATGCCGTGGTATGCAGGGACGATTTTCCCTTCGAAGACGAAAAACCCTCTCCCATGGCGATGAAGCACCTGGCGGACGGCATGGGCGTAAAGCCCGAAGAAATCCTTTACGTCGGAGACAATTTAACGGACTGGTACACCGCAAAGAATTCCGGCGCGGAATTCGTAGGAGTGCTCAGCGGGTCCTGTTCCTACGGCGATTGGAAGGAGAACGGAGTCGAAAACATAATCGACGGCGTCGGAAATCTGATGGATTACATCTGAGCCGTTTCCGATTTATCTTTCTTTGTTTTGCGCACTGCTTTGGCTATTACGGTGGAGACTATGAAAACCGTTCCCAGGATCACGGCAACGGTGGCTCCCGGAGGAAGATCGAAGACTATCGCGGTAATCATAGCCAACAGAGAAAATCCCACGGAAATCGACACCGCTCCGGTCATAACTTCTTTGATGTCGTCGCAGAACATGTTTGCAACCGCCGGAGGTATCGTAACGAGCGCTATGATCATCACTATCCCTATAAGTTCGGTGACGAGAACACAGGTAACCGCCACCATCAGGTAAAGCAGGAATATCATGGCGTTTACGTTTATTCCGGAAATCTTGGCCTGAACCTCGTCGAAAACAACCAGCTGCATATCCCTGTAAAGAAGTGCCACAATCACCAATATCACCGAGGCGACGACCGCTATTACGGCTATGTCCGAATAGGTTATGAACGCCGGACTTCCGAAAAGAATGTCCTCGAAAGACGCGGGATTCGGAAGTACGGTACGGTCTATGAAGTGCATGAATATCACTCCCATTGCCATTCCCACCGACCAGAGCACCCCTATGACCGAATCGTCCCTGAGCTTTTTCCTCACGGGCGGCAGCGCCATTATGGCCGCGGAAGCTATTGCGAATATAGCCGCGCCCAGCATGGGGGCGAACCACGAAACGAGAAAAACCGACTGTATCCAATATGCCATTCCCACTCCGCCGAAGGTTGTGTGGGCTATTCCGCCGGTGACGAATACCATTCGCTTCGCAACTACGTATGTACCGACAACACCGCAGAGTACGCAGCATATCACGGTACAGAGAAGCATGTTCTGTACCAGATGGGAAGAGAACATCAGACTCCAGTCCATCACCGGTGACCTCCGCAGTTGCAGTTCGTGTGGCCTATGTGAATGAGTTCCGGAGGGCAGTGGAAACCTATGTCGATCATTTCCTGGGTGATTTCGGGTTTGTCGCTGTACACCATTCTGTGGTTCAGGCACGCCACGCGTTTGACGTCGTGGGAGATGCTGCTCATGTCGTGGGTGATTACCATAACGGAAACGCCCGCTTCTTTGTTCAGCTTTCTCAGTATGTCGTACGTACAGTCTTTCATAGACGGATCGAGACTGGCCGTGGGCTCGTCGAGCATCAGGATTTTCGGGTGGGACGCTATCGCTCTTGCTAGGAACACTCTCTGAAGCTGCCCGCCCGAAAGGCGGCTTACTCTTTTGTCGGCGGCGTCTTCTATTTCGGCGTATGCCATGGCCTTTTCCGCCATCTCTTTCTCTTCTTTCGTATAGAACGGGCGCATGCCTTTGCGTCCTCTGAGACCTCCCAGAACCACGTCGCGGGTCAGTATGGGGAATGCGGGATCGATGCGTTCGTTCTGAGGCACGTATCCCACGTACGACTGGCCTTCCGATATGGGAAGCCCCATTATGCGGACCGAACCTTCCATCGGCTCAATAAGACCCAGAATCGTTCTGAACAGAGTCGTTTTTCCTCCGCCGTTGGGTCCGATGATTGCCAGAAAGTCCCCTTCCAGAAGCTTAAAGGAAACATTCCTGATAACGGGTTTTCCGTCGTATCCGGCGGTAAGATTTTCCACCTCTATCGGTATCGTTTTCATCACGCTCCGTTCATATTTTCGCTTATTGTGTCAATCGCTTTTTCGATTTCGCCGAGTATGTCCACGCTCAGAGGGTTGATATAAAACAATTCGGCGTTGATTCCGTTTTTTTTCAGCGCTTCTTCCGTGATTCCCCCTTCGCCCGCATATCTGAGGTAAATGGGAACGGGTTCCGAAGATTCCGCACACTCGCCTCTGAGTTCGATCCACGCGGGAGTCATCGTCGCTCCGGGAAGTTCGAGAGAATGCTGCACAATGTTCCGGCCGTGGAGAAGATACGACCATCCCGCGTGCCATCCGATTATTTCTTTTTCTTCCGTCTGTTTCAGTTTTTCGTCGGCGAGTTCGGTAAGCGCGTCGCATTTGGCGGCGAATGAACCGTAACCGCTTTCGAATTTCTCTTTGTCTTCGGGAATTTCATCGCCGAGAACGTCTTTCATATATCCCGCGATTTTTTTCAGATTTTCCGGAGAAGTCCATACGTGTCCGTCCAAAGCCGCCGGATCTTCTACGACTGATCCGTCTTCGGCGTGAGTGTGCCCGTGAAGAAGCTCTATTCCGGCTCCTTCCGTACAGTTGTACGATTTTATCCCGGCTTTGACGGATTCGAGATTTCGGTCCTCCCAGGCCATTCCCGCCCCTATGTAGAAATACGCCACGGCGTTCGACGACAGGGCGATTTTCTGGGCACTGACCTCCACGGCGTGGGGAGTTCCGCCGGGTTCGATGAAGGAAACAACCCTGTATCCGTCTCCGGCCACCTCTTCCGCGATTTCCTTCTGCCAGCCCATGGAAGTGTAAATAACGGGCCGGCTGTCGCCGTCGTCGTTGGTGAGTACGTATAACGTGCCCACGGACAGCAAAACCGTAACGGCCACCGCTACCGAAATCATCGCCGGTGCTTTCATAACGGAGTCTAAAAAAATATGTTATTAAAAACTAACTGCCGTTTTATTAAAAATAAGAATTTTGAATCCGGGTTTTAATAACCCGGAAATTGAAGATAAAGAGTTTGGTGCGGTTACTGGGAACCGTCTCCGAGAACACGCGTCCTTCCGGCTTCCATGTCGTGTTCCATGTCGTCGTACCTGAACCTCTTGAGGTTGTCGCTGAAGTTCGTGTCCTCGGGCAGGAGTTTCTTGACTCCCTGCATGAGTTTGCTTCCGAAAGACATTATCTGTTTGTTCAGGTTGATTCCGAATCTGGTCTTTCCGCACACGAGGTGGCCGGGGTTCATGATGTCGCGGGGGTCCACGAAGGTTTTGAGATCCCTCATGAAGTCGGCGGTGGCTCCGTCGTGTATGACGTCCATGTTCCAGGCGAAGAACACTCCGAATCCGGTGCTTCTTCCTCCGTAGAGGGCGGCCCTGTCTCCCAGGTAGAAGTTGAAGGAGAACGCTGCCATTCCGAGAAGAGACTCGTCGTTTTTGAAGTAGTAAGGCATGAAAAGAGCCGTGCTGCGGTCAACGACCACTCCTATGACTCCTCCGGCCTCCATCTTCATGACGTCGAATCCTTTGTAGCACTCGTCGACGAATTCTCCCCAGTGCCTGACCGGAACGATGACTTCGGCGGGTATTTCGCCCACTCCGACCTTTCTGGACCTGAATTCGTAGCATCTCTCTTCCCACTCGTGCTCGGCGATTTCCTTGTCTACTTTCTTCGCTCCGGCTTCCTGCATTATTTCGTCGATCGCCTGCTCTTCCAGGTCGAGGAACTTGGAATCTCCCTGCAGAGTGACGAGAAGAACGTTCTTCAGCATGAGGTTGTGTATTCCCGCTTTCCTCTGGTTCGCGAAGTGGATGTAATCGGACCAGGCGATGTGCAGGGGTTTCACGCTGGGGTGGGCGATGATTTTCTGGATCGGACCGTGCATGTCCTTGAGGTTTTCGAATTCGTAAGCCGTGGGTCTGATTTCGCCCATGGGGTAGATTCTCATGGTCACGGTGGTGAACACTCCGAGGGTTCCTTCGGAACCGGCGAAGAACTGGTTCAGGTTGTATCCGGCCATGTAGGAACCGATTTTGTCGTATCCCGTCTCGATGAGAGATCCGTCGGGAAGAACCACTTTCATGTTGAGGATGTGGTTTTTGGCGGAACCGTATTTGTAGCTGCCCGTTCCCATTCCGTCGGTGGAAATCCACGCACCGATGGTGGCCGAGGGGAAGCTCGAGGGGTAGGAAGCGATAATGAAGCCCTTTTTCATACACTCGTCCAAAGCGTTTTTCCAGGTGCATCCGACCTGTACTTTGATGCACATGCTCTCGGTGTCGATTTCCAAGATCTTGTTCATCTTCGACGCCATGTCTATGACTATGCCGCCGTTGGTGGGCATGCATCCGCCGAGACCCCAGGAAGCGCTGCCTCTGGGTATTACGGCTATGCCTTCTTTGTATGCCAGGGCGACGACTTTGGCAACCTGTTCGTCGGTTTCCGGCCTTACGATCACGTCGGGAATGTTGTTGAATGCTATTCCTGCCTCTTTCGGAAGGGGGGCCATATCGTGACAGTACAGAATCTTGTCCATATCGCCTGTGTTCACGTTGTCCCTGCCGACGATGCTCTCCAGTTTGGAGATTACCTCGGGCGTTACCTTACGAGCTAAAATTGCTTCAGTGTTTGACTTCATTTGTACCCTCTACCTTTTAAAGCGCGAGTCTTGTTATAAAGTCGGAAGTGCCTGATAGATTATAAGTGTTGTTGCTGAACCCGACGCGGAATCCAGCACCTTCAGGGGTTCGCTGGAGTCTTTTTCCGCCGCCCTGAATAGATGGCTGTAACATCCGCAGTCGGAACACCCGAATCCTTTCACCGGAGTCCATCCTGCCTTTTCCATCGTTTCGGCGAGACGGCATTCTCCGATTTCTCCGGGGGATTCCGAAACGTATGCTTCCATCGCGTCCGCACGGACGGTCAGATAATCAATGTGCCAGCGCATCTTTTTTTCCCGGGAGAAATGTCTGCCGATACGCCGATCCAAACCGTTCATGGCGCTTCCGGCGTAGAAGTATTTGCCGGCCGGAAAACGTATTTTTCCCCTGGAACCCACATCGATTTCTTTGTCGGAAAGCAGCGTCAGCGAAAGAAGGTATGTTCCTTTACGCACCTTCGTTCCGTTTGGAGTCGTCGTATTCGACCTCCGAATTCGTTTTGATCCTTATCAGAATGCTGCTGCGGTCCAGTTTGGATTCCGTGATATCCGCTATGTCTTTCAGTTTCCTTCCGTAAACCACCGTATTTCCTACGGCTTCGTAATTTCCGTCGTAGGGTATCTTGGCCCTGAGACCGTTGAGATGCAGAACTATGGGGGACGGCCTGAGACACATGTCTATCGGAGGATAGTTTTCGAGAACCTGCTTAACCTCCGAAGGATGCACGAAAAGCGGGTCTTCGGCCAGTCTTTTTCTTTTCTCCCTGAGCACCCTCTCGGTGGTATCGACGATTTCGTCCAGTTTTGCCCTTTCGGCCGGGAGTCTCATCCTTTCGGATTTCCTTCCGACTCCGCTTATGACCGCTTCGGCAATGTCGTCCATGCCCTCCGGCATCGGTCCGCATACGAGAATCAGCGGTATCGTGATGTCTTTGAGAAGATCTTTTTTCGCTTCCACGCAGGATTTGAAATTACCCAGACTGAAAATTGCCGCGTCGTACTCGTTTATGATCGCGACTTCGGAAGCGGATATCTGCGAAGTCGATTTTCCCCTTCCCCTGGCAAGTCCCATCACTATGGACAGGGCGCCTTTTCTTCTGAGGGCTTCCGCGATGTCGCAGATCGGGTGGGGCATGTGGTGCCTTCCGAGAGTGGGTCCCACCACGGCGATTTCCGTACCGGCAAGGGGAACTTCCTTCACCTCTCCGCCTATCTCCCTGCACAGGGCGGAAATCATCTCCTTGTCCTCGCTGGGTATGGACATTGTAACGGTGAGCATCTGGGAACTTCTGATTTTCTGAAGAACCGCTCCTCCCACGTCTTCTATCATTTCGAATAGTTCCGCGGAACGGTAAACGCCTCCGTCGTACATTATGACTTCAAACATCGGCCTTTCCTCCCATCGCCGTATGGAGTTTGACGCCTTCGGCAAGAATTTCGGGGGTCATTATCTCTTCCGTGGCCACGACCGTCACGACATTGTCGGATACGAATGTGCGGCGGACTTTGATTCCTTCCGGCATGGATCTCCACACGGAACCTATGATTTCTTTCAGGGATTCTTCTCCCGACGCCACGACCATGGAGCTTATTTTTTCAGCGTCGCCGCCTTCCACGTACATGTCGAAACGGGTCTGCTGTTCCACGCCGTTTCTCCCGTAGGCGGCCCACAGCTGCTCGAGTATTCCGGGAGCGTGACGTTCGTCGGTTACGGTTATCTGCACTCCGCTCCCCTCTTTGCGGATGCTGCTCACGTCCGCCACCGTCTTGTCGGCGGGCGCAGCCCTGATTTTGATCGAAAATACGAAAATTGGAATTTCCGGTTCGAGAATCAGTTCCGCTTTCTCTATGTGCACCGCGTCTCCCGTATCGCTCATTATGTCTTCGAAAAGCTTTTTGTAAGCTTCGTTTCCGAAAGGGTCCGGTCCGTGCACTGTGACATCCATCTTTTTTCCCTCACAGGAATCCGGAACTAAGAAGAGCTCCGCCCACCGCTCCGATATACTGGGAATCGGGAGGAACAATCGGCATGTCTCCGAGTATTTCGCCTACGGCCTTGACGAGCCCGGTTATCAGGGATGTTCCGCCCACCTGTATTATCGGTTTTCTTATGTCGATTTCCTGGAGCTGCTGTTCGTACACCTGTTCGGCGACGGAATGGCACGCGGCCGCCGCGACGTCTTCGAAAGACTTTCCGTCTCCCAACTGCGTGACCAGGTCCTGGATTCCGAAAATGGAACAGTAGGAGTTCATCTTCGCGTTTCTCCAGTCCCCTTTCATAGCCAGAGGTCCCAGTTCTTCGATGTCGATCTTCATCCTTCTAGCGGTCATTTCGAGGAAACGTCCGGAAGCTCCGGCACATATGCCTCCCATCGTGAAGTTGTCCGGAACTCCGTCTCTCACCGTAATGGCCTTGTTGTCCATACCTCCTATGTCCAGGATGGTGGCTTCGCCTCTCTGTCTGTCGGCGAGCCATACGGCTCCCTTGGAGTTGACGGTGAGTTCTTCCTGCACCAGTTTGGCGTTGAAATGTTTACCCAGAGTGTAACGTCCGTACCCGGTCGTTCCTATGGCTTCCAGGTCCTTGAGTTCCACGCCGGCCTGGCTCATGGCTTCTTCGAGAACCTGGGTCGCGGATTTTACCACGTCTCCGGAGCCCGTCCACGCTTTCCCTACGATTTTGTTGTTTTCCATTACCACGGCTTTCGTGGTACTGGAACCGGAGTCGAGACCGGCGGTCAGTCCGGTCTGTCTCTCCCTTGCCAGAAGTTCTTTCCTGGAAACCACGGTCACCAGAGCTTCCATCCTCGTGAGCATCTGGGACGCTTTGAGCCTCTCCGTGAAAGAGTACGTAACGACGGGGAGGTTCGTATTTTCCTGGATGAACCTTCTCAGCTCGTTTCTTACGAGGGCCGCTTCGGCGCACCTGAAACAGGTGCATATGAAGACGGCGTCCGCGTCGTAGTCCCCGTTGGCGAGAGCCGCGGCTCTGGCTATCATCAGTTTAAGCTGGGTGGAACGGGGGTTGAACCCGAATCTTTTCACCGCTTCGTCTATGTTCGCGGCGCTTACGTCCGGGTAAACCATCTTAGCTCCCACGGATATTGCGGCCTTTTCTATTTCGTGCTGAACGCTGCTGTATTCGGTACCGCAGGACAGCTGAGCAATTTTAATCGTCATTTCTTAAGCCCCTCCAGGAACTCTTTGGCGCCGAGAACGAATGCCCTGGCTGATTTTTCGTCTTCGGGGTACGGCGCCCTGTAAACGGGTATTCCCCGCCTTTTCACCAGGTACTTTACCATCTCGTTGGAACGTTCGCATCCGACGCATCCGAAACTGTAGGGGGCGTTTTCCATTATGATGGCCGCATCCGCTTCCTCTATGAGCGGCCCCCACACGGCCATTCTGCCGCGTATTCCGGAAGGAACTTCGATTCCGGCGTATTTCAGACCCTTGACAACGTCGTCCAGAGTCACGTTCATGGGAGGCATGTCTATCTCGAGATTGTCCACCCTTTCCTGTATCGCGGCCATCGCGCTGAGCGGCTCGTGGCCGAATCTTTCCACTATGTCGAACAGAATAAGGCTGTTCGGGGGATCAATAAAAACCTTCATCGTCATTCCTCGCATATTTTTCTGAAAACGTCTACGGGCAGTTTTTCCTTGGTCTCTTCGGGTTCCAGAACTTCGCCCCTGTCCGCGCATTCGAGACCGTACTGCACGTTGGAAAGCAGAGCCCATTCCGACTCCAGCTGGGCGTATCCGGGTCTGGTTCCGTGCTGGGCGCGGCACCTGCGCGGATCGCTGGTAAGGTACGCCCTGGGTTTGGAAAACACCTCGTTGCGGTACTTCTTCCTCAGCTGTGCCAGTACATCCAGGACTACGGCCTTGGGCCCTTCGACGAGACATCCGTAGCATGTCTCTTTCACCTTTACGCCTTTGTTCATCGCGTGCACGGTGCGCACGAGCTGGTCCGGCGTAAGCATGGAGTTCGGCGATATCATGAAAAGTCTGGTTTCCCTTTCGTCGCTCATAGAATCTTCTCCGTTATGTATACGGTCTGTTCGTCTTCTGCATTCGAAATCAGCCTGTCCAGGTCGTCGACGAATTTTCCCACGATGTTCGTTCCGTGGTTTTCTTCCCCGGTGGGCCCGAATTCTTTGCTGTCCGTGAGCCTTATTCCTATCAGTCCGCAGTAAGGACGGACCTGGTTCGTGACTCCTATATCTCCCCGTCTGACCTCTTCGAAGGGTTCCTGGGGGAAAATCGATTTTCCGCGCATTTCGTCGCCGTAGAACGTAACCATGGGGGCTCCGTCGTAAATGAACTGAACTTTGAGGGAGCCTATGGGCTTGTGGCTGAGTCCGGTCACTTTTCTGAAGTAGCGATCGGTGACGGTGTCCGGAGCGGTTATTTCGATTCTGTAGACATTGTCCTTGGGAACTCCGAACGTTTCCACGATACCCGAGGAAATCACTTCGAGAGTGCGTTCCGGAGTCTGTTCCGCGATGATTGCTCCGTCGGAAACGTCTCCGGTTCTGACCTGTTTGATTCCCGCCGCGGAAAGGAACGCTTCTCCTTCCTTCTGGGTCATTCCCACCGCAAGTGCTCTCGGAGGGTTGGTCCGTATCTCGACGGTATCGTCCTCGGACGCGCGGAAAACCAGAGACATCCCTCTGACGACTTTGCCCGCACGGTTGTGGGATTCCGCGACCTGTCTTTTGGTTTTGTAAATGTAAATTCTTCCGTTGCCGGTTCCCTCGTTTCTTACGGTGACCGCTCCCGCCTCTCTTACATCGGTCTTCTCCTTCAGGGATTCGGTATCCATATTTTCGGAACTGGCTATGTAGCTTCCCGTGGAATCGGTTACCTTCATGGTTCCTTCGGAAGTCGCAATCAGAACGTGTTCCGCCGACGACGGAGAACCGGGATCCAAATCTATGAGGACGTGGGTTTCCACCGAATAGCCGTCCTCCATCGGGAACGAAAGGTCCGAAGTGACATGGAGATTTTCGACGCTGGTCTCCGATGTGACCGGTCTGATTTCCGTTATCCCTTCTCCTTCCCGCAGTTCGTCCATCAGATGTCTGCCTTTGGTTATCCTGCCTATGCGCCCGGAACCCGCCCCGTAGCCGTTCCTGTGGTCGCTTCTGGCTATCATCATGTATGTGGTGTGATTGTCCCCTCCGCCGAGAGAGAAAAAGCAATCGAATCTGCGGTACATGCGGTCCGCGGCATCGTGTTTGATATCCGTCGGGAACGCACCGAAGGCGACGATTTTGCGGGTAACCCATCTGGCCGTGACACCTTCCACGGATTCTTTGATGGACCTCCATTTCTCTGCGTCGGGACCGTCGTCCAGATGCAGAATCATGGATCCCCTGGGAGTTACCAGTTCGAAATCGTCCGTCGTTTCCGAAATTTTTTCCACGGAAAGCCTGACCGCAATAAGCGCGCCTTCCTTCACGTTTTCGCCCTCGACGGCATCTTTCAGAGTCGCGCCGTCCCTGAGAATTTTCTCTTTGCCGTTGACGGATACTTTCATTCGGAAACCACCTTCGGAAGCATCGACTGGACTTTGGACGTTATCTCGTCAAGTTTTTCCTGGGGAGTGTTCACTCCTCTTATGACTCCGGTGACTATCTGATCAATGTAACCTTTGGTCTGAACTTCGTCGTCCGGAGGCATGACTCTGGACGTTTTCACTCCTATGGCGGCGAAATCTTCGAAGTCCACGGGACACTGTGCCACGATTATTGCGGGAATATCCACGTTTCTGAGAATGAGTCTGGCTTTGTAGATGATGTGCTGTCTTACGTTGCCCAGATGAATCAGGGCGACTTTGAACTGCCTTATCCTTTCGACTTCTATCGGGTCCAATCCGAATCTGGAACCCGTGGTCATGTCCGGCGCGTCCGAGGGGACTCCGGATCCCGCGTTGACCACCAGCACGCTTGTGTCTATGCCTTCTTCCCTCAGCGCGTACGTTATCTCGCAGACAGGTTTGGTTATGTGCCTCCTGCCGGGGCCCATGGCTACGGCAACCACGTCTCTTCCGCTGTCGGATATTGTGGCTCTCTGTGCCAGAGCGCCTCCCGGCCCGAGCCCCATGGCCTCGCGGCATTCCACAAAGCTCAGTCTGCGCCCGATCTGCTGTTTCAAGTCATTCACCTGTCAGTTTGGGTCTACGAATTCGTTTATTCCGAACTTCGCGATTATTTCTTTGGGTTCGCCGATCGCTTCGACCTTTCCGTCCTTCATGAACACGACGCGGTCGCAGACATTTTCGACGAAATCCATATCGTGGCTGACCACCACGAACGTTTCTCCCAGGGTTTCCCTGGCTTTGATGACCGACTTCGCTATGATGGTTTTGGTCACCGGGTCCATGGTTCCCGTGGGTTCGTCCAATATGATTATGCGGGGTTCCTTTATCAGGACCTGCGCAAAAGCGATTCTCTGGCACTCTCCCACGCTCAGGGTATCCGGATAAGCCTGGAGGAGTTCTTCCATTCCCTCTTTCGGGAATCCCACGCTTTCCAGAACCTGGATTGCCTTGAATTTTGCGAGCTCGGCGGGCATCCTGACCCCTATGCAGGTGGTCAGATTGCTCAGGACGTTGTCGAACGGATAGAGCGTGTATTCCTGGTGGAGGAATCCTATGTACGGCGTGGCGCGTCCTTTTCCTCCGACACCCATCTCCGACATGTCGATCCAGTTGTCTCCGATTCTCACCTTGACGGAACCGCCGGTGGCGGGAGTCATTCCCGCTATCATTCTGGATGTGGTTGTCTTTCCGGCTCCAGATTTTCCTACCAGACCCAGCACTTCTCTCTCCCTAATATCGAAGGTGGCACCGTCCACTGCCCTGACGACTCCCCTGACGACCGAGAAAAAGTGCTTTTTAGCGTTATCGAATTCTATAATCGGATCACCCAGAACCGCCGCGTCGGGTTTATCGAATTTGTAGCCTTCCATAAATTTGGAGGCCACTTCTTCGGGGTCGCCCTGCATGACCACGTTTCCGGCATCTAGCCAGATGGCTTCGTCCGCCATTTTTACGACGGCCTCGGGCCAGTGGGATGCGAACACCATGGAGATTCCCGTTTCGTTCACGTATTCGACGATTCTCTTGTGCATCATTTCCGCCGTCAGAGGATCGAGTGTTCCGGTGGGTTCGTCCGCAAGCAGAAACAGAGGATCCCTGGCAATCTGCCTTGCAAGAACTATTCTCTGCTTTTCTCCTCCGGAGAGGTCCCACGCAATGTGTGTGGTTCTGTGGGTCATGCCCACGAATTCGAGAAGTTCCAGAGCCTTCCGGGTCTTTTCGTTTCCCTCGTATTTGTCGCCGAGGGCTTCGAATATGTTTTCGATGACCGTTTTGTCTCCGAAAAGAGCGAACGTCCTCTGAAGCATGATGGCTATTCTGTTTCTGACCTGCATTCTGAGTGGATCTTCTTCTTCGAGAGACCAATAATCAACGGATATATGTTCGGTGGGAGCGCCGCACTTGGTGCAGGGCTCGCCTTCGTACGGGAGATCCAGGTTGGAACATTTGGTGCATCTGTTGAAATTGTAAATGACTCTGCCCGAAGTGGGAGCGTATTCCTCGCTGCATCTGAGCATCATTATCAGAACGCTTTTTCCCGCCGCACTTCTGCCGATGAGTCCCAAGCTTTTTCCGGTTTTCAGAGTCGCGCTGACATTGTTGAGAACACATTTGTCTCCGAATTTTTTGGAGACATTTTCTATCCTTATGAAGTCGACCGACTTTTTTACCATGAAGTCCGAACTGCCCCACGGATATAAAATACGCGCGAAAAGGCGCGGTAATAATGTAAAGATAAGCCAGCAATCTGAATATACGTTTACTTTTTCCGGCTTTCCGGACGGAAATCCAGTTAGTTTATTATGATGGATGTACTATGTAACCATATGCTCAGTCAGAGAAACCGCGGAGCGGGCGGCCCGGTTCCGAAATTTAACGACTACCACATATGGAAGGCGTTGGAGTGTCTGGAAAAGAACAAACCCATCGGCCGCAAAAAACTGTCCCAGATCCTGGAAATCGGCGAAGGCAGCACCAGAACAATCATAGGGATTCTGAACGAGCACGAACTTATCGATACAAACAAAAACGGAGTCTCTCTGAACAAAAAAGGGATGAACTGCTTCAATTCCGTGTACATGGAGATAAGACATCTCCCTCCGACCGGCCTGACAATCGGCGAATGCGACTGCGCCGTCCGTATTCCCAAAATGGCCAGAAGGGTGAAGTACGGCTGCGAGGAACGGGACATAGCCATAAAAGCCGGCGCAACCGGAGCCACCACCCTCGTGTGCAACAACGGAAGACTCGTGTTTCCCGGTTCCGACTATCAGGTGGAACCGGCAGTGGAAGAAATCGTCTGGAAAAACGTGACCGTGAAGAACGAAGACGTCATCATCATCGGAACGGGGCCGACCCCGGAATCCGCGGAAGAGGGTGCCGTAACTTCGGGACTGGCACTTCTCGGCGGACTTCAGTTCGACCGGGACCTGAAGGACATTCTGACTTCGAAAAGCTCCGGAAACGAACTCGTGTCTCTAGCTTTCGCCATCCACGATCTGGTGGGCGGACTTCCCGTGTGCGCCAAAAGCAGAGACAACCTGGGCCTGAGGATAGAGAACGGGACGGTCATCGACAACGCCTACACGGGACCCGTGCTGGAGGAAGTGATTAACGCGGGAACCACCATAAGGAAGGTTGCGACGTCCGGCCCGTACAAAGGCATTAAAGTAATAGTCACGCCCATAGAGTTAGACAACCGCATCATCGCTGCCATAGGCGTCGTGGACATCAGGACCATGGCGGGTGTAAACAACCTTATCAGACTAAGGAATGATGACAATGAGTAATGAATGCAAAGTGACCGTCGATTCCGGCGTATGCAAGATGAAAACCGTGATTCTGGCGAAAGAGAACGATATGGGTCTTATCGAGCTGAAGATCGAATCCGACTGCCCGCACGTTCTTATGATGTCCTGGAACGTGGAGCCCATAAGCGCCTACGCCGAAGTGGAAGCGCCCATGTGCGAAACCGAAGTTTACAGGCTCGCAACCAAGTATCTTCCCCACGCTGCCTGTCCCGTACCCTGCGGGATGATAAAAGGAATCGAAGTCGCAGGAGATCTGGGTCTTAAGAGAGACGTCAGCATCAAGATTGAGTGAGGTTTAGGAATGAGCAAAGTTACGGAAGGCCCCGCAGGCCCTTTGGATATCGTGAAAAAAATGAGAGGCGTTGTCCACTGCTTCTACCTGGACGACAAAATCATAAACGACGTTAAGAACGAAGAGATGACCGTCCGTGCGGCCGGAGGAAACATTGCCGTGGACAACAGAGGGTTCAACGAAGCTCTGGAAAGGCAGCACGTCATTTGCATCATCAAAGATCCCCGTTTCAGACCCCCTCCCGAGGCCACCGTGGTGCTCATGGATTCCGAAGGAACCCTGCTGGGCACCGAAGTGTTTCCCTTCAATGCCAAGCAGTACGACGGAAAGGACAACGTAATCTGGCTCTCCGACGGTTTCGTTCTGTTTCCCGAAGTGTCCGGAGAAGGAAAGGAGACTTTCGTCATGCCTCCTGTATCCTTCCCGGAACTCAACGAAAGCAACGGGTGCAAAGACGTGATTTCATGCAGTCCCGCACCCACCTGCGATCTGATGATCAAGGATTACTACGGTTACGAAGACGACCCCCGTCTTGCGTCCATACTCGTAGCCTTCAACGACGCCTGATCAGTCCATAACGAAGTTCCCGCGGAGGTCTTCGACCTTTCTCGAAAGGTTCACCGTCTCCGTGACGGATTTGATGTGAGCCGTGAGCAGACCGGACGCGGTCTTGTTCAGGATACCCAGTTTAAGACCCAACGCGTCGGCGACGTTTTTCTCTATTTTCACTTTGAAGGAGTTGACTCTCCAGATATCGAGATCGATTCCTATGTCGGAAATGGTTCCTATGGGTATCATGTCGGATGACACGACTTTCTTGCCCATCACGGCGGATGCCTTCTCGAATTCCCTGGACTCCGCCACGGTTGCCGTGCCCAGCTGTTCCAGTTTCTCGGGAATCAGAACCACGTCTTTGATTTCGTAAGGTCCTATGTTTATGGAGAACTGCTGTTTTCTGAAAACCGCTCCTCCGAGAATTTCGCCGGCGGCTTTGGAGCCCTTTACGGCTATGGAGCGGACGTTCCATGATTCCAAATCCAAATTCGCGTCCGCTACCTTCCCTATTTCGTAAGCGTCGCTGCTGATTACGGGCTTCCCCTTGAATGATTCGTAGGATATTGTTACCATGTTTCGCCCCATGCAATTAGATATAGAAAATACCGACGAAAGACCCGCCGTCAAAAAGAAAAACCGTCTCTTCGGAAACTGTTACTTTGACGAAAATGAGAACGGATCCCGACTTATAATGTTAAAAATTTACAATACGGAAATTCCGTAATAAGAAACGGAATGCGTACGAAACAGTCCGGAAAAGGAAAAAAAATAAAGTTTGGGGTAAAAGGTTTATCCGCCGCCCGAAGGCATGAATTCGGAAATATCGACTTCGCGCGCGGTTTTTGCGGCTTCCTCGATACTCTGCATCCTTCCTTCGAACTTCTTTTCGCGCTCTTTGTAGGAGATTGGGCTGTATTCCGACTCTTCGGCCGGTATGAGATATTCCGAGCCGTAGTAGAGGCCGGTATAGTCAAGTCTGATCCAGACTTTTCCGTCGACCTCCTTTATCTCGGTTATCTTCCCGACCGTTGATGTGGGAAGGTATTTGGCGAAATCTCCTACCTGCACCGAATCATCCCTTGATGACCGCGGTTCTCTCGCCGGCAGGCATGAATTCCCTGAGTCCGCCGCGTCCGATTTCCTTCGTGATGTTCGCGAAGTCAAACTGGAGCGAGGGGTCTGCGAAAGCGACACGTACGAACGGGTTGGCTGTGAAAGCGTCGCCGCGGGCTACGTGGGCTGCCTTGGGAATTCCGGTGTATCCGGAAAGGTGACCGACGTTCATTGCGTAGTTGGGGTAGTTCGGACCGCGGGCTTCCATGGGCAGACCCTCGTCAGATCTGTACGCGAAGGAGTTGGCGGAACCGCACTGGTCCTGAAGGTCGAATCCGTAGAATCCGAGTCTTCCGGTCCTCTCTTTGTGCTCGAGCATGGAGTAGTACCAGCAGTTGAGACCGCAGTCGGCAACACCGGTAGCCATCGCACCGGCGATACCGGTGGACGCGGCGGCAACGGTTGCTCTCTGAGATCCGCCGAAGTGGGTTTCCATGACGGCGGGGTACTTCTCGTACATGCTGAGAGAGTAGGTGTTGACGTCTTCCGCGAGGTTCATTATTTCCTCGTAGTCGGTGGGGTCAAGTTTGCATAATCCTCCGTATTTGCTCTTAATCTGGTCTATGGCGTAGTACACATAGTCCTCGAGGATGTTGTCGGTGTATGCCGCAGTTGCGTACTGGGTGAATCCGACACCTCCGGACATGTATCCGCCGAGGTAGACCTGATCGTAGATGATGGCTCCCAGCGCGACGGCTTCAAGGGCTGCGCGTCCGGGGTCGTCGGGGTAAACACGGTCGGACTGGGCTATGTCGGCCATGTATCCGAACTTGATTCCTCCGGGCTCGTTGGGTCCTCTGGCACGCCTTGCGGGCATCATGGTACCCATCGTGATGGACTGGTGCTTTGCGGAATATGCGAAGTCGGCGATTGCGGCTTCTCCGGCAGCCAGTTTGTACGAAGAGATGAAAGCCATCGAAATCTGCATGGCGGCGTGCCTGGATGTGGTGGCACCGTCCATGACCCTTCCGACTATGGAGGGAACACGGGCAGCCTGCATCAGAGTTTTTCCGATTGCTTTCTTGAGCTGCTCGGCCTGGTCTTCGGGGAAGAGCTTGTTGATGTCGATGACGAATCTCTTGTCGAGCTCGTCGATCAGTTCGTCGTCTCCGGAGAAGACCTTTACGTAAGAGTCGTACACGAGAGCGGGGTTGACTTCCGCCATGTGCTCCTGAACGACCGCTCCTCCGGGGATGGTGTGGTTAACCGTCTCCAGGTAAGAGTTGATCGTCTCGGGGGTGACTTCTTTTCCGAGCCTTTTCTCGATGGTCTGGTGAGGAGAGTCGAGTCCGACGAGGATGGTCCTTCTGATGTCGTCCCAGGCCTGCTGGATAGCAGGGTTGTTGATGCAGTGGAGGTCATCGGGCTCTACGAACATGTCCGTGTGGGACAGCTGGTAGGGCATCCAGGACCTCTGTCCGAGAGGAACTCCTATGTCCTCGTTCATCATGGGGAATCCGCGCTTCTCGGCGATCTTCATCGCTTCTTTCTGGAACTCCACCTTGCTCTTGGACTGTTTCCAACCGCCGTAGTTGTAGTACGTGGTGTCCATCTCTGTGGGAGCCTCTTTGAATTTCTTCTTACAGGCTTCCATGAAAAGTTTCTCTTTCTCTGCCATTGATTTCACTCTCCCTTTACCTTGAAGGGTCTGAATCCGCCGAGAGTCCTCAGCTTGTGGATTCTGTGCTGGTATTTGGAAACCTCTTTGTCGTCAAGCATGTCTACGCCGTCGGCTCTGAAGATGGTCGTCCTCTTCCTGAGGTCTTCCATGGACGCGGGCTTTCCGAGGTAGATCTTCTTGTCGAGGGGCAGAGCAACCTGGTCTTTGACGTAGCAGACTTCTTTCTTCTGGTCGTCCCAGATGTATCTCTGCCACGCGTCGAACATCAGTCCGTTCTCGTCGAGACGGCATGCGTGTCCATGGACGGTAGCTCCCCTTATTCCGGTAAGAGCCGGGTCGAAGGTTTCGTTGTCTATGTACTCTTTGGCGAGTTTCTCGAGGTCTCTTTCCCTCACTTCAATGATCTGTCTTCCGGACAGAGTACCGGTATCGATTCCTCTGTGCCTGGAGAGATACATCCACGCCCTCTGGTAGGGAGATACGGGCGCGAAGTAAACAGAGTCAGTGAACTGGATGTACCTGATCCTGTCGCCGTGTTTTGCACCCTCGATGGGGGTGACCAATTTTCTTATGGGGCAGTCGGGCTCGGAGCCTTCCTCGATGGGCGGGTGGATTGCTCTGTAATCCTCTCCGGGGTTGCGGTGTCCCATAAGCCTTACGACATCCTCTATGGGGACGTCGCGGAGTTTCTTCAGTTTTACTTTGGGGTCCATAATCCTGCGTCTAGCTTTCGCGGGGCTGGATTCTCCAGGGTAGAACTGTCTTGAATAAGCCATATTATACACCTTTGTAGTCATTAAGGCTGGTTCTGTATTTCGAATATCTTCCCAGATCAATGCTGAATCCGTGCTCGATGTGTTCATCGCACACTGCTTTGATCTTTTCGACGGCCGCGTCGAGCGCTTCCTCGTCTTCAACCTCGAGTTCGATGAAGAAATATCCGACCTGGCATCTGAGTTCGACCTCTCTGCCGGAGACGTTTATAATGCGGCGCTGGGGATGGTTGTTGTCCAGTCCCTTGTTGGGGCCGCTGTTTATCTTTGCGGGCAGACTTTCGCCCGAAACGTTGACCTGTCTGATATTTTCTATTTTTTCGAGTCCGTTAAGGACTTTCTCGGTTGTCTCCGCGTTAAGGAGACGGTTGGTGACGACCCTTACTTCAGGAAGGGGCACTCCTGCGTATTCCGTCGGGGGTTTCATCGGCATACGACTCAGACCTTGTTCTTTATTTTCTTAGCCTCTGCCGCCACTACCTGAATGGGGTGACGGAATTCGTCCATGTCTCCGAAGACTTCCTTGAAGAGACCGGAAGTGGCCTCGGCCGAGAAAGTCTGGGTTCCTCCGTCCAGGCAGTTTCCTGCAGTGACGGCGGGAATCAGTACGCCTTTGGAGTGTCTGGTAACGACGTGGTTTCCGTGGAACAGACCGGGTCCTCCTCCTCCGTAGATGGAGTGAGAGAAGAACGACATTCCCACACAGACACCCATGGATCTTCCGTAGTCGACACCGGGGAGTCCGGTTTCGTGCTCGAGAAGGTCGTTGTAGTACAGAATGGTGGAAGGTACACCCTGAGCGGCTCTCGCGGCTCCGACGTTGACCATAACGGCGGCAACCTGTCCGACAGCGGCGTAGGCGTTCCATTTCATGAGGTCATCGGTGGTGTAAATCTTGTATCCCGAGGGGAGCGTCTCTTTGACACGGATGACTCCGTCGTCGATGGCTCTCTCCATAAGGGATTCGATAACGGTTCCGACGGTTCCGGTCTTTCCGTTCTTTTTGACTATGGAGTAGAGCATGTTGTTGGCGTTGAGTCCCTGGTAAGCGAGTCCGAGGAGGTGTCCTCTCTCGAAGGGTCCCACGGCGTCTCCCATTTCAAAGGAAGCGGTCTGCTCGAAAATCGAAGACAGAGCAACACCCTGCATGGCGTTCCTGTCGACGAGCGCGACCACGTGGTTGGACATGATGTTCCTGAGAGCGTAACCGGCTCCTTCGTTGTTCTGGGGAACTTCAAGGATCGATTTGATGTTGGATCCGGCGAAGTTGACGGTCTGGGGGTAAGATCCCCATACGGCTCCCTTTACCATGTTGGCTTTGTACATGGGAACATCGAAAATATCGATGATCGCTTCGGTAACTGCCGCTGCCGTGCTGGTGAAACCGGTGGTGTATTCGATACCCACGTTGGCTCTGGCGTCGGGAAGCACCACAATAAGGTTCTTTCCGCCAGATTTCACTTTGACGACGGTGTCGTCGTCGGGTACTACCTGAATCATCTCTTTGACTGCTTTCGCAACCTTTTCCGCGTTGGCTACCAGGGGTATGTCGATTTCCTTACCTTTGATGGACATGCCCATCATGTTTCCGGTCTTGAGAGCTTTCTCGATACCGGCAAGGTTGACGGCACAGGTCCTCTTGGTGAGGTCCGCAATCCTCTGGATTGCCTTGTTGCGCAACGGACTGATGGCTTCGAGGGGAATGTCTTTGGCTATGCGTTTTCCCCTGTCGTCATACAAGTCAATTACGTCCTCGTATTTTGGCATTTTTTACCTCCGTTCTTTCTTCTGCGGGATAAGGTTCCCGCGGCCCCTTGCAGAGCGCGTAACTTGGTATCGTAATATAAAACTCACCCATAAACGGGGCTAATTTCTAACAAAATAAAAGAAATACGCATATTTTAGCCCGAAACCGTGTTACCGAGTATATAAAGAAAATAATAAGTGGGACCGAATAAAAATATTTCAGTCGCGTTTAGCCTTGGTCATGATTCCGGATTCGTACTTTTCGAGGTGCGGCATGAATCCTTCGATCATCCCGTAAGGAATCCCGAGAGCCATCTCTTCCGGCCCCATGTCCGTTCTCCTGCGGCTTCCGTAGCACCCGAGGGAAATGTTCAGACGCTGGGTTATCATGGGTATCACGGTTATGTCTTCGCAGGCGCATTGGAACGCGGAAGTGCTGAACTCCACTCTGCCCCCTTTGTCCACGGTGGACAGGGGCACGACCCAGTAGATTCTTTCGGGAATGTCCACGATTGCGACGACGTCGGGCTCGAAGTCCGCGTCTTTCAGAGGGACCAGGATTTCTCCGATTATCTTTTCCTTGGGAATCAGTCTCTGGGAAATCGTTTCCGCGGCAGCTTCCGGAGACGCGTAAGCACCCAGGTTGTAATGGAACGTGCCGTCTGCTACTCCGTCGGGCGTTTCGCTCATTCCGAGAGCGGACGCACCCACGCGGCAGCTGCTGTCCTCGGCCTTCAGGGTTATGCGCTCGCCTTTTCTCGCACGCATTACGGCCTGACAATGGGACATCTGTTTTTCGGGCTTAACGTATCCGCCGGGAAAATCTTCTCCCTCCCGTATCAGCCTTATGGCAACGGGCTCGTACTTCGTTTTTATAACGGTCTTTATTCTGTCCGCATAGAACGCATTTTTGGCAAGATATTCCGTCATAACAATCTTAAGGCGAAATATCACGATAAAGATATCGGAACCGGAAAAAATTACGGACCTGGCTTTTCCGTAGATAAGCCGGTATTCCGGCAGAAAACTGCCGGAGGCAATTAAGAAGTTTGATCGGTCGGGCCGTCGGGATGCGTTTATCCCTTAACGGCTTTGACCATGGCGAGCATGTTTTCGTCGCTGGTTTCTGCGGCGATACCGCATCCGGACGAAATCACGTTGAAGCCCGCTTCGACGGATTCCTTCGTCTTCTCCATGACTTCCTGGGGGGTTCCCTGGAACAGAGGTCTGACGGATCCGACGTTTCCTACGAGAACGGTCTTTCCTCCGACATGCTCGTAAGCTTTGAAGGGGTTGACTTTCTCTTCGATGGATATTCCGGTTACGCCGGTTGCAACCATCATCTCGAGGATGGGCAAGGTGTCTCCGCAGACGTGGAGAACGGAGAATCCGTTCTTAACGGATGCGAGAGCTTCGGTGACGTATTTTCCGGATGCATCCTCGAACATGTCGGGTGCGATCATGTCGGTGGACGCGGTGGGTTCGGACATCTGAACGACGTCTGCACCGTTGTCGATGAGGGCCTGGGTGTACGCTTTGCATATGGGAGTAACTCCCTCTACCCATTTGGTGACCTGGTCGGGAGCCATCATCATTCCGAAAACAAGGTTCTCGGTGCTGACCATGTGTCCGGCAAGCGTGAACGGTCCGGTGTTTCCGGCAACGATTGCGTATTTCTCGCCGTGGGTCTTCTTCATGATTCCCATGGCTTTGATTGCTTCGGCGGGCCTTCCGCCGGCGATGAATTCTTCGGGGGACATGAGTCCGTCGGGGGAGTCATATTCCTCGGACATGGGGTCGAATTTGAAGGGGTGCTTCTTAATCATAGGGGAAGCTTCTTTCTTGTCTACCTGCACTACGCAGCCGAGTCTCTCGGCTTCCGCGGTAAGGCAGAAGGGGGCTCTGCAGCACTCGAAGCCGTGAACGTCGGCCTGGGCCGCTCCCAGTTTTGCCATAAGCTCTGCAGACTTGTGAGCCTCGGGCCATGCCGCGCCGACTTTGTCCATCTGTCCGACGGTTGCGGACTGTGTGAAGATGGCAACGGGAGGTCTGTCGAGTTTCTCTTTCTTCATTGCTGCAAGCACTCTGTCTCTTGGAGTCATTGTCATGATATATTCTCCTGCGGGTTAGAATACTATCTTATTATTTAATCCCAAGGTTCGCGGAAACAGCGTTAACCGCGTCAGCGCATTTCCATGTCCGCCAGACCTGAAAGATCTCCGAGAGGGAAAATGCCCAGCTCGGAAACTCCGTATATCTCCGCCTTTCCCAAATCGCATTTCTGCAGGGCGGGAGCCATGACGGCGTCTTCGGAAAGCAGATCGTTTCCGGGAGACATGGGGCTGAACGGAGGAACCACCAGAACTCCCTCTTTCCTTGCCAGCACGAAACACTGGAGTTTCATCCCGTTGGGGCCGGGGATTCTTACCGCCGGGTGTTCGTGCCCGATTATTACCGGCCTTATCCCGGAATCGACATGCCCGTGTTCCAGTCTGAATCCGGCGATATCCACCGAAGAAACCGCATCGACTCCCATCCCCGCCAGTATGTTCTGGATGTAGTTGTCGTGGTTGCCCCGGACCAGAACCGCTTCCGCGGCCTCTGATATGAGTCCGATTATCTCCCTTATCTCCCGGGCGGGTTCCGACTGCGAACGGCGGAAATCGTGTTTGATGTCTCCCAACAGAACTATCCTTTCCGGTTCGTAACGGCCTATGATTCCGTTCAGGGCGTCCCTGATGGTTCCCGTGTTGATTCTCGGAAGGTAGAGTCCTTCGTCCTCCAGCGCCCTTTCGTATCCGAGATGCAGATCTCCGATTGCCGCGGTGCGCCCTTCGTCCAGAAGAACGCATCTGTCGTCGGTTATGACGACTCCCGGCAGGATTTCGCAGGTATGCATGACGGACCTAATGCCGGACGGGCTAATAACTCCGCGCATCGGGGGACGGCAACGTTATTAGGCGAACCGACATAGCCGTAACCGATGATCAGACACACCTTCAGCATCGCTCCGTCCATCGGGGTGAAGAAGGAAAAACGCATTTGGGAATCCGGAATCAGGGATTGGGACGATTTTCTCTCCGCGGACAGCGTGAGCCACGTTTCCGCAGGATTTAAAAAGAAGTGCGACGCCGCCATACTCGAAGCCGAAGAACTTCTGGATTCCGGAGACGCTGCGGGTCTGAACGATATGCTTCCCGGATCCGAAAGATGGCGTCTGTTCGGCGAATTCGGAAAGAACGCCGCCTATCTGGATATAGAGACGGACGGACTCGAAAGAACATCTCTTGTCACCGTCGTCACGATTCATACCGAAAAAGATACCGTCACGCTGACCCAGGGTAAGGATTTGGACGCCGGAACCCTCTCCGACGCTTTGGACGGAGTCTCCATGCTGGTAACTTTCAACGGAAGCTGTTTCGACATTCCCGTCCTCAGGGAAAGCTTCCCGACGCTGGATTTGGAGTACCCCCACTTCGATCTGAGATTCGGAGCAAGAAAAGCGGGATACAGGGGGGGTCTGAAAATCATAGAGAGCCAGATGGGGATTTCCAGGGACGAGGAAATAAAGGGGGTGGACGGTTTCGAAGCCGTAATGCTCTGGAAAAAGTGGGACGATTTCGGAGACAGGGACGCACTGAACACACTGATCGAATACAACAGAGCCGATACGGTTAACCTTACGGCAGTGGCGGAAAGAGTTTACGAAAAACTGGTGAGGGAGTATGCGGGATTCGTCTGGTAACGTTTCCGGATTCCGCAAAGCGGCCGAAAGAGCCGCGGACGCAATACGCGGGGCAGACTACGTCAAAGTGATAACCCACATAGACGCGGACGGCATTTCCGCCGGGTCCATAGCATCACTGGCACTTGACAGATTGGGCATAGCGCACGAAGTCGTTTTCGAGAAAAAAATAACCGAAGAAGTTGTCAGCGGCGTAAACACATGCAAGGACTTGGTCTGGATATGCGACCTGGGGAGCGGATACGCGTCCGAATTCAGCAAAAACGGACTGGTCATAACGGATCATCACGTCCCGGATTCCAGAAAGAAGCGCAGACAGACCGTTCTCGAAGATTTCGTGGCGGTTTACCATGTGAATCCCCATCTCTTCGGAATGGACGGATCCAGGGAAATCAGCGGCGCCGGAGTTACCTACGAAGTAGCGAAAAAACTTAATCCCGAAAACACGGACCTGGCATATCTGGCTGTTATCGGAGCCGTGGGAGATTTTCAGGACAGCGTCGAATACGGACTCACCGGAATGAACCGTTCGATTCTAGAAGACGCCGTAAAAGAAGGGGACGTAATCGCCGAGAAAGACCTGAGGCTTTTCGGCAGGGAAACGAGAAGCCTGATACAGTACCTGCAATACTCCAACGAACCCGAACTGCCCGGATTGACGAACTCCGGTCCGGCATGTGCCAGATTCTATTCCGAACTGGGAATAAGCCTTAACGACGGGGGCAGAACGAAGTCTTGGAACGACCTCGGACCGAAAGAAAAATCCAGAGTCACGGAGAAACTCGTGGAGCTGGTCGGCAGTGACAAAGAGCATATGCTTATAGGAGAGGTTTACACCCTCCCGAAGTTCGAAAAAGGCACGGGTCTGAGGGACGCGAAAGAATATGCCACTCTGCTGAATTCGTGCGGACGCTACGACGACGCGGAAACCGGAATGCGCATATGCAAAGGAGACGTGTCCGCTCTGGCGGATGCGGAAGCAAACCGCACCGAACACAGACGCAACATCTCCGGAGCGATAAATTACATCAAAGAAAACCGTCTAATCCGCGAACGCAGATTCCTTCAGTATTTCGACGCGGGAGACGAAATAAAGGAAACGGTAGTGGGAATAGTCGCCGGAATGGTTTTAAATTCCGGAATCTGCAAACGGGAACTGCCGATAATCGCCTTCGCCGACGCGGAAGACGGCATAAAGGTTTCCGCAAGGGCCGACCATTCGTTAATGGACAGGGGTCTGAACCTGTCTTTCGTTATGAAAACCGCCGCCGAACACGTGGGAGGGTTCGGAGGCGGCCACAGCATTGCCGCCGGCGCTACGATTCCGCCGGACAAGAAGGAAGAATTCCTCGAAGCCGCGGAAGACCTGATTTCCTGTCAGGTCATTTGAGCAGCGTGTACAGTACCGCTTTCTGGGCGTGCAGACGGTTCTCCGCCTGATCGAACACGACGCTGTGCGGACCGTCGATGACTTCCGCCGTTATTTCCTGTCCCCTATAAGCGGGCAGACAGTGCATGACTATGCAGTCCGGTTTGGCCATGGCCAGGATGTCGTTGTTGATCTGATACATCTGGAAAATCCTCACGGCTTCGCTGACCGGAGTGGTATCGCCCATGGAAATCCAGGTGTCCGTGTAAAGTATGTCTGCGTCCACGCACGCCACTTTGGGGTCATAGGTTGCGGAGATGTTGCATCCGTTCGCGTCCGCGATACGGGAAGCTTTCAGCATGATTTCCGCGTTGGGCATCCTTACGGCGGGACAGCATGCAACCATATCGAGACCCATTATCGCCGAGGCGTAGAGAAGAGAGTTGCACACATTGTTTCCGTCTCCCATGTACACAAGTTTCTTTCCGCGGAATTCTCCGAGTTTTTCTTTGATTGTAACCATATCGGCGAGAGCCTGACAGGGATGTTCCAGATTGTCCAGTCCGCTTATGACCGGGACGGTTGCGTACTCTCCGAATTTATCCATGATTTTGTAGTCTTTGGCGCGGTACATGATTCCGTGTACGAAACGGCTCATCACTTTTGCCGTGTCTTCGACGGTTTCGCCGTGATCCATCTGAAGGTTGGATTCGTCGATGTACAGGGCGTTTCCGCCCAGTTCGGTCATTGCCACATCGAAAGATATGCGGGTTCTGGTACTGGGCTTTTCGAAAATCATAGCAAGGGATTTGTTGGCCAGGGGGGCTCCGTGTCTTCCGCGTTCGGCCTTCATGCGGATTGCCAGATCCACGAGTTCGGGCCACTCGTCCTTCATGTCGATTACGGATATCAGATTTCTTTTTGCCATGACCGACTTATCCCGAGAGCGTTAAATAAACATAACGCCGAAACAAGAGAATATTTATTTACATCGAGCTTATCGGCAGTCCACAGCATGGCCGGGATAGGGTAGCTTGGTTATCCTGGGGGACTGTGGATCCCCCGACTCGGGTTCAAATCTCGGTCCCGGCCCCTGTCTTCTCGAAACGGCGGTCGAAATGGGCTGGAACGGAAATCTTGAAAAAATCGACGGGTACAGATGGCGTATACCCAGAGGGGAAGTGCCGTGCATGCGCACCGACGCCGTCGTCTATGCCAGCGAAAAAATGATTCCCCAGATACGTTCCGACAGCGCGCCCCTTCAGGCGGCCAACGTCGCGTGTATTCCCGGAATCGTCGGAAATTCCCTTGCCATGCCCGACATACATTGGGGCTACGGTTTTCCCATAGGGGGAGTGGCCGCCGTGGATGCCGACGAGGGAAGCATCTCTCCGGGAGGAATCGGTTTCGACATCAACTGCGGAGTGCGGCTCATAAAAACGAATCTTACTCCCGAAGATATCGGCGACAGCATGAAAGAACTCATGAAGGAGCTGTATTCCAACGTTCCTTCGGGACTCGGTTCCAAGGGTCTTACGAAACTTGGAGCCAAGGATTTGGACGATGTTCTGGCATACGGCTCCGAATGGGCCGTGGAAAACGGCTACGGATGGGAATGCGACCTGGATACAACCGAAGAAAACGGATGCATGAAAAACGCGGACCCGTCCCTGGTGAGCACCCGCGCAAAGAAAAGAGGACTTCCCCAGCTCGGTTCCCTGGGCTCCGGGAACCATTTTCTCGAAATAGACACCGTCGAAAGAATCGCCGACCGGGAAGCAGCAAAGGCCTTCGGTCTGGAAGAAGGAACGGTTACGATAACGGTTCACTGCGGTTCCAGGGGGTGCGGCCATCAGATAGCCACCGATTACGTTCAGATTATGGAGCGTTACGTTCACGATAACAGGATAAAACTGCCGGACAGACAGCTTGCATGCGCTCCCCTGAAATCTAAAGAGGGAGAGGATTACTACAAATCGATGTGCTGCGGCGCGAATTACGCATGGGCCAACAGGCAGATGATTATGCATTGGATAAGGGAATCTTTCGAAAAGGTTCTGAAAAGGTCCGCCGAAGAGATGGATATGCATCTCGTTTACGACGTTGCGCACAATATCGCCAAGAAAGAAACCCACACCGTGGAAGGGAAGAAAACGGAAGTTCTTGTGCACCGCAAGGGCGCCACCCGCGCATTCGCGGCAGGAAGAACCGAAATTCCCCTTAAGTACAGAGATACCGGACAGCCGGTGATAATTCCCGGAGACATGAGCACCGGAACCTACGTTCTTCTGGGGCGCAAAGGCGCAATGGAAGAAACCTTCGGGTCCACCTGCCACGGCGCGGGAAGGAAAATGTCCAGAAAATCCGCTTCCGCCGGATTCACCGCTCCCGGGATCAGAAAATCCATGGCTTCCAAAGGAATAGTTCTGATGAGCGGTTCCGACGAGGGACTTACGGAAGAAGCTCCCGACGCGTACAAAGACATAGACGACGTAATCGAAGTGGTAAACGGAGCGGGAATTTCTTCCGTTGTCGCCAAACTTACGCCCATAGGCGTGGTCAAAGGCTGAGTACGCTTTCCGCGGCTTTCGCCACCGCTTCGAATTTATCCGCCGGGCATGATACGAGCACCGCCCATCTGAAAACATCCCTTGCCTGAAGTGATTTGGAAATCGACGAAAGTTTGGTTATGCTTCTCACCCTCTCTCCGTCCAGAATCGAAACGTCGGTTTTTCCTATGCTTATTTTCGAAAACAGGGCGGATTCCGACGGAATATCTACCGCGACTTCGCTGATATCGACATCGGCAATGTCGGCGATTTCCTGCTCCAGTTTTTTTCTGGATTCGTATGAAGTATATTGTGCCAGATTGTGGATTTCGTCTTCGCTCATATCAGCCGTATATCCGGTAAATGCCTTTTTGTAGAGTCTGCGGTTCATAATGCTGCGCACTATGCGTGCGGAACGCTTTCCCTGATTTTCCATCATAAGCGTCAGTTCGTAATCCGTCCAGAGATGTATGTCACCGATATCCAGATTCGAAGCTTCCAGGGCTTTCAGCATCATCATCTCCGCCACGCGGACCGTCTCGTGATAGTACACCGATGTGTACATCAGAGATCTGGAGACCATGAGGCCTTCGGCGGCCGTCATCCCTCCCTTTTCCACCACAAGCCTGTCGTTGAACACCCTTATCGTCGAAAGAAGTCTTTCCACGTCAATCAGACCGTGGGTGACTCCGGTGTAATGGGCGTCTCTGAGAAGATAATCCATCTGATCCGAATCCACCGGACCGTGGATTATCTGATGCAGGTAATCGCCGGAGGTGAAAAATGACTGCCCGGAATCCCTGGAAAAAGAATTCAGATCCGGACGGGGAGCTTCCGGGAACGCGATGAGATCGCATACTTTTTCCGCGGATATTCCGTTCTTTTCGAGTATTTCCGAAATGGGCCCGGTACCTGCGAGAATCTCTTCGTCCTTGTCCTGGTAGGTCTTTATTCTGCCTTCGATGAGCATCCTTGCCAATTCCATGTGGTCCGTCCCCAGACGGGATTCTATTACGTCGTCCAGGGTGTGGGAGAACGGCGCGTGGCATATGTCGTGCAGCATTCCGGCAGCACGTACCGTATCGGATTCTTCTTTCGAAAGGGAAAGCGCGTCCGCCATCTTTCCGGAAAGGTGGTAGACTCCGAGGGAATGTTCGAATCTTGTGTGGTTGGCTCCCGGAAACACGTAATTTCCGAAACCCAACTGCCTGACGTAGCGCAGCCTCTGCATTTCATGCCTGTCCGCCAGTTCCAAAAATAATCCGTCGAGTTTTATGCTTCCGTGAAGCGGGTCGTGAACTGTTTTTGCGGGCATATCATCTGTTCCTGCGGGTTATGCGGACTTTCTCCAATCCGACGCCGGGCGGAACGATTATGACCGTTCTTCCGGACATCTCCGAAAACGAACCTCCGGTTTCCGCCGAAAGATCGCGGAGTTCTTTGATTGCGTCCCTGCGTTTGGATTCCACGTCGGCAAAATTGGACAGATCGACAACCAGCATTTCTCCGCGGCGTACCATATCAGAAACGGCAACTACGTCGCCGTAGCCTCTCATCTCCACCGCGGTAATCTTAACGTCGTAATCGAACGCCCCCGAGGAACCGTTGTCCAAATCCACGAAATATCTTTCTTCGGATTGCTTGCCGCGTCCGAATCCCAGCATGTGTCACTCCCCGGTTTTCCAGAGTCTGTCGCCTATGTAATGCACGGTCTTTACGGCTTTCCCGGATTCTTTCGCCATAAGTCTGTCTGCGGGACGCAGAGCCACGCCGACCGCAAGGGGAGCTCCGTTTTTGATATCGCGGATCCACACCATGTCGCCTTCTTTGATTTCCGGGTCAGCGTCGGTGATTCCGGGACCCATGGCGTCGGCTCCGTTGGATATGAACGGCACCGCCCCCATGTCCACCGTTACGAAACGTTTGACCGGTTTATATTTCAGAATCCCCCGTATGGTCAGAAACGGTTTTTCCTCGTAAATCATACCGACGATGTCCCCGCCGGCGAATATCAGTCCGTAATCGGTGCTTTCGGCGGTGTCCACGTGTTCGTTTTCCGAAAATACGGGTACACCCGTCGCTTCAGATAATTCGAGCGACATCGCTTTTGCGTCTTTTTCCCTCATCCTTTTTCTCTTTCTGATACGGATGTCTGCCATTCTGATACCCCATGGCTGTTTCTATTATCATTTTTTCCCATACGTCCCGAACAAGAAAGCAAATGTGGTAATCCGGTTCCGGAACGGCAGAAAACACAGGTTACTTTAAAGATAGCATACGATACAGTAACGTGAAAGCCTACAGCGTTGTTGCTCACGGCATATATGCCCTCGTAGTCGTGGCACTTGCCGCGTTTATTATTTTGGGCGTGGTCCCCACCAAAACGGACGGGATGCCCGTGGAAGGAGAACTGGGAGTGGAATGCGTCTACGAAGTGACTCCCGACACGGAAGTCATGAAGTACAACTTTTCCGACGCGGTCAATTCCAACGGAACCGACGCAAAGGTGTACGTGGACGACAGTTACGTAATCACCGTGAATCAGGGAAATTCCGCCAGCGTTTCCGCCGCGGTGACTGAACTGCAGACGGAACATATGGGGAAAACCGCCGTTCTGAAGGATTCCGCCGGAGAGGTTCTGAAACAGAGCATGGTTCTCGTGGAAAAAGCCGGCGTCAGAATGAAAATGTACACGGAAGTCACGCTGACCAACTATCTGCGCTACAGTCTTCAGGATATTTCCGTCAGCGTAAACCAGGTCTCCAAGGACGGGACGATAAAGTATCTCATTGCGGAAACTCCCGTGTTCACCGTCGAACCCGAAGAGACCCGCTCCGCGGGAATCGATATAGAAATCAATTACCTGAACAACGCCATGATCATGCTGGCAGGCGAAAAGGACACCATGAAAATCAACATGGACATCAACGTGGCCGGGAAATACATGAAGGGAATAGCCGGCGCCGACATAACCGTGGCCGCCTCTTACGCCCCGTCGGGAGCCCCAACCATAAGCGTCACCGAAAATAAGATAGAAGCGGCCGGACCGGTGGTTGCCATGATTCCCGTCGGAACCGACGTCAATGCCAAAATAGGCGGAGTCAGCATCAGTGTGGAAAACACCGGATCAGGATTCTCCGCAGTGGTTGACGGCGGAACGGACAAAATAATCGACGCTCTGAACGAATATTATGAAGGCGGAGATTACACCATAACTTACGATATCGGCGAGGGAGAAGAAACCGTAATTCTTACCCAGGAAGAGATGGACCTTATGATAGAAGCCGTCTCGAATATTATGGAAACTTACAAACCGGAGGTGCCGTGATGACCGAAAACACAACGTTCGGACAGGATGCGGGACACGGTTCGTTCCTGAGGGGTGCCACGTCTTCGTTCATGAGCTTCGTTTCCATCGTGGTCGTGCCTCTGATTGTGCTGTACATAATGGGAAACATGCTGGATACCATGGGCATGGGGGACGAAATGGCTCCCACCATCGAAACGCTGAAGGAAACCGTGGAAAGATACATGATTTACGGCATACCCGTCATCATAATCTCGTTCTTCACCGCTTTTTACGCAAAAGGCAACAAAGCCAGAGCCGCCGCAAGCTTCGTGGCTCTGGCTTACTCGCTGATTTGGATGCTGCTCATATTCCGGACGGGCGTGGTCCCCGTAAGCATGGACACATCCGGTTTCGGAAGCGGAGGAGATCTGTCCGTGGATTCGGTAACCGTTTCCATAGACATGATTGGAATATTCTACATTCTCGCCGTACTGATAGCCCTGAAAATGATGCTCGTCCCCGTCACTTACAAGAGCAACAGAGAAAAATACCTCGAGTCTCTTGACGGGTGAGAGAAAAAACAATGGGAATCAATATCGCAATCAGGGAAACCGAATGCAGAAACGCACTCTGCAGAGAAAAGAAACTGAAAATCGTGAGGGTGCTTACCGATAATCCGGAAAAATACGGGGAAGCTGCGGAAATACAGCACACCGTGTCAAAAGAATCCGCGGAAAAAGTTGTGGACGACTGGGGATCCTTCCTTAAAAGAAACAGACTCGGTAAAGATACAGAAACCGTACACACCGAACTGCTGACCGACGAAAACGACATCGCGAAACTGAAACCCCTGGCCGAATCCAGTTATACCGGATGGGTGGAACTGGGTCTTCTTGATTCCGACGATGCGGAAAAGGCTCTGGCCGAATCCAGACCCGAAAACCGCACCACGGAATGGGAATTGGTTACGTTTGACGAAATGGCCGAAATATGCGCCGAATGCGCACTTTCCTGGGATAAGGGAAGAGGATGCATAGGAACCTTCGGCCCCGATAAGAGCCAGCTTCCCGGAATCGCGGACAAATACGGATGCCCCATCGTGGCTTCTGTTCCGGAAATGGCAGCCTCAAAAAAAGAACTTACTCCCGAAGACGCGGAATCCCTGCTGAAGGAAATAGCGATTCTGAGAGAAGCTCTTCCCAAGGAAGGAAAACAGAAGGTCAACTGGTACAGCGGAACTCTCGACCGCATGGAATGCGTCGCGGAAATCTCTAAAAGCGAAGGGTGCGGCTTTTTCTTCTTCTGATTACTCCGAAAGACGTTCCATGGCATACATCATTTCGTCGGCCAGGACGGATACCGCCTTTACTGCAGCGGTATCGTTTTCGAACTGAGGGGAATTCAGCGCCCTGAAAACCGTCTGGGGGGCGGAACCGCACACGATCATCTGATTGCGGAGCATGAAATTGACCATTTGGGAATAGGCCGCGGAGGCGCCGTCGTGAGCGGCAACCGCTATTGCACCGCCGACTTTGTGTTTAAGACCCAGATCCCCCATCTCCAAGGAAAGTCCCGCGCGTTCCATGAATATCTTCATCTGTCCCGTCACTCCTCCGTAGTAAGCCGGGCTTGCGAAAACTATCCCGTCCGCGCATCTCAGTTTTTCCACCAGTTCGTTCAGTCCGTCGTCCTCGATTATGCAGCGTCCGTCCCCTCTGATCTCGCAGGACCTGCAGTCGTTGCACGGGATGAAATTGTAAGAATAAAGCTGAATGTGCTCGGTCTCCAAGCCTTCTTTGGAAAATCTGTCCAGCATATCCATGAGTATACCGGACGTGTTTCCCAGAAGACGGGGGCTGCCGTTGAGCGCGATGACTTTCATGTTCCGGATGATTGTTTGAAGCGCTATAATCTTTTGTCATAACCGCTTCGAAAATGTACGTCTCCGTCCGGAGAACAAGAAACCCAGAGGAACGGAAACATACCCGTTCCGGACCCTCGGAGACAAGTATTTAACGATAGATTAACATCGCCGTTTAAGTGAGATAATGCTCGAAATCATAGATCTTCACGCAACCGCCGGAGACAGGGAAATCCTGAAGGGCGTGAACCTGAAAATAGAAGACGGGGAGATTTGCATTCTTTTCGGCCCCAACGGTTCGGGAAAATCCACGCTGCTCTCCGCCATTATGGGTTACAGCACCTGCAAAATTACCAAAGGCAGCATAATTTTCAAGGGAGAGGACATAACGGACCTGCCCGTGGACGAACGTGCCAAACGCGGTATCGGAATGATGATGCAGAGGCCCCCCAACATCACCGGAGTGAAACTCGGAGAACTGGTGAAAACTTCGGCCGACAAGGAATGCGCAGGAGACGTGATGGCAAGAGCCGACGAATTCAAAATGGAACCCTTTTTGGAGAGAGACGTGAACGTCGGTTTCTCCGGAGGGGAGATAAAAAGATCGGAACTTTTCCAGCTTACCGCCCAGCGCCCCGACTTTGTTATGCTGGACGAACCGGAATCCGGCGTGGACTTGCAGAGCATCGATCTCATAGGAAACAAAATCCACGATCTGCTTTACGATCGGGCCGAATGCGGATCTGACGGGATGAAGAATATTTCCGCTTTGGTAATTACTCACACGGGACAGGTTCTCGACTATATCGGAGCCGATAAAGCCTACGTCATGGACAAAGGGCGCATAAGGTGTTCGGGAAGACCCACCGAACTGCTTGCAATGATCAGAAAGAACGGATACGGAGACTGCGAAACATGTCAGAACGTAATAGTGACAAAGCTGTAAGAGAGGCTCTGGACAAAAAAGCCGCATACGGCAGAGACGTGGATTTGGAAAAATACAATCCCGTATGCAGAGATTCACCCGTCATAGACGATTTGGAAGGTTCCCAGAACGAGTTCAAAGAAACCATGACCAGCGTTGGAATTTCGCCGGACGAGTCGCTCCGTTCCGGAACCGTCATGTTCATAGACAACAGTATGAGCCACTGCTCCAACAAACTGCCCGACGGAGTCGAGATACTGACGACCAAACAGGCGGTCAAAAAATACGACTGGGTCAAGGACCTTATGTGGACGGCGGTTGCTCCGGAAAAAGATAAATTCACGGCACTGACGTACCTGGAAAAATCTGACGGCTACTTCATAAGAGTCAAAGCCGGATACAAAATCGAAGCTCCTATTCAGGCGTGCATGCTCCTGAAATCCGACAAATCGATTCAGCACGTGCACAACATAGTAGTGGTCGAAGACGGCGCGTCCGCGAACTTCATTACGGGATGTGCCACCGGACCCGGTGCGGACGAAGCCGTACACATAGGCGTCACGGAATCTTTCCTCGGAGACAACGCATCGATGGATTTCTCCATGATTCACAACTGGGGAGAGGAAACCGCGGTAAGACCCAGAACCGGAATAGTCGTCGGCAAGAATTCCCATTATTCCAACAACTACGTCATTCTCGAGAAGGTGGGAACGTTGCAGTCCAACCCCATCGTAAATCTTAACGGAGAGGGCTCGACCGCCAAATTCAATTCCATGTGCATAGCGCACGAAGGCTCCGACATAGACAACGGTTCGGTTGCCATCATGAACAGCAGGGGAACTTCCGCCGAAATCATCAGCAGAAGCATAGCCGTTGGAGGAAAAATGACCGCCCGCGGACGTCTGGTCGGAAACGCCCCCGGCGTCAAAGCCCACCTGGAATGCAAGAGCATAATCCTCAAAGAAGGCGGAAGCACCATCGCCATCCCCGAACTGGAAGCCAACGAAGCGGATCTGGAAATGACCCACGAAGCCGCCGTCGGCAAAATAGCCAGAGAACAGATCGAGTACCTTATGTCGAGAGGTCTGTCGGAAGAACAGGCGGTGAGCATGATTGTCAGAGGATTCCTTTCCGGAGGCATCGCGGGACTTCCGCCCCAGCTGGAAAAGAGAATCAGGGAAGCCACGGAACTGGCAAATCTCGGAGACTGATCAGGAAAACGAATCCACAGCATACTTGTCGACAACGCGGATTATGTTTCCGTCGGTGTCCCTGAACGAGGTGTAAACTCCGATGGGTCCCATTTCGGGGTCCGTCATGAAAATAACTCCCTCGTCGATAAGACGTCTGTGAAGAGCGTAAGGGTCGTCCACCCCCATGTAGAATCCCGTGTCCACTCCTGTGTTGGGCGAAAGGTAAAGAAGAATCACCGCATCTTCCCTTCTGAGTACCGCATAGGACTCTTTTCTGCCCACGGCTTCCATGCCCAGAAGTTCGGTGTAAAACGCTGTACTCTCGTCAAGATCGGAGGTGGGTATCCTCACCGCGATTATGTTCTGAGGAAGTCCTTCCTCGGTGTATTCGAAATTTCCTCCTCCGGGATCTCCGAGCGGCATGACGGCGCTATGGGCGGACGGGGATATAGCAATTTCTGAACGCTCCGGCGAGGAGGCGCACTTCGTAGATACGCGACGGAACGGACATTTCCTTTTCGATACGAATAGATACAGCTGCCGAATCGCCCGTCTGCAAAGCACACACTTTTTATCTTAACACCAAGTTTCGGGACCGATAATCATGGCAGAAGTAATAAGCGCCGATAAAATAGAAGAAGAAACCAGACTCAAGGAAAGCCTCGGCAGGATAAAACACACGATTATAGTCCTCAGCGGAAAAGGCGGAGTGGGAAAGAGCACGGTTTCGTCCAACCTCGGCGCCGCGCTCTCTTCCATGGGATATCAGACCGGAATAATGGACGTGGACATAACCGGGCCCAACATTCCGAAAATGTTCGGAGTGGAGGACGAACAGCTTCTCGTCGACGACGAAAGAAAGCTCGTTCCGATTCTTTTCCCCCCGTCCCTGAAAATCATGTCCATGGCGTTCCTTCTGCCCACGAAGGACACCCCGATACTCTGGAGGGGCCCCGTCAAAAACACGGCGATAAAACAGTTCATAGAGGACGTCAACTGGGGAGATCTGGATTATCTCGTGATCGACATGCCTCCGGGAACCGGCGACGAAGCCCTGTCCGTTATGAATCTCATTCCCAAGCCCGACGGCGCCGTCATAGTCACGACGCCACAGGACGTTGCGCTGCTCGACAGCCGCAAGAGCATCACGTTCGCTGCGGAAGCCAAAATTCCGATCATCGGAATCATCGAGAACATGAGCGGATTCGTCTGCCCTCACTGCGGCGAAGTCACGGACATTTTCAAATCCGGCGGAGGAGAAAATGTTGCCAAAGAATTCGATATCCAGTTCCTCGGAAAAGTTCCCATCGAAGCCGCCGTAGTCACCGACGGCGACGGAGGAATGCCGACGGTTCTGAGCAACCCCGAATCCGCTTCCGCCAAAGCGTTCATGTCGATTATAAAGAAAATAGTGGCGACGGTCGAAGCGGAATGAAAATCGGAGTTCTGGCCGAGGGCGACACCCTGGATTCTTTCGTTGCGGATGATTTCGGGCACGCGCCGTTTTTCCTCATCGTGGACATGGATACTCTGGACTACACTGTTGTCGAAAACGAACACGTGAACGCAGCGTCCGGAGCCGGAATGCTGGTTGCCGATTCCATCATCGGTCTCGGCGTCGACGCCGTGATAACGGGCGGAATCGGCCCCCACGGATACGATAAACTGACGAATGCTGGAATAACCGTTTCTTCGGACGAAGAGGGTACCGTGGAAGAAAGCGTCACGGATTTCAAAAGACGGTACGAACGCAGAAAGAAATTCGAAGCGCTGGGTAATTCAGACTGACCGTCTGTCGCCCCATATTATTTTGTGCAGCTGCGGCAGAACGCGCACGTTCAGTTTTCTCTTCAGAACCTCTTCCGCCAAAGGTTCGAGATCCATACCGCCCACCGGCGAGAAAATAATGTTCGTGTCCGCGCCGTATTTTTCGATTATCTTTTCGGCGTAATCCACGTCGCCGATGTCTCCGACGACGAATTTGAGCTGGTCTTTTTTTCCCAGCAGGGATATGTTGGAAAACATCATCCTGTCTTCCATTCCGGACGAGGGGCATTTGATGTCCATGCTTATCATGAGATTCGGACTGTCGGGAAGTTCCGACAGATCCACGGAACCGTTGGTCTCCAATACCGTCGTTTTTCCCATGGAAATCAAAAGACCCAGCAATTCGTAAATGTCCGGCTGGAGCATGGGTTCTCCCCCGGTTACGCAAACGCACGGGGCCCAGGGAACCGAGTCGATCAGTTCGTCGATTCCGATCTCTTTTCCGCCGTCGAACGCATACTTGGTATCACACCAGGAACAATTCAGATTGCACCCGACTGTCCTGATGAAAAATGTGGGAACACCCATGGTAAGTCCTTCGCCCTGGAGCGACAGGAACGTTTCGCATATCTTCATATCGGTATCTCGTATTCGATTTCGTCTTTGTATCCCGCTTCGCGGAATCCCCTGAGTCTGAGTATGCAGGAGTCGCATTTTCCGCAGGCTTTCTCTTTGCCTTCGTAGCACGACCACGTAAGTGCCAGCGGTGCGTTGAGTTTCTTGCCGAGACGGACTATGTCCGCTTTGGACTTCTTCAGAATCGGAGTCATTATTCTGATGGGGTTGCCTTCGACGCCCGCTTTGGTTCCTCTGCGGAGCATCTCTTCGAAAGCGGAGAAAAAGTCCGGGCGGCAGTCGGGATATCCGGAATAATCGATGATGTTCGCTCCTATGTAAATCAGATCCGCGCCGATGGATTCGCACAGACCCGCCGCCACGCTCAGGAAGATTGTGTTTCTTGCCGGAACATATGTTATGGGAATTTCTTTTTCGGAGATTTCGGGTCTGTTTTCCGGCACGTCTATGTCCGGATTAGTGAGAGCCGATCTGAAAGAAGAGAGATTGATATCGATAATCGTATGTGGGACTCCGTAATGCCTGCATACGTCTGCGGCGGCCATAAGTTCCCTTCCGTGTCTCTGACCGTAACGGAAACTCAGGGCATAGACTTCGTTTCCGTCGTCGATTGCCTGTGCCAGCGTAACGGTCGAATCCAGACCTCCGGACAGAAGGACAACCGCCTTGGTCATCTCAGCACCTCGGTGTACCACGCCGTCTGACCTCTTTCTTCGTCGAGGCCTATCGATATCGAACGTACGTTCTCCGGTAATTTCACGTCTTTGAGGAAGATGGAAACCATGAGTTTCGCCATTTCCTCCGCCGTCGTGTTGGGAAGTTCCAGTATTATCGTGTCTTCCAGAGGGAACACGTAGCGCTTTCCGCAGGCCGTGGCTTCCACGGAATCTCCGTCGATGTTCAGGCCCACGTCCGAAGACCGGGACGGAAGAATCGTTCTGTGGTCGAACATGGATGCCAATGCCCTCAGTTCCTTTTTGAGAACCACGAAATCCATGAGCATTCCGTCTTCTCCCGCGTCTCCTTCCAGTCTCAGGCGTATTATGTACGAGTGTCCGTGAAGCCTGGAACATTTTTCGTGTCTGGGTATGAAGTGGCACGCCGAGAATCTTATTCCCGAATACCCTCCGTCAATTTCCAATATCATAATCATTTCTCCGTGAGTCTGAGTGCCAGCGCTATGGAATCGCAGTAATCTTTCTTCGCTCTCGATGTATCTACGAACACCTTGTCCATGTTCACGATGGGGGCACCCAGCGCCGCGGTGTTGCCCACCAGATGCATGGACCTGAAAAGCAGGTTGCCGGAAATTCCTTCGGGCGCTATCAGTATGTCCGCCTCCCTTACGGCATTTTCGATAAGAATCTGGGAGTGGTACGCGTCGTATCCCTTATCCTTCAGTTTTTTCACCAGAAGGAGAGCGTCGTCTATGCTTTTGTTTACCGTTTTGCACCTTCCGTAATCTTCGCATCTGCCGCCGGACATCACTGCTATCTTTTTTCCGAGACCTATCCTTTCGGCAAGGGCGACGGCCCGTACCGCAAGAGCCTCCCTCTGGGCTACAGTCCATCCCTCGTCTATCCCCACCGGAGCCATAAGGAAAAGTTTGCCTCCCGGCGGTTCCATGAGAACGACTCTTTCCAGAACTTTCAGGCCCGTTGTCTTTTTTATTATGGGCAGGAGAACCGAAGAGGACATGTCTCCTCTGACCGCCGCATCTATTCTGCCGGAAATCAAATCGGATACCAGTTTTTCCGGATTGTCGTATATTGCGATATTGTCGCGGCCGAAATATTCTACGCTTTTTTCGACCGTGCCGTTGTCTGAACCGCGGCCGATCCCTATGTTTGCGTCGGGCAGATGCCCGGAAAGAAATTCCTCGGACGTTACCATACGGACCACTGATTGCGAATCGTCGTTAAAAAGTTAAGCGGAAAGAGAGTCAGTTCCTTATGGAATCGAATTCGTAATCTTCCCATTTTCGTATTCCGGCAACGATTTCCGCTTCCGTGACCGTCAGTATCGGCTTCACGAATCTCGAGGATTCGTCCATGGAAATGCGGGGGCACGCCGTGTTCACGAATGCGTCCGTACGGTAATGGGACAGGGCTTCCGGAGTTATTTCTTCCAGAACCACGGTGTAAACTTTCTTTCCGGCTTTTTCCAAAAGGGCGGATATGCGTTCGGCTTCGGCTATGCGTTTCTGGCCTTTTTTACTGCACACGATTACCGTGAAACTCTCTGCCTCCGATGCGATTGTTATCGAAGCGAAACGTTTCCTGAGAATTCTTTCTCTGGTGTTTTCGACGCTTCTCATGCTTCCGGTTACCGGGTTGTAAACAAAAAGGGGAATATCCGTGCCGAACGCGGCGGCCAGAGGATGAAAATCCCCTTCTCCCAAAAACAGAAACGCGTCCACACAGTCTCTTATGTTTTCTGCGGCACTGCAGTTGCACCCGAGAACCTGCCCGGGATACTTTATCCTGGAATCTCCTGGAGAAACGAATGCGGTTCTTTCGGATTCCTCCAGAATCTCCGTAACGGCATCGATCAGTCCGATATACTGTACCGAAGCCAGAACGCCTATCTTGGAGGGCAACCCGTCCAGGTGATTCCTCAGAGCGTCCGCTCCGACTTCGGCGCGGGCTTCCACGAATAAAACATTCGGGTCTTCGCCCATGGAAGGTATGGCCGAATGGCCGTAGTGGATCAGAGCGTCCGCGAACTCTCCGTACCCGTCGTAATAATCGCAGGCTCCGTAACAGGGCCTCCCTATCAGAATCGGGATTGCTCCCGCGGAACGCAACGTGTCCGAAATCTCAGAAGACCTGACTTTGAGACCTTCTGGCAACTGTACGGCTACTTTGGAATATCCGTTGGACTTAATCCATGCGGTTACGCGTTCCGGTTCTAAATCGAACATCAGTTGGCGTATTCCTGACCCTCTTCCACTTCTATGTAGCAGGGGGAGGGCATTTTCATGGATGCCTTCCAGAGGGCGGTCTTTGCCGAATTGAACGCAGCCGGGGTGCAACGGACGGTGTATACGGCCTGTCCGCGCTCCAGTCTTGCGGCGGTTCCGACGTTTTTGCCGAATCCGTTGCGCATTCCGCTGGAAACACGGTCGGCACCGGCTCCGGTCGCAAGTTTGTTTTCTCTGAGAACCATATGGGGGAATACCCTTACGGTCATGTGATAGTTCGTGGTTCCGATTTTGGAAAGAACTCTGTTAGCTGCGATACGTCCGGCCTCGAGAGCAGTGTGTCTGATCTGAACCCTGTTCTCGACTCTAAGGGACATGATAACGGGGAACTCTCCCCTGAGGTCGCCCATTTCGAACTGGTTCAACCTGCTGGCGGGTACCCCTCCCATGTATTCGCGGCGGGTGTACGCCTGTCCTTTGATTTCTCTGTACATCGATGCGGGTTTTCTTACCATTATAACACCTTATGAATCGTGACGGGCACACATTCCCCATTTTGTATATAATACCTGCTCTCCCATTTTCGGGAAAGCAAAGGTACGCGCGCCTTACCGGGAAGATAATGGTCCCACATATAAAACCTGCCCGAATCCCTCGTGCAGGACGCTGCCAAATGTAACAGATTAAAAAGGAGCGGACTCTATACCTCTCCGTCCGATGGAAACCTTGAGATTCGAAATAACTCCCGCGGAAGGGGAAGAACTGTCCGAAGAACGGAAAGAAGCGATAATAAACAGCGTACAATCGCTTCTCACGGATATCGGGATGTTTATTCTCACGGCGGAGATGGGATTTCAGGGCGCCGTCCCCGAAGGTTTCGAAAACAAATTCAGACTCGACGGCGAACCCGTTAGGGACGATTACGAAAATTCTCTGATACGGGTCGCCCTGAGCACCATGGAGAAAACCCTCGATGTTGCGGGAACCGAAATAGCGAACCGCTGGCTTTCCGAAACTTACACCGATCCGAGATACAGGACGGCGATAGCCAAAGACCTTATGAAACTGTGCGACGGGCTGAAAGGATCGGAACTCTCCTACGGTACGGGAAGAAGGATGAAAAGGCTGTACAACGCCCGTTCCGAACGTTTCGCGGAGAGCGCGGAAGCCGACACCCGCATGTTCGCATGCGCCCTTGCCGGAGCCGTCGTGAAAGGAGACGGAAAGAAAGAATATTTCCTGGACACCGGTTCGTACCGTTCGAAAATAGTCGCCGGTAAAAGTTTCACTGCGGCGGATGCGGACGCATTGGTTTCCGAGGGGGCTCTTCTGGTTTCCGGAATGGCACGTCTGGGGGAAGACGGCAACATAGCGGAAATCCGCGACATATGCGGAACGAACGCGTTCCCCGGGATCGTATTCAAAAGAATCGTCTGTCCGGAAAAGGATCTGGCACTTCTAAATCCCGTATCTGCCGACGTATCTTTCGACCGCACTTCCAGAAAATGGACTCTGTCCAACGAAATAATGGGAATTTCCGTATCCAGGCCCGGATGGAACGATGCGGTATCGGCTTTCCACGACTACTTCATGTTCCTGTGGGAAACCTACGCCGCGGACGGAAAAGAGAATCTCAGCGGGGAAGAGGAGGAAATAAGAGATTACCTTCTGTCCCTAGTTCCCTTCTGAGCCGTTCCTCCCCAATATTTATATTACGCACGCAATGTGACGGAATGTGTCCAGGAGATCGATCACTTCCAAGCAGGCTTCCGAAATAGGAAGACGGCGCATATCCGTGCTTACGGGTCTTGCCGAAGAAGCCGCGAGGGAGGGAAATACCGACCGGGCAAAACGATATGTGGAATTGGCAAGACGCATAGGCATGAAAACCCGCACGGGAATTCCGAAAGAATTCCGATACTGCGAGGAATGCCTCGTACCGCTGATTCCGGAAATAAGCTGCAGGGTGAGACTGAACCAGGGCAAAATCACCGTAACCTGCTCCGAATGCGGCACATTAAAACGATTTCCGTATCTGAGGGAACAGAAAGATGACCGAGAAAGAAGCCAGAAAAGAACTGATGAGACGCGCCAATAATCTCAGCCCGACGGTTCACGTCGGAAAAGACGGAACCGACGAGGGCGTTTACGGCGAAATCACCGCTCAGCTCAAGAAAAACAGGCTCATCAAAGTCAAAATCCTCCCGGGCGCCGGGCGCAGCGCAGACGAAATTTCCGAAGAACTTTCCGAAAAAACCGATTCGGTTGTCGTAGACGTGCGCGGCGGAGTGGTGGTATTAACGGACAGAAGAACCTGGAACTCCCTCTGCCAAAAGAAATTCTGAGATGATAGAATGCTTGATGTGAACGTCATTAGGTCCGACCCCGAAAAGATCAGGACCATGCTTATCAACAGAAACAAAGACACGGAGATACTGGACAGATTCCTGAAAGCCGATTCCGAATGGCGGCTTCTGACCGACGAAAACAACAATCTGAGAAAGGAACGCAACACGGTTTCGTCGGAAATTTCCAAACTCCCCAAAGGACCGGAAAAGGACGCAAAGATACAGTCCATGAGAAAGGTCGGGGACAGAATAAAAGCCAACGACGCAAGAATGGCCGAACTGGAAGAGATACGCACGGACTGCGTCCTCAACATTCCGAACATTCCCCACGAAAGCGTTCCGATAGGAAAGGACAGCACCGAAAACGTCGTGGTCTACGAAAGCGGGGAGAAAAGAAAATTCGATTTCGTACCCAAAGAACACTGGGTCTTGGGAGAAGAGCTCGACATCATCGATTTCGACAGAGGCGTAAAAGTCGCGGGAAGCGGTTTCTACTGTCTCAAGGGGGACGGCGCCAGGCTCGAAAGGGCGCTCATAAATTATTTCCTGGATACCCATATGAAACAGGGATACACCGAAGTGTTCCCTCCCGTGGTCGTCAACAAAGCCGCCGTAACCGGAACGGGGCAGTATCCGAATCTGAAGGACGACATGTACTACATGGAAAAGGACGACCTGTTCCTGAACCCCACCGCGGAAGTCCCTCTTACGAATATGCTCGCCGACGAGATACTCGCCAAAGAAGATCTTCCCATATTCTACACGGCGTACCTTCCGTCTTTCAGACGCGAAGTGGGAAAACACGCGGACACCAGAGGAATCATCAGGGTCCACGAATTCAACAAAGTCGAGATGGTCAATTTCGTTCTTCCGGAAAATTCCTACGAGGTTCTGGAGACTCTCAGAGGACAGGCGGAAGAACTGATAAAAGGTCTGGGTCTTCCCTATAGGGTCCTTCTTCTCTGCACGGGTGACATGAGTTTCTCGTGCAGCAAATGTTACGATCTGGAACTGTACGCACCCGCCAAAGATGCCTGGCTGGAAGCCTCTTCCTGTTCCAATTTCACCGACTTCCAGGCAAGAAGAACCAGAATAAAATACCGCCCCGAACCGCACCTGAAGAGCGAATTCATACACACTCTGAACGGTTCCGGGCTGGCACTTCCCAGAACCATGGTGGCGATTCTGGAAAACTATCAGAACAAAGACGGCACCGTAACGATTCCGGAAGTCCTCAGACCGTATATGGGCGGACAGGAAACGATAGGAAATTAAACGTTGATACGGCCGAGTCTGATTATCAGCTCTTCCGCATCAATGTTTCCTCCGTCCTGCATCAGTCTGGTTCTGAGCTCCTCTTCCCCTTCTTTCAGAGACCTGGAGGACACCCCGTAGCATATGGAAACGTGGGCTTCCACGTAAGCCGCAAGAAGGTCGCAGGATTTTATCGTCTTTCCGGAACGTTTTCCCAGCACCGGATCGTCGGTGTCCTCGAAGGGACCGTACAGCAGAAACTCCATTTCCCTGTGCCAGGATGACGGAAGCAGAGGCATTATTTCGCTTTCGACAAGCTCTTTTTCATAACTTTCCAAAAGGTCCGCCAGCCCGTTGACGTTTCTCTTAATCGGAGAAATTACGTCCTTGGTCAGAACTTCGGGAAGGTCGTGAAACAGCGCCGTGTAATAATCGTTGTAAAGCTGTCTGCCGGATATTCCTCTGTCGATGTCGTTCAGAAACACCATATTTGCGACCATAAAGGAATGACCCAGTACCGTGGTTTTCGGTATGCGGGGAGTTTTTGCCCACCTCTGCTGGAACCTCAGCTGTCCGACGAGATTAATGAAACCGCGTGCGCCTTCGTCGTTGACGGCTTTTTTCACACCCTGCACTTCCAGGTGTTCGGCAATTTTTCCGTCGAGTTCCTTTTCCGTAACTTCCGCTTTGAACCGTCCGTCGTTCATATCTTTAATCAGTTCGAATTCGCATCTCGACGCCCAGTAGTGGGCGGCGCTGATGATCCGGTCTTCCGGCAGAGTTTTCGGAGATTTCAGGTAATTTTCCAAACGCTCGAAGAATTCCTTTCCGGCGTTTGGGACGCTTCTTTTGAATTCGCTCATCACGTACTCGTTGACCTGTTCCTCTTTTTCCCTGACGATGCGGTGGTAGAGCTGGGGCTTCAGATCCGTCAGGACCATGCGGGAGATGAAAGCGAAAAGATTGTGTTCTATGAGGATGTCCCAGTCGACTTTGTTTCCTGCATCTTCTTCGAATTTGGCAATGACCCAGGCTACCGCTGCCTTGTGTGCCTGCTTGTCCTGTTCGGTCAGATCCATGGGGCGGAGGTGGTCGTTCCACCTGCGCATGTTTGCCGACTCGAACATGAAGTAAATCATCTCTGCGTTTAGCGCTGCCATTTCATTTCTTCCTTTTATGGTGGCTTATTCTTTTCTTGTTCTCCGCCGGAACTTCGGCGGCGTTTCCGCCGAGAAGACCCAGTCTGTGGGAATTGTAGAATATTATCGCCGCCGAAAACACTATCATAACCGCGCCTGCGGCAAACAGAGAACCCGATGCCGGGATTCCGGCAAGGCCGATAACGCCGAATGTTCCGGTCAGCATAACGATGATGCCGGCCAGACACATAACCGTCCAGATTACGGCGTATTTTCCGTTTTCTATGATTCCGCGGCGGAAGTCCATGGTTCCGTCAGCCGCATGAAAGTATAAAACATAAAGGAAGAACGGTAACGTCCGGCATGATTTTGGAAAATAATATAGGGTACTCTCCGGATTACGATTCATGAAAATTTCCGACAGACTTTCGTCCGTCCCCATGTCCGGAATCAGAAAAATGTTCGATCTCGCGGGACCGGATTCGATAAACCTGGGTCTGGGAGAACCCGACATGGCTCCCCCGGAGGCCGCCATAAAGGGAATGATCGACGCCGCCTCGGCGGGTCTTAACAAATACGGCCCCACCGCGGGCATACCCGAACTCAGAGATACCGTAGCATCGTACTTTTCGAAATACGGAAAGCTCGGCAGAAACAACATCATTATTACTCCCAGCGGTTCGACCGCGCTTTTCGAAGTAATCCAGTCGTTCATAGGCCCAGGAGACGAAGTTCTCATTCCTAGCCCGGGATTCGTCGTTTACGGTCCCCACACCGTACTTGCAGGAGGAAAATACGAAGAGTACAGACTCACCAAGGGAGATTTTCAACCTGATATCGACGATATTCAGAGCAAAATCACGAAAAACACAAAAATAATCGCAGTAAACAATCCTTCCAACCCCACGGGAGGGGTGCTTTCGGAAGATACTTACAGAGCGTTGCTCGACATCGCCGAAGACAAAGACCTGTTCATCCTTGCCGACGAAGTTTACGACTCTTTCGTTTACGAAGGAAAATACCGCTCTTTCATGAACCGCCTCGACAGGGCGATAGTCGTAAACGGATTTTCCAAAATGATGGCCGTCACGGGATGGAGACTCGGAATTCTTTGCGCGGACGAAAAATACGTCAGCGATCTGATAAAGATGCAGTATCACGTATGTGCCGGTCCCGCCATGCCGTTCCAGTACGGTGTTTTGGCCGCCTTCCCCGGAATTGACTCATATCTGGAAAAAGCCAAATCGGTTTTCAAAAACAGAAGAGACCTGATTTCGAAAAGAATCAACGAAATAGAAGGTATGGAAATCATTCCACCGAAAGGTGCGTTTTATGCGTTCCCGTCTTACGACATGGATATGCCTTCGTCCGAACTTGCAAATATATTGGCCGGCGACGGCCTGATATGCACCCCCGGATCCGCGTTCGGAAAATACGGAGAAGGGCACCTCAGATTTTCCTATGCCGCCGACGAAAGTAAGATTTCGGCGGGAATGGATATACTCGAGAAGACGATAAAGAGGCTGAGAAAATGAACAACCCCACAGTCGACCCCAACTCCGGACTCTTCGGAGAAGAAGAAGAAAAATCCGAAGAAGAAATTCTCTACGGACAGCTGTTCGGAAAGAATCCTCGCAGAGTTTCGGCAATGAAAGAACTCTGGTTCGAAGAACTGATGGAATCCGTAGATTCCGAGGAACTTCCGGAAGAGGCGAAAAGAGAGCTTATCTTCAAAATGACCGCCAACGCCGTGCTGGATATGGTGATGGAATGCACAACGCCTGATACGACGGAAGAACTGTCCTACGTCTTCGACAGCTACATCGGCGTTGCTCTGACGAACAAGAAATTCGGCGTGGATCTTTTCAAAGAACAGCAGAAGGCTCTGCTTTCCGTGGACCCTAAAAAATTCGCGGACAACGAAGAATACGAAAGAGCCATCAGAGATTTCGAAGAAGAATGGTGGTCCATACCCCAGCCGAAACTCGGTAAAAGAAATCCCAACGATGCCATCGTCGAAAACATGAAACGGTACGGGCTCATGGAATGAAAACCGCATCCGCATCGGCACCCGGAAAATTCGTCATACTCGGCGAACACGCAGTCGTCTTCGGAAAACCAGCCGTAGCGGTGGCAATCGACAGACGTTTCAAGTGTACCGTATCGAAGAGCGACAGGGTGACGATTAACGGAGAAGAAAACGCCCTGGCACTTCATCCCCACATACTTTCCGTACTGGACGTCCACGGTCATCCGGATATCGAAATAACGACGGAGAGCGACATACCGTCCGGTTCCGGTCTGGGGTCCTCGGCGGCCCTTGCCGCCTCGTTTTCCTTCGCCGTACGCAGTCTTCTGGGAGAACCGACGGATTCCGAAGCCGTCGCCAAAGAAGCCTACGAAGCCGAATATTCGGTTCAGGGAATCGGCAGTCCCATGGATACTTCCGCTTCAGTGCACGGAATGGGCATCGCCGTGAACGCACCGGAGCCGGAAAATCTCCTTTGGAGAGTAGAACGGGGAAAGAACGTCTGGGACATATGCGGTCTCGATGTTCCGGAGATGACTTTCGTCATAGGCTACACGGGAAAGAAAGCTCTGACCGGACCTCTGGTGGAAAAGGTACGGAGATACAAAGAAAGAAACAGTTTTGCAAAAGACATAATCGACGAGATAGGAACAGTCACCCTCGAAGGCATGGACGCGATAAAGAAAGGGGATAGGGTGAAACTCGGAGGCCTGATGACCAAAGATCACAAACTCCTTTCCATTCTCGGTGTCTCGGGGCCCGAACTGAACAAGCTGGTGGATGCCGTATCCGATTATTCCTACGGGGCGAAACTCACCGGGGCGGGAGGCGGAGGAAGCATGTTGGCGCTGACAGACGAACCCGAAAAGGTAAGCAAAGCGATATCTTCCCGCGGCGGAACCCCCATAACGGTAAAAACCGGAGAACCCGGCGTGAGGGCCGAATAAAAATTAAGAAGCCCGGCAAAAGCCGGGAAATCAGTTTCAGATAAGGTCTTCGAAACCTTCCACGACTTTCGGATACTTTTCCTTGATGATTTTAAGCAGGTTGTAGACGTTCATCTCGGTCAGTGTGGAATCGCCGATGATCTGGACAAGATCGTCCATGGTCTTGTCGTCGATCTCGTTGAGCCTCTCTTTGGCCATCCAGTTTCTGTAGATTTTGTCTTCCATCCTGTCCCTCCACATCTTTTCGTAGGGTTTGAGGGCTTTTTCGGAAAAGTCGTTCTTCTTTGCGCACTCGGCGAGAACCTTTCCGGCGTACATTCCGGTTCTGCAAGCGTGGCATATTCCTCCGCCCGTAATCGGATCGATTATCCTCGCGGCGTCGCCCACCAGAATTATGTTGTCGGCGATGGCGGAATCGAGACCGGGGTTGGTCGTAACCATTCCTCCGCATATCTCGAGAATCTGTCCGTTCTTGAGGCGGTCGTCGGATGATATGAACTTATCCAGATAGTGTTTCGGCGCAGCGGGGATTTTGCATCTGCTTGCGGAAACGCCCAGTCCCACGTTGGCGGTACGGTTTCCCTTGGGGAATATCCAAAGGTATCCTCCGGGAGCAATCTCGTTTCCGATGACGAACTCGCAGAATTCCTGGCTGACGTCTATGTTGGTGAGTCTGTACTGGATACAGGTTACGATGTCGCTCGACTTCTGAACCGTGGGTATTCCGGCCCATCTGCCCACCTGGGACTCGTATCCGTCTGCCGCGACTATGCATTTCGCGTTGATTATGATTTTTTCGCCGAAACTTCTCGCCTCGATACCGGTAATCTTTCCGTTCTTGTCTCTTACGACTCCGGTACAGGAAGTGCGCATCATTATCTTAGCGCCGGCTTCCGCCGCGTCGCGGGCGAGAGCTTTGTCGAACAGATGTCTTTCGAGAACGTATCCCACTTCTGAACCCGCACGGCTTTCGTCCAGCTGGAAGGTGTATCCTCCGGGAGAGCGTATCACCGCTCCGGCCATGTCGGCACAGATCCATGCCGGATCCGGTTCGATTCCCACCTCTTCCAGCCATTTTTTGGATACGCCTTCGGCACATCTCAGGGGAGATCCTATTTCGGCTTTCTTCTCTATGAGTATGGTATCGAGTCCCGCTTTAGCGCAGAATTTGGCGGCCATGCTCCCTCCGGGGCCGGCTCCCACCACCACAATGTCGCATGTGTACGTCTTCACGGGAATCACTCCATCCTCAGCGCCGCAACGGGGCATATTTTAACGCATCTGCCACAGGAATTGCATTCGCTGCTGAATTCGAGAACGAAATCGTTCATGAATATCGCATTTTTCGGACACGACCCGGCACATCCTCCGCAGTGCAGGCATTTGTCGGCATTAACCAATATCGTCATCTTTTCAACCTCATTCTTTCTGTTCTTCGGGCACGACGAGAGCTTCCTCCAGTGCCTTTGCTTCTTCTTTATGCTTGACTTTCCACTCCGCAAGGGGCATCGAAAACTTCTCTTCGACTTTCGAACGGTATTCGGGCCCTCCGTTGTAGGCGCAGAAAGGTATGACCTTCAGGTCGGGAGTTATATAGTGGATGGCGCAGCGTTCCACTCTCGCCAAATCGTAGTTGTACGAATCCTGGAAGTGCATGGCCCCTATGTACATGGCTCTCCACGAGAAGGATGCGAGATTCTTCTTGGATTTGTTTCCCATGACGCTGTACAGCATTTTGATGAACTTTTTCTTGGACATTCCGTCCGGAATCTTGCTTTCGTCTATGCACTTGTTCAGCAGTTTCAGGACCTTCGTGGCGTAGAATTTCTTGAATTTGGAGTCGGACATTTTCGACGCAAGTTCGTCCAGTCCGTCGGAGAACTTTTTCACGTCTATGAAATGGGGCATGGGTATTACGTTGCCGTCGTCCGATTTGAAAAGATACGTGGCGAGACCGCAGTGGGGGTGCGCCGTGAAGGTAACTTTCTGCTGGTCCAGGAATTCGGATGCGAATCTCGAAACGGGAGCGACGACGGGAACGGGATACCAGTCTTCCGGTTCGGTGTATCCGGTCTGCTCTATGAAAAGATTCACGAGATCGGTCAGGGTTATCCTTCCCTTCTCGAGTTCCTCTCTGGTTATCCTTCCGGTAAACGCGACCGGCTGGAAGTTTACTCCGCGTACGACGTCGGAATTGTCGAAAGCGAATTTCACGATATCGCCGACCTGGTGGTCGTTGACTCCCCTTACGAGGGTGGGTACGAGAACGATCGACGGGGAGCTTCCCACTTCTTCTTTGAGCCTTCTGCAGTTCTCGATAACTTTGAGTTTGATGTCGAACATCTTTCTGTCTCTGGCCTGGAGATATATGTCGTCAGTGACGCCGTCGAAAGAAAGGTATATCGTGTTCAGGCCCGCGAGTTTGCACTGTTTCAGGAGTTCGTAATTCTTGGCGAAGGATATCCCGTTGGTCGCCACCTGAACCTGGGCGAACTTGAGCTCCTTGGATTTCTTTATTATGTCGACGAGTCTCGGGTGCACCGTGGGCTCGCCTCCGGAGAACTGCAGCGCGGTACATTTGATCGGCTCCTCGGCACGGAGGGCTTCCATCATCGCCACGACTTCCTCGTAGGAAGGTTCGTACACGTATCCCGCCTGGTTTGCGTTGGCAAAACAGATGGGGCAGTTCATGTTGCATCTGTTGGTCAGATCTATGAGAGCCAACGCCGTGCAGGACTTCACGTCCACCCGCTTGCCCGAAATCATGAAGTTGACGTTTTCTCCCTCGGCAAGGGATTTGTCGTGGGGATTTCTGAGCCCCACTCCGTCATAGGCGAAATATTCCGCTCTGAGATAGGCATCGACGTCCGACCAATAAATGTCGGAAAACTTGCCGTGTTCCGGACATTCCTTGTCCATGAATACCTTCCCGTCCTTCTCGTAAATCGTCGCCTCTACGAGCTTTCCGCATTCCGGACACAGTGATTCCGTTTTTTTGGGAAGTCCCTTCTGAAGCGCGCTAGGTGCTGTAGTCGATGTCATTTCTGAGCCTCGATGTAATTCGGTCAAGTATAATGCTTCTTATTTATAGTATGTTTTACGGGTTTCCGGTCCCGGTTATACTAACTGCTGTTGCCCGTCTTAAGTCTCCTGCCCGCGGATAACCCGATAATGAGAAAAATCCGCGGTACGGGAAACAGAAAAGGGAGCATGCCTTTCGCTATAATAGCAGTCACGATTCTGGTAATAGCGCTGGGATACGGAGTGGTGAGCTCGCAGATAGGCGACGCAGACGACAGAGCCGGAAACGTCGAAAAGGAAACGGAAACGGTCGGACGCGCAATGCGGGATGCGGAGATTTTCGTCAACAGAGGTTTGGGAGAACTGATTATGTCCGTCGGGAACGACCCCGACGGAGGCACGCTGAAAGAGAGGGCGGAAAAATTCGAAACCGACGCCGAAAAATGGATGGAACTTCAGTTTCCGTCGTACTGCGGATGCGTCAGGATAACGGTTTCGGAATTTTCCGTCAATCTGGTTTCCAGGAACATGAAAGTTGCCGAGGGAAGCTACGTTCCTTCTTATCTGGGGGCTTCCGGCAGATTCAAAGCTTCCTTCGAGTGCGATTCCGCGTCGGCGGAAAAAACAATAACGATAAACTCGGACGGCAGCTGCGCCCTGCCTCTGGTCGCGGAACAGGGATCTCTTTTCGAACTTTCCCTTACCGGCGAAGGGTCGATACTCTCGCAGATGATGACCTACCAGCTTACCGCACTGGCACAACAGAGAGTCATCAATGGGTACGGGTCTCTGGCTGCCAACGGAAATATGGGAACCGCACAGATTCTTACCAAGGAAGACGTCCGCAAATCATACCGCGACTGCGTCTCCGCACTGGAAATGACGAATTTCAGAGACTCTTCCGACGGGACGTTCCGCGGTTTCGAGAAACTGGATCTTGCCGACGGCATTGCCGAAGACGGATACCTCACAGTGGATTTGGGAGCCGTATACGCTCAGGCCCTCATGTCCGCGACGGACGAAATCGTACTGAGATGGGCGGATTATTTCTGCGGAAACATAGCGGCCGATTTCATAGACAAGGCTTCGGACAAGGTCAGAAACGCCTGGGACTCTTTGGTTTCGTTCATTACCAAGAAAGAAACCCTTTCGGCCTCGCCCTACATAAGGGAAATCATGGAAGGCTGCGGATATTCCGAAGCGGAATACCGTTACCTGTACAACGGAAAAGCAGCAAAATATTACGTTCCGGAGATTTCGGTTTCCAAAACCGTCGACGGAGAGGTCAAAACCCTCAGGACCGGAGGCGAATACGTAACTGTACCCTATCCCGACGTGGACGTTCTTGCATGGGAGGGATTGTGCAAGTTCAAGAGCGAATACAGATTCGGAACGAACGAAATAACCGAATGGATGCGAAGCATCCTTCATACCGCGGCAATCAACGTAGCCGCCGACAAAACAGCGTTTTCAGTCAGAATAAAAGTGGACGGCACGGACAGCGTAACGTTCTCGAAGAGCATAGAAACCGGGATCGGCGCAGCCCTGGGAAAACTCGAATCGGAAATTGAAAAGTTCATGAAAACGTCGATAAACAACCAAACGATTTTCGATCCGTTCTGTTCGGCCATAGCGGAAAAGATCAAAAACCACAAAGACGAAGTGTTCGGAATCTCCCAGTTCAAAAGTAACATGAGGTTAAGAGCAAACACGTCGTGGGCCGCATCGGAAGACGCCGCGTTTTTCGACATAAACGAAAGACTCGCATTCTGTAAAAAGGCCATGGATGCCTACTGCAACGAAGAACTTCTGGAGGAATACAAACACGCCGCCGAAGAGATGTGCCAGCGTTATGACTCGATGCTTAAGGTTCCGGGAGGACAGAGCGGAATGGTCAAAAAATTCATGACCATGATCTGCGAAAAAATCATGCCGATGATTTCGGTCGTGGACGACATTCCCGAACGCATGTGGAACATGTGCGGAGAGATGTGCCGCAACATGGACATGAATCCGTACTGCGGCGTGATTAAAATGCCGGGATCGGACAGTTTCGTTCTCAGGGACAAACACTCGGAAACCAAGGAAAAGATAAAGATTGCCGATAAGCTGAATCCGGACATACGGGTGTACGGACCCAACGAAAACCTGAAGGACTGCGTCCACCACGTGGGATTCAACGAGAAAAAGGGAGCCGCATTCTGTACCGTTTTCAGGGTTTCCCTCAAAGACAGTCTGGATTATACGGCGAGCGGGACCGGAGACATTTCTTCCGTACTGGGTCTTAACGATTCAGCCATGCGGAGCAGCGTTCCGATCGACGTAGACATAAAGATTGCCGTGGTCAGCGGATGGGGTCTTTCCGGAGTTTCTTCCTATACGCCGACGAACACGATTTTCAGCGACGGCTGGGCCCTTCTGGTGAAAGCTCTGGAACCCCTGCTCGAACCTCTGAGAAAAATCGTGGGCATGCTGAGGGAACTTGTGGTTCTGATAAATTCCGCGCTCCTCGAACTGTCGAAATATGTTTCGAAAGTTATCGAACGCATTTACGACACAATCATAGGGCCTATGGCGGAGCTGAAAGAATTCGCGGAAAAGTATCTCGACTCGATGATGAACCGTTCCATAGGGGGATTCGTCAATATGACCGAATACATATTCAAAGCCACCATGAAGAAACAGACCGTGGGAATTTCCTTCCTGGGTCTTGCGCTGACCTTCTCCTTCGATATTGTTTCCATGGCCAAAAATGTCCGCAACATAGTAACCGTGAGCCTTTCCGGAGAAATCAGCGGACTTAAGTTGAAAAGCGGCCTGACCATCAAAGAAAAGGATACCCAGTCGGGAAAGGATTTCTTCCTTACGGGGGACGCTTCGCTCAAAGGAAAGGAGTGGAATCTGAAGATGAAATTCGACCCTCTGATGAAATCCATGAAACATCTGGTTACGATAGAGGGCGAAGTCAGGGGAACGTCTTTCGATATCGCTATGCCCGAAGTGGTTCAGTACAGGGAAACGGGAGTCAGACTTTCCGACATAGAGGGTATTGGAACCGCAATTTCCAACATACCCCTTCCCGCTCTGGGTCTCAAGGGAAGTCTCGATGCTGGACTGGAAATCAAATACAACGTTCCCTTCGAAGAGGGCGTCGTGATAAACGAAGTCGAGTCCAATCCTCCCGGGGACGACAAAGGGGCCGAGTGGGTGGAAATCTATAACTCGTCGTTCGAAACCGCGGATATTTCCGGTTACTCCATAAGCGCCGGGACCAACGAAATAAAGAAGAAAATGTACCTGGGAGAGACTGTGCTGGCACCTCACGAAAGACTGCTCGTGCCTCTCGACGATCATGTGGTTCTGGTGAACGGAAAGAACGGCGCTCTGAACGGAGAGAAAGTCGTTCTCAGAGACAAAGAAGGAAAGATCGTCGACGAGACTCCCGTCTTCACCGATACGAACAACAGCTCCTATACCTGGCAGAGAGTGGCCGACGGAGCGGTGGACTGGACATTCGCCAAAGGAACCCCCGGAGAGGGGAACTGTGGAGGACTGGTGAACGGAGACATGATGAAGGGTTACATGAAAAAAATATTCAAGGACTCGGCCATCAGAGCCCTGGAAGAGATGGACGGGGTCCTTGACGGCACCGAAGACCTTTCGGCGTTCCTTCAGAGAACCATTCAGGACGCCATATCTTCGACGATCGACATGATTGCGGGGTGCATGGTGGAGGCTTCCCTTTTCGTCTCCTTCGACGTGAGCGACGCGGCGGGGGCTTCCGCCACGGGAATAAGAATCGCACTTTCCATCGATTCGGAAACCGTAGGCAACACTCTGAAATACATAGTCGGAGAAATCGAGGCGCTGCTGTTCAACATGGAGAATCCGTACGGAATCGACGGAAGCAAAATACCGTTCGACGACGTGGATTTGGCGGTTTCCGTTTACACCGGAATGGCCACGCCCGGATTCCTCGGAGGAACCGACATTGTTCCGACGGTCAGAGCCGGAGCTTACGTATCCTGCAACATATCCGGACTCTGCGCGGTTCTGGGAAAAGACACGGGAAACTGGGAAGTCAACACCGGAATCAGAATAGAGGACTGCCCGAGCGTGCTACTTCCCAAGTCCATGAAAACCGACCCGAATCTGAAGTCTGACCTCTGGCTGATAAAGGCCAAAATACGCGAGGCGTAAAAAGCAGTCCGTTTATTATATCGGATTCCCTTCACGGAAACATGGTCCGCACGGAGCACAGAATACCGACCGTTCTCACTTCCGAAGAACTGGCGGACAAGGCTTTCGGCAGGGCATTGAAGATTTCCAAAACCGGCACGAATTCGCTGGACGGAAAAAAGAAAACAGCCATTGCGAAAGTTACGGCCGCGGGAGACATAGTTTCTTCGACCCTGTACGGTTACGTCGAACGCTTTCCCAGAGTCGAGAAGGCCGACGACTTCTTTCCCCAGCTGGTGGACCTGGTAATCGGAATCGATCCGTACAAAAAGGCCCTGGGGTCGATTAACTGGGCGGCCGGACGCACGGAGAAGCTGAAAAACGAGACTCTCCGCGACATACGTTACAGCAAAGATCCGACGTACATAAAAGCCGCTCTGAAAAGCTTCTACGGAAGACTCGGATCGTACATCAGAATGATTTCGCCGCATCTTCTGTTTCTGCAGGATGCCAAAAACAAATTCAGGTCCATGCCTTCCGTGCTTCCGAATGTGCCCACCGTGGTAATAGCCGGATTCCCCAACGTGGGAAAAAGCAAACTCGTTACCGAACTGAGCACCGCAACCCCGGAAATCGCTCCGTACCCCTTCACCACGAAAGGAATCATCATAGGACATATCGAGGACGGATACAGAAAATACCAGATCATAGATACTCCCGGTCTTCTCGACAGGGATTTCGAAAACCGCAACGACATAGAAAAACAGGCTGTTCTGGCACTGAGATATCTTACAGATCTTATGGTATTCGTAATCGATCCGTCCGAAACCTGCGGATATTCGATTTACAAACAGAAAGCGCTTCTGGAAACCGTTATGAAAGGTTTCCCCGACGCGGAAATAATCGTCGCGGAAAGCAAAAGCGACATTATGACCACCGGAAGCGGGAACTTCTTCTTCTCGGCCCAGACCGGGGAGAACATGGAAGAACTTAATAACATGATTTTGGAAAAACTCAGAGCCGTACAGGTGGAGAAGGATGCCTGAACGTCCCGCCGCCAGTCCGGAAATTTACGATTATTTCGACAGCCTTGCGAGACAGAAGGACATCTGTTACGCCATAGCGGGCGAAGCCAGAAAACTGGGAATCGACCCGGAAACTTTCGTCGAAGTTCCCCAGGCGGAAGACCTTGCGTCCCGTGTGGAAAAACTTCTTCACGATTACGACGTGGAAGGAGTCGCCGAAGACATAAGACGTCTGACCGCGGAGTACGGAAACCGCGAAATGGTTTCCCTGATGGTCGCCAAAGAAGTGGCCCACCGCAACGCCGAGAGCACCGAAAAGGCTCTCGAAAGAGCGATAAGAGTGGGATTGGCCGTCCTCACCGAAGGAATATTGGTGGCTCCGCTGGAAGGAATCGCGGACGTGAAAATAAAGAAAAACGACGACGGAACGGATTTCGTCGATCTTCTGTTCGCCGGCCCCATAAGAGCCGCCGGAGGTACGGCCCAGGCGATGAGCGTTCTGATAGCCGACGTGGTCAGAAGAGAGCTCAAAATCGGAAAATACATCCCCACCGAAGCGGAAATATCCAGATTCGACGAGGAAATTCCCCTTTACAAACAGGAACAGCACCTTCAGTACATGCCCACGTCAAAGGAAATAGACCTGATAGTGAGAAACTGTCCGATAATGATCGACGGGGAAGGAACCGAAAGAGCGGAAATATCCGGTTACCGGGATCTGCCACGCATAGAAACCAATCAGGTCCGCGGGGGAGCCTGCCTGGTAATAGCCGAAGGAATGTGCCAGAAGGCTCTGAAACTCAAAAAGCACGTAGACTCCCTGAAGATCGGAGGCTGGGAATTCATCGCGGATTTCCTCAAATCCAAGGAATCCGTTCAGGAAACCAAAGACAGGGACGACGATGAGGAAGAGGAAGAAGACGAGGGCGGAGTTAAAGCAAAAGGCACCTACCTGAACGACCTGGTGGCGGGAAGACCCATATTCGGAGACCCGGTCGAAAAGGGCGGTTTCAGGCTGAGGTACGGAAGAGCCAGAACCGCGGGTCTCGCTTCTCTGGCGTTCAATCCCGCCAGTATGTACGCCATGGAAGAATTCATGGCAATAGGGACCCAGCTCAAAATCGAGAGACCCGGAAAGGCCTGCGTGGTTACGCCCTGCGATTCCGTGGAAGGACCTATTCTTCTGCTTGATAACGGAGATTTGGTTTACTGCGATACCGTCGACGAAGTTCAGGAGGTCAGAAAACGTATCGTTCAGATTGTGGACAACGGCGAAGTTCTGATTCCTTTCGGCGAATTCTGCGAGAACAATCACGTTCTTGTGCCCCCGGGATACTGTCTCGAGTGGCACAAACAGGAACTCAAAAAACACGGAGAGATTCCGGAAGACTGGGCTTCTCCCACATATGCCAGAGCGAAAGAGATGTCCGCTTCCCTAGGAGTTCCGCTCCATCCCAGATACAACCTGTTCTGGTCCGATTTCGGATTGGACAGGATAAACGAACTGAGAAATTACATAACGGAAAACGGAACGTATTCGGACGGGCGCATATCCGTTCCGCTCGATCCGGCAATCAAGAAAACCCTCGAAGAACTGGGTGCCCTTCACGAACTCCGTGACGGAACGGTGATTGTTTCGGAAAGATACTCCGAACCGATTTTGGACTGTCTGGGTCTTCGCTCCGAAAGCGGAAAGATAACCGAAAAAGGAAGTTTCGGAGGAAAGACCGTCCTGGAGGCGGTGAGCTCCGCGGCGGGATACGAAGTCAAAGGCCGCGGGGGAACCCGCATAGGAATGAGAATGGGCCGTCCCGAAAAAGCGAAAGAAAGGGAAATGAGTCCCAGCGTCCACTGCCTCTTCCCGGTGGGAAAAGAACCCGGAACCAACAAGGAAATGCTTTCTGCCATAGACGTCGCAAGAAAGTCTTCGCTGAAATCCACCGGAACGGTTTCTCTGGAATTGGGACGCAGAAGATGCTCCGCATGCGGAAAAATCGGATGGAACATCAGATGCCCGGAGTGCGGCGGACATACCGAATACGAACAGACCGACAGGTTCGCGGGGCAGAACAGAGCTTCCGTCCCGGTGAATCTGGACGAGGAACTGAGCAAAGCCTGCGCCGCGTTGGGCGAAAGCCGTCCAAAGGCGCTGAAATGCGTGGAAAGCCTGACTTCCAGAAAGAAGGTGCCAGAAGCCATAGAAAAGGGAATTCTCAGAGCCAAGAACGGAGTTTCCACCTACAAAGACGGAACGGTACGCTACGACATGACCGACATCCCGCTCACTCATTTCAGACCTTCCGAGATCGGACTGAGCGTCGAAAAAGCCATAGAACTCGGATATACCAAAGATTGGAACGGAAATCCTCTGACCGATCCGGACCAGCTGTGCGAACTCAAAATCCAGGACATTATTCCCGCAATCGAATGCGGCGATTTCATGGTCAAAGTCGCCAACTACGTAGACGACGAACTGGAAAAAATCTACGGGCTCAAACGCTATTACAACATATCGAAAAGAGACGAACTCATAGGCCACATCGTCTTCGGTCTGGCACCTCACACTTCCGGAGGAATTCTGTGCCGCATAATTGGCTATTCCCCGGCGAGAGGATGCTTCGGACACCCGTTCTTCCACGCTTCTAAAAGAAGAAACTGCGACGGAGACGAAGACTGCATAATATTGGCGATGGACGCTCTTCTGAACTTTTCGTTCAGCTTCCTTCCCGACAGGCGCGGAGGACTTATGGACGCCCCTCTGGTTCTTACGACCAGACTGGATCCGAACGAAATCGACAAAGAGGCGCACAACATCGACTGCCTCAGAGAATATCCGCTTTTACTGTACGAATCCGCCATGGAAATGAAGGATCCGAAAAGCATAGACAAGCAGATGGATCTGGTTTCCGGGCGCATAGGAACTCCCGCCCAGTACGAAGGATTCGGATTCACACACGATACACCCAACATTTCTGAGGGGCCGAAATATTCCGCATACATAACATTGGGTTCCATGATGGACAAGATGGAAGCCCAGCTTTCCCTCGGTGAGAAAATAAGGGCGGTGGACGAGAAAAACGTCGCCACCCTGGTGATTAACAAACATTTCATGCCGGACATGATAGGAAACCTCAGAAGTTTCTCCGCCCAGACTTTCAGATGCACGAAGTGCGGCGAGAAATACAGAAGGATACCCATGAACGGCAAATGCAGAAACTGCGGAAACGGCCTCACGATGACCGTTCACAGAGCCAGCGTCATGAAATATCTGGAGATTTCCAAAACCATCGGCGAAAAGTACGACCTGGACAAATACGTGAGAGACAGAATCGACATACTGGATATGAGCATGAAATCCGTTTTCGAAAACGATAAAGTCAAAAAGTGCAAACTTACCGATTTCTTTTAAGAAATAAGGACCGGGGCGTTTGCCCCGGAAACATGTTTACTGCAGAGCGGCGACCTTTTCCGCAAGGGAGGCGGCGCGCTCGGACAATATCTCCGCAGCCTTCCTGAGAACCTGTTCCGCGGTAAGGGAACCGTCCGTTTCGAAGGTAAAGATGAAATTTTTATCGTCTCCTTCGACGGTTACGGAACCGTCTCCGTGCACGGACTCCACGCAGGATTTGCACAGGGTGCATTCCATGGGATTCTTGACGGTGAGTTTTCCTCCCACGATTTCGAAGACCTGCTTGGGGCACACCTTCGCGCAGTTCAGAACTTCCTCGGCGGACGCTCTCTTGGGATCGACCTTGACTATCGGGTAATATTTGTAACCCGTGCCGCTGACAGCCTGCCATTTTACATGTTTGGCCGCTGTTCCCATAACCGCCGTGGCGTAGATGAGAACGGCCTGTTCGCCAGTGAGTTCCACTATGGGTATGAACTCGTCCTTAACCTTGAGTTCGGGACTGCCGAGAGGCATAAGATCTCCGGACATAACGGTACAGGGTCCGATTTTGTTCAGACTGTACATTATGGCGCAGTTGGGGCAGCCTTCGCCTCCACAGGCGCAGTCTTCCTGAAATCCGAAGGTGTCGAGGTCCGTGGGTACGGGTACCATTCCGAGCCTGTGGGCGATGATCTCGTCGAACAGCGGCGTTACGCTCTCGTATTCCTTTCCGTCCACCATAATCTGTCCCAGATGGAATTCGACTTTGTCGATGGCCATCTTGGGTATGTCGGACATCATGGTCCTTCTGAGGGCGTTTGCCTTGGCGGGAGAGGAATTCTTCAGAACGAAGGATGCCTTCCTCTCTGCCATTTCGATGACTTCGATTTCCATGGAGGAACACCTCAGACCCTGCGTCCTCTGCGTCCGCCTTTCTTCTTCGTACCGTCGTGGGGTATGGGTGTAACGTCTTCGATGCGGCCGATTCTCAGTCCGGCTCTGGCGAGTGCGCGTATGGCTGCCTGAGCTCCGGGACCGGGGGAGGTGGATTTGTTTCCTCCGGGTGCGCGTACCTTGACGTGTATTCCGGAAACGTCCTTCTCTTTGGCGATTTCGGCAATCTTCTCCGCGGCCTTCTGGGCTGCGTAGGGAGAAGACTGGTCCTTAGCCTGTTTGACTACCATTCCGCCGGTCACTTTGCCTATGGTCTCCGCTCCGGTGATGTCGGTAAGCGTGATCATGATGTTGTTGTAGCTGGCGTAGATGTTAGCTATTCCCCATTTTGCGGAAGCCATCAGAATTCACCGTCCTTGATTGTTATTCCCGCCTCTTCGGCGTCTTCTTTTGCCGCTTTGGCGTTTCTCTTGTGTGCCTTTTCCGCCAGGGCCGCTTTGGCTTCGGCTGCGGCGGCGGCCTGTTCCGCGGAAACCCTCATGGGATGCATGTCGTCGGTGAATGCGGAAGAGGGCGCGTATTCCACGGTGGGCTCTTCGCTTCTGAGGACTATGTATCCGGGAACGGTCACTCTGTGTCCGTTGATGAAGATGTGTCCGTGGTTGATCATCTGTCTTGCCTGTTTAATCGTGCTGGCAAGTCCTTTTTCGTAAACCACCGTCTGAAGGCGCCTGGAAAGGATGTCCCTTTCGGTGAGAACCAGAATGTCGTTCAGGTCTCCGCCGGTCATGGGCAGTATTCCGATGCGGCCGCATTTCGCCAGAAGGTTCTCCGCTTCGATCTGGGCCTGTGCGTCGTTTCCTCTGAGACGGGCCTGAAGCTCTCTGGACTGTTTTCTGTAATTCCTGAGAACGGACTGCGCTTTCCAGAATTCGGTTTTGCTCTTAAGGCCGAATTCGGTAACGATTTCGCGCTCGGACTTTATTCTCTCTCCCTGCCACGGGTGGGACGGGGTTTCGTAGGATTTGCGTGAAAATTTAGGATCTCCCATTCAAACCGCCTCATTTCCTCTTGACGCCCAGCGTCAGTCCCTTTCTTCCGTTGGATCTGGTTCTCTGACCCCTTACCTTGCGGTGGGTCTCGTGCCTGATTCCGCGGTAGCTGCGTATCATTTTCATTCTGTTTACGTCGTCCTTCTGGATGATGTCGAGATCGTTTCCGAGAAGGTGCATGTCGGCTCCGGAATCGTAATCCATCTGCCTGTTGATTGCCCAGGAAGGAGCGTATTCGACGTAAGTGAGAACCAGGTTTTCCAGTTCCTTCACTTTGTCTTCGTCAAGGGAACCTATCTTCACGGAAGGGTCGATTCCCGCTTTCTTTACAACCGTCTGAGCCACTCTGGCTCCTACGCCTTTGATGCCCTGGAGACCTATGACGGTTCCCTTCTGTCCGTCGATATCGCTGTTGGCGATACGGACGATGAAGTTGAAGTTCTCGTCTTCGGCCTTGGGTGCCTCTTTCTTTTCTTTAGCCATTTTTGTTCCTCCGCAAATGTTCCCCCTCGGGGGAATGAGCCAAGCGGTGCCATGACAGGCATCGCTCACGGTTTTCGCCTTAAGGCGGGTCCCGGGTTTGCGTAGTGCCTCGGAAGGACTCCTTATTTAAAAGCTTATGTGCGGAATTATACGCGCGGGACGGCTCCCGAAAAAGAATTGACAGTGCCGGAGGCCGGATTTGAACCGGCGAACCCCTGCGGGAACAGATCTTGAGTCTGCCGCCTTTGACCTGGCTTGGCAACTCCGGCGCAGTTGAACGTAAAGACGTTTCGTTAATAAAACTCACGGAAGAGTCGTTACTTCCGCCCTGTCCTCGGTTATATAGAAGGTGTGTTCGTGCTGGGTCACTATGCCTTTTCCCGCTTCCGTAAGCTGGGCATAGCTGGAAAGCACTCCCCGTCTGATCAGCCTGCTTACGTATTTTTCCGCATTGGGCCAATCGCAGCTTCTGGCACAGAAGGGAAACGTCCTGAATTCTTCTTTCGCGTATTCGAAAAACTGTCTTGCGTCGGGATCTTCGATTTCCCTTTCCCTGAGTATTCTGACTATGTTTCCGGGCCTTCCGTTAACCACTTCGCCTACGCCGTCGGTGGCAAAAGGTTCGATTGCGACGACCATGCCCCCGTTGAGCATGGTTCCGTCTCCGTCGTCGTAGTTGGGTACGGACAGACCGGCATGAAGGTTGTATCTGTCTATCTGGTGGCCGCAGAGATTCTTCACGGGTACGAAACCTTCGGATTTTATGGTCATTTCCACGGCTCTTCCGATTTCGGAAAGAGGCGTTCCGTTTCCGATGAATTCCGCGACGGTGTCCCTGGCCTCCCTGGACGCGCGTATGAGTTGGGTGTAAGCGGACGTTCCGGCTTCGGCGGTGCCGGCGGTGTCGCCGACCAAGCCGTCGAGATGGGCTCCGCAGTCCACCTTGACTACGTCTCCCGCCTCGATGGTTTTTTTATCGTTTACGGAGGGGGTGTAATGGGCGGCAACTTCGTTTATGCTTATGTTGCACGGAAATGCCAGACCGCAGCCGTGGGAGCGTATGTAGCCTTCGACTTCCTGGGCTATGTCGTAAACTTTCGCTCCGGGTTTCACCATATTAAGGCCTATTTCCCTGGCCTCGCCGGCTACCCGTCCCGCCTTTCTGAGTTTGGAAAGCTCGTCTGCGGTCAGCAACGCAGAGCCTCCTCAATCTGCTCTTTGGTTATTGCGCCCTGTCTTACGATTTCGATCTCTCCTGCATTGAGCCAGACAATCGTAGACGGCTTTCCGAGAGTGCAGGGTCCGGCATCGAGATACGTGGATACTTTGTCTCCGAGGTCCCTGATTGCCGGATTCACGTCCACCGCGTCGGGATGGGAATGCAGGTTTGCCGAAGTGGATATTATCGGACCGGTGCGTTTCACGAGTTCGAGGGCTATCCGGTTTTCGGGAATCCTGAGTCCGACCTTCTGCGAACCCGAAGTGACCAAATCGGGAATTTCCTCTCTCTTCTTGATTATTATAGTGAGAGGTCCGGGCAGGAACGTGTCTATGAGTTTTTCCGCGTTTTCGTTGAGAACCGCGACCTTTTCCATCATTTTCTTGTCGGAAACCGCGACCGAAAGAGGCATGTCGAAGGGCCTCTTTTTCGCCATGTAGAGATTCTTCACGGCCTTCTGGTTGAATGGGTCTGCTCCTATGCCGTAAACGGTTTCCGTAGGATACACAATCAGTTTTCCCGCCGCTACGTCCTCCGCGGCGTGCATGATGGCGTCCATGGTTTCTGCGTCAATCTGTTTGGGGTTGCATTTCAATACGTTCATTAGATTCATCCTCCGGCATAAACGAGCCCTCTGGCTACGGATTCTCCTCCGCCGTTTTCGACGCAGGGACCGTGACCGGAATATAGTCCTTTGATCTTCAGCCGCGAAAGCTTTCTCAGTGATTCTCTGAGGCTTGTTATGCTGCCGCCTTCGAAATCGGTACGTCCGATTCCGTCGGCGAACACCGTGTCTCCGGAAAAAAGGTCTCCGGATTCGTCGTCGTACAGACATATGCAGCCTTCGGTGTGTCCCGGCGTCTCTATGACGCGGAAACGGCGGTCGCCCAAGTCGATTATGTCGTTTTCCGACAGTTCTTTTACGTTCTCGCATGGGTGCAGTGTCATTCCGAAGATGGAATCTCTGCCTCCCCTGCGTATTGTTTCCGCATCCGCCGCGCCCGCCGACACTTCGGGACGGAACTTCGAGACTATGTCTTTCAGGCCGCCGATGTGGTCGAAATGTCCGTGGGTCAGAACCACGAAATCCAGCTTTCTGCCGTTCAGAATTTCCGCGATATTTCCGATAATCGGTTCGGATGCCTTTCCGGTTCCCGTATCCACCAGCATCGTGCGCTCGCCGGTGACGAGGTAGATATTTGAATCGTAGGGAACGGGGGAACCGATTCTGAATATCGCCATGAATTAACTGATTCTGTCACTCTATTTAACATTATAGCGCGAAACAATCCGGGTGCCGTTCGGGAGCCGAAACGGCGTTCCGACGGTGTACGGCGAATGCAACAACGGCCGAAAAAGGCGGGTTCGTCTCCGTCCCGGGAACACATTCGCATCAGGCGAAAAACAATCGGATCTGTGCGGCGCGCATAATCGGAATATCGGCGGGATTTGCCGGAAACGGTACCGAAAACTTACGCTGTTCCGCAGGAAAAAACGAAATAAAATGGAAATGAGGATGAGAATTTTTCATACGCAACCCGTTTAACTGCTAGACCACACTCCAGCGGCGTCAAAGAACTTTAGTGAGCCAGGACTGAATACCTCGGCGAACCTCGATACTTACATCCGGCTTCTATCAAACTCATCATTTATGAGCGTTCTGTGGGTGCCTCTTTTTCAAGGCGGCTTCGAGCTTAGATGCGTTCAGCTCTTATCCGCTACCGCGTGGCTACTCAGCGTGCCCTGTCGGACAACTGATAAACTAGAGGCGACGAATCCCTGTTCCTCTCGTACTAAAGGATCCTTCTCGTCAGGCACCTACACCTCCGTCAAAAAGCAACAAAACTGTCTCGCGACGTTTTAAACCCAGCTCACGATCCCTTTTAATGGGCGAACAACCCCACCCTTGGCAGCTGCTGCACCACCAGGATAGGGAGAGCCGACAGCGAAGTAGCAAGCCACGAGGTCGATATGAACTCTTGCTCGTGACAACTCAATTATCCCCAGGGTAATTTTTCTGACATCAATCACCCCCATTCAGGAGGTTGATTGGTTCGCTAAGCCATAGTTTCCTATCTCCGAACCCTATTATCTGGTTCCGAGTCAAGCTAGCTTTTACCTTTACATTCTTCGGTAGATTTCTGACCTACCTGAGCTAACCTTTGGGCGCCCTTGTTATCTTTTTGAGGGCGTGGCGCCCCACCCGAACTGCCTGCCTATAGCTGTTCCTCCGGAGAGGTGAGTTGTAAAAATCCGCAAGGGCGGTGTTTCATCGTTGGCTCGGAGAGATGCTAGCGCACCTTCCTGGGTAACGCCTCCCGCCTACCCTACACATACAAATTCTTACAACAACAACAGGTTGCAGTGAAACTCCATGGGGTCTTCGCTTTCAGACGGAGGGGTCTGGATTGTGCACCAGACAGATTGATTTCACTAGCGTCTAGGCGGGGACAGTAGAACTCTCGTTGAGCCTTCATGCAAGTCGCCAATTAAGCGACAAGGTATTACGCTACCTTAAGAGGGTCATAGTTACCCCCGCCGTTTATCGGTCCTTCGATCCGTTGTAACAGATTTTCAGATGCCGACACTGGGCAGGCTTCGGCCCCTATACACATCCTTTCGAACTAGCAGGGACCTATGTTTTTATTAAACAGTCGGAGTTCTCTTGTCACTGCGACCAGTAGCTCACACTACTGGCACCCTTTATCCCGAAGTTACAGGGCTAATTTGCCGAGTTCCCTCGCCTAGATTATGCTAACACGCCTTAGGCTACTCACCTAGGGACACCTGTGTCGGTTCTTGGTACGAATGAAACAGTTGTAACCATACCATTTTCATGGGGACTAGGAATTTCCGGAAGAAGACTTAAGTCCTCCTCGTCACGCATTCGCCCACTTCTCACCATGACGGTTCTTCATGGGTTTAAACGCTTGAATACACAGACGAATGTACTCCAGATATCCTACTCCTCGGGTATGGGCAAAGACTGCTCCAGTACTGGAATATTAACCAGTTTCCCATTCGATGGTTTCGATTAAGAACCACCTTAGGATCGACTAACCCTTGGCTGACGAACATTGCCAAGGAACCCTTGCCCCTGCGGCGGTACGGATTCTCACCGTACTTTGCTGCTACTCTCACCAGGATCCTCGTCGGTACACGGTCCATAGGACCTCACGGCCCTACTTCTGCCCATGCACCGCGCCCCCTTACCAAATTACATTGCTGTATTCTACAGTATCGGTACTCGGTTTAGTCCCGTCCATTTTCTGGGCCCACAATCTAGACCGGTGAGCTGTTACGCTATCTTTAAAGGATGGCTGCTTCTAAGCCCACCTCCCGGTTGTTTTAGACTGCCGACGCCATTTCGTATTACACTTGACCGAAATTTAGGGACCTTAACTGTAGTCTGGGTTGTTTCCCTTATGGCCATCAAGCTTACCCCGGATGGCCTTGCACCCGACGTCTACGACGAACACAAGTTCGGAGTTTGACAAGATACCGAGGAATTTCTTCCCCTAAGTACCCAATCAGTGCTCTACCTCATGTTCTGCCTCGATCGAGGTCTAGCTGCGACTAGTTTCAGGGGGAACCAGCTATTCCCGGTCTAGATTGGCCTTTCACCCCTATACCCAAGTCATCCAAACGATTTGCACATCAGTACTGGTTCGGACCTCCACCCCCCCTTCGAGAGGCTTCATCCTGCTCAGGCATAGATCGACCGGCTTCGGGTATCCGCACCATTGACTCCAGGCGAGCACACCTTGCCCCTCATTAAAAATTGCGGGCAATCGGTTTCCCTCCGGCTTCCTAATTGAATAGTTAACCTCGCCAATGGCCAGAACTCCCTGGCCCGTTTTTCTAAACGGACAATATAACACTGGTCCACCATTGATTGGTTTCTTCCCTTTGATGCTATATAAATCTTTGACCGCATGGTTTCAGGTCTTTTAACCTCCCGTTAAGGGTACTTTTCAGTTTTCGCTCACGCTACTAATACACTATCGGACTAGAGACGTATTTAGGGTTGGAAGTGAATGCCTCCCAAATTCATGCGCGATATCCAACGCACACTACTCGAGAACATCTTCAATCTCCATTCCGGCCTTCTCCTAAGGGGCTATCACCCTCTATGGCACGGCTTTCCAGCCGATTTCGGATATCCCGGACAGAGGAGTAAAAGAGTCTACAACTCCACATCTCCCGTATGTTTCCATACGGGATTCGGTTTGCCCTATGCCGCTTTCGATCGCCTTTACTAACGGCATCTCTGTTGATTTCTTTTCCTGCGGGTACTAAGATGCTTCAATCCCCCGCGTTCCCAATCATTACTGATCATTCCGAAGAATAGGAAGTCCCATTAGGTAATCGTCGGATCATAGGCTTCTTGCACCTACCCGACGCATATCGCTGCTTGACACGACCTTCTTCAGCGCTCTAGCCGAACCATCCCCCATGCGGCGTAGCATCGCCGCTGGCGTATGATCTAGCACACGTCCAGGTTGCGTATGATCGGCGGTCATCGGGCTTATCCGATCTCATCCTCCATTTACGGGGCCCTTCCGCCACTTCCCCCAAGGAGGACCTCTCCCGGGGTGCACGTTATCTTACATTTAGCCATATTCCAAGCCGGAATCTGGCGGGATTGCGGATTACCGAGGAGGTATATAATACCTCGTCGACGCCCTTTCTATCACGGTACATATCCGTGCGGGCTGCATCGCGCATCTCCCTCTAATCTACACTCATATTTATAGGTTTAGCAAAGACGGGCCCCGGCCGAGGACCGATACCGCCGTCTTATGCCGGGACGGACGTTTTTTCCCGAAAGGAACGGTTTTTCCGTGCCGGAAATTACGGAACGAACGCTATAACCGTCGCCGTGGGAAATCTGCGGCGCAGCTCCGCCAGATCCGGATGGTACAAACGCAGGATATTCTTCCCGTAAACCTTTTTCCCCGTTATTTTGGAAAGAACCGAAGTTTCCGCGACGCCTTCGGTTTTCCATGCGCCGCGGTCACCCGACACATCCGTGCTTATGATTAACGGAATCCTGAGTACGAACTTCTCCTGTTCGGTGCAGAAAGACGCGAGATCTTCCAGTTCCGAAAGGTTTATTCCGAAAGTGTCTCCCGCTCTGTTCCGGTAAAAGAGATTCCCGTTTTCCAGATAATCCGTGAGAGTGCGCCTCTCCGCGGGGAGATTGGAATTCATGTCGCTCATGATCGATTTCATGAACCGGACGTCTCTTTCCATAAGTGCCCATATCTATCTTATAATAATTAAATGAAGATATGGAGGACGTGAACACGGAAGAGAAACTCAGAGCCGCATTGGAAACCCATCCCTGCTACAGCGAAGAGGCGCACACGAAGTTTGCGAGAATGCATCTTCCCGTGGCACCGAAATGCAACATACAGTGCAATTACTGCAACAGAAAGTACGACTGCTCCAACGAATCCCGTCCCGGGGTCACCAGCGAGGTGCTTTCCCCCGAGGCCGCAATGGACAGAGTCGGAACCGTTCTCGAAAAAATACCCCATCTAAAAGTTCTTGGAATAGCCGGACCCGGCGATCCTCTTGCGAACGAGGAAACTTTCGAAACCCTCCGTCTGATGAAAGAGAGATATCCGGAACTCACCGCCTGCGTTTCCACCAACGGATTGGCTCTTCCGGAAAGGGCGGAAGAACTTTACGGTCTGGGCGTCAGGTTCATAACCGTAACCATGAACGCCCTGAATCCGGAGACCGGGGGACAGATTTACGGAAGCGTGAGGTGGAAAGGAGAAAGACTTACCGGAAAGGCCGCCGCCGAACGTCTCATAGAGAATCAGAAAGAAGGAATCAGAATCTGTGCAGGACTGGGAATGGTTGTCAAAGTCAACACGGTTATGATTCCCGGGATCAACGACGGTGAAATTCCCGAACTCGTAAGAGAAGTCAAAAAATTGGGCGCGTACACCGTAAACATACTCCCTCTCATACCCGTCGAAGGAACTCCTTTTGCGGAAAGAAAAGCACCGACTCCCAAAGAAAGGAAGGATCTCATGGACAAGTGCTCGGGATACGCCAAAGTGATGAGGCACTGCAAACAGTGCCGCGCCGACGCCGTCGGCCTCCTGGGAGAAGACCGTTCCTCGGAATTCGCGAAACCCTGCGGTTCCGGATGCGGACCTACGGAACCTTCCGAACCCGTTTCCATGCCCGCGGACGTTCTCCGTCCCGACGAAATATTCGTAGCCGTGGCCACTTCCGACGGGAAAAACGCCGACTGCGGATTCGGAAACGCTCCGATGTTCAGAATATTCGCCTCCGACGGAAGGAAAGCAAGATTCGTCAGAGACGTCGAAGTGAAAAGGGACACCGAAACGGCCGGACCTGGGCACAGAGGAAGAATCGGACATCTGGCGGATCTGCTGAAAGACTGCAGAGCCGTCGCCGTTTCCGAAATAGGACATATGCCCAAGAGCGTTCTTTCCTCCAGAGGCATGGCGGTCACAGTGACGGAGGGCCCGGCGGAAAAAGCCGCAAAGGACGCGGCGGAAGCCATTCTGCTGTCCTGAAAAAGCCATTGTTTTTATGGGACCAGCCCATCACGCGTTCATTCGGTGTAAATATGAAAGCACAGGAGCTCAGAGAAGCATACGTCGATTTCTTCAAAGAACGGGGACACGCATTTGTCCGGTCCGCATCGCTGGTACCGGAGAACGATCCGACCGTACTGTTCACCACTGCGGGAATGCACCCTCTGGTACCTTACCTCCTGGGTGAGAAACACCCTCAGGGAAAAAGACTGGTAAACTATCAGAAATGCATCAGAACCGGCGACATAGACGAAGTGGGCGATGCCAGCCACCTTACGTTCTTCGAGATGCTCGGAAACTGGTCTCTGGGCGACTATTTCAAAAAAGAATCCATAACATACAGTTTCGAATTCCTCACCGAAGTTCTCAAACTGAGAGTTGACCAGATTTCGGTAACCGCCTTCGAAGGAGAAGGCGATATTCCCAGAGACACCGAAACCGCCGAAATCTGGGAAAGCCTGGGTATACCCAAAGAACAGATTTACTTCTACGGAAGGAAGGACAACTGGTGGGGACCCGCCGGACAGACCGGACCCTGCGGCCCGGATACCGAAATATTCTTCGACGACGGGAGGCCGAAATGTGGTCCCGACTGCGGGCCTTCCTGTAAATGCGGCAAATTCACCGAAATCTGGAACAACGTTTTCATGGAGTATTTCAAGGACGCGGAGGGAAAATTCACCCCTCTGGCCCAGAAAAACGTCGATACGGGTATGGGTCTCGAAAGGGTTCTTAGAATAATCAACGGAAAAGAAACCGTCTACGACACCGAACTTTTCGAAGATATAATCAAAGAAATCGAAAAAATCACCGGCGGATCGTACGAAGACGACGTCCGCTCGTTCAGAATAATCGCCGATCACGTGAGAGCGGCCGTTTTCATAATGGGAGACGGAGTGGTTCCGTCGAAAATGGGCCAGGGATACATTCTCAGAAGACTCATACGCAGAGCAATCAGATACATGTCCCGTATCGGAAACGAAAAAGCCAGCATAGAAAGCATCTGCGAAGTCATAATCGACGGATACTCTTCCGCATATCCCGAACTTGAAAGGAACCGGGACGCCATATTAAACGGAATGAAGTCCGAAGAAGAAAAATTCGTCAGGACTCTGAGAAAAGGACTCCGCAGATTCGAAGAAACCGTTTCCGGATGTTCGGCAGGGCAGGTACTCGACGGAGAACAGGTGTTCAGACTGTACGATACCTTCGGTTTCCCGGTGGAACTGACTGAAGAACTCGCCAAAGAAAAGGGCCTGAAGGTCGACAGGGAGGATTTCGAAAAACGCTTCAAGGAACATCAGGACGTTTCCAGAGCCGGGTCCGAACATCAATTCAAGGGAGGGCTCGCCGACCACAGCGAAGAGACCACCAAACTTCACACGGCGACCCATCTTCTCAACGCGGCGCTCAGAAAAATCGTATCTCCGGACATAAAGCAGAAAGGAAGCAACATCACAGCCGAAAGACTCAGATTCGACTTCAACCTGGACCGCAAGGTCACTCCCGAAGAACTCAAAGAAATCGAAGAATACGTCAACGAAATCATCAGAATGGACCTTCCCGTCGTATGCGAGGAAGTCGCCTACGAAGATGCCAAGGAAAGAAACGTCATAGGCGTGTTCCAGGATAAATACGGCGAACGCGTGAAAGTGTACTCCATAGGAGACGTTTCCTGCGAAATCTGCGGGGGACCCCACGTTAAACACACCGGAGAACTCAAAGGGTTCAAAATTACGAAGGAAGAAAGTTCCGCGGCCGGAGTGAGAAGAATAAAGGCCGTCGTGGGCGACTTCAACTGACCTGCGGTAACATGATAAGCCGGATTTCGCATTCCGGTGCATGGAAAGCATTACGGCGGCCCTGGTGAATTTCCTGCCCGTTCCTGCGGATACGGAGGCTAACCTGAATTCGATCGAATCCTTCTCCGCCGAAGCGTCCCGCAGGAGAGCCCGTCTGATATGTTTTCCGGAACTTTCCGTAACCGGTTACGTTCTGCCCGAAGCTGCGGAATGCGCGGAAACGGCGGACGGTCTTTCCGTGAAAAGAATATGCGGTATCAGTAAAAAATACGGCATATGCGTCTCCGCGGGATTCGTCGAAAAAGACGGCGGGAAAAAATACATAACGCACGTTCTGGCGGAAAACGGGAGTATCGTCGGAAAGTACAGAAAAACACATCTGGGTCATAACGAAAGAAACTATTTCGAAGCCGGAAACACGATACCAGTGTTCGATACCTCGTTCGGAAAAACGGGAATATGCCTCTGCTGGGAATCCAGATTTCCCGAAATAACCAGGATACTCGCGGTCAAAGGAGCCGACATCGTTCTGATACCTTATGCGTCGGGACCCGGGGGAAACAGCCGCAGGGAGATCTGGGGAAAATATCTTCCGACCCGTGCCTCGGACGATACCGTTTACGTTCTTACATGCAACATGCTGCGCAGAGAAACCGAGGGTGTTGCCGGAGGCGGAGTGCTGGCACTCGACTTCAAAGGGAGAGTTTTGGCCGAAGACTACTCATCCGAAGAAAAAATCGTACTCGCCGGACTGGACGGAGAAAAACTCGCAAAGGCCCGCAAAGGCGGGATCATGGGAAACAATTATTACATATCCGAAAGAAAACCGGAACTTTACGGGGATTTAACGGCAACGTGCCGCCGAAATCGGATTTGAAATTGGTGGACTGGGCGAGATTTGAACTCGCGACTTCTTGCTTGCAAAGCAAGCGATCTGCCAGCTGATCTACCAGCCCACGTCCAAGTCAATTTGAAGAAGTATTATATAGGTTTCGCTCTAAGTTATTTCGGCTCGGAATTACCTATGTTGGGAAAGGACATCAGACTCGGCAGAATAAGAGACAGGGATACGGGTAAGTACATCATCGTCCCCCTGGATCACGGCGTCACCGTCGGTCCCGTAAAGGGACTTAACGATTTAATGAAAACCGTGGGTTCCGTCGCCGAAGGAGGAGCCACCGCCATTCTTATGCATAAAGGCACGGTCGCTTCCGCCTACCCCGGACACGAAAGAGATCTGGGTCTTATACTTCACCTGTCTGCTTCCACCGAATTCGGCAATACGGAAGACTGCAAAGTTCTGGTTTCTTCCGTACGGGAAGCGATAAAAACCGGTGCCGATGCCGTTTCGCTGCACATAAACCTGGGTTCGAAAAGCGAACCCGAAATGCTTCACGATCTGGGTATGGTCTCCCAGGAGTGTTCCGAATGGGGGGTGCCCCTCGTGTGCATGGCGTACGTCCGCGGAAACGCTCCGTCCGAAACGGAAGATGCGGCCCATGCGGTCCGCGTGGTTTCGGAACTGGGAGCAGACGTCGTCAAATGCGATTACACGGGAGATCCGGATTCCTTCCGCACGGTTGTCGAAGCTTCCCTCGTGCCGGTGGTTGTTGCCGGAGGGCCGGTAATGGAGTCCGACCGGGATATTCTGGACATGGTATATGGTGCCATGTCCGCGGGAGCTTCCGGAGTGTCCATAGGAAGAAACATATTCCAGCACAGAAACCCCGAAAAAATAACGGCTGCCATCGCCGACATAGTCAAAAACGGCTCCGACGCGGAGGAAGCCGGGAGACTCCTCTGATGGGATACGGCGTCTCTTTCGGTGCCGTCAGCGTACTTAACGCGGTTCCCACCGGAATCGGAGCGACAATCGGTATCGATCTTAAAACCGAGGCACTTTTCGAAAGAAAAGGAAACGGGAGAACGGCGGGAACGGAAAAAACAAATCCGGGATTTTTCGAACTTCTCGAAATATGCGTGAGTGCCGCATACCGTATCGCAGGGGAAAAGGAACCGGAAAACTGGACCCTTTCCGTAACTTCAGAAATACCTCCTTCGGCGGGGCTCAAAAGCTCCAGTTCCGTGTGCAACGCGGTTATTCTTTCCGTTCTGGACGAGCTGAATTTCCGTACGGATCCGATAACCTTTCTGAAATCCGGAACAGAGTGTGCCAGACGTGCGGGAGTTTCCGTTACCGGAGCCTTCGACGACGCCTGCGGATGCCATTTCGGAGGGTACGTCATGACCGACAACGGAAGCAACGAGATTATTTTCCTGAGAGATTTTCCGGAATACGACGTCGTTATTCGCGTCCCGCCCCGCACGGCGGAAAGAAACCCCGAACTACTTAGAGCCGCCGCGGCCGGACAGGCTAAGGCTCTGGCTCTTGCGGAAACCGATCCGTTTGAAGCACTGACTCTCAACGGAAGATTCGTGGCGGAAACGTTGGGACTCGATAACCGTTTTGCGGAAAACGCCCTGCGTCACGGAGCGCTTGCCGCCGGAATCTCCGGTTTCGGTCCCGCAACCGCAGTGATTCTGGAAAAGGATACGGCGGAAAGTTTCATGAAAGAAACCGAATCGAAGGATGTTATCGTAACAAAAACCAGAAAATTATGCGAAAGTGAAAAAGCCCCGTAACGATATCCGTATCCGTGTTCCGTCTGGGTAAAAAAATAGTATTTTCGCTCTTCGGCAGCAGTCACGGCAATTCGGTCGGGTGTATTTTGGAAGGACTTCCCGCCGGAATGGAAATCGATTTCGGATCCGTTTCCAAATACATGGATCTGCGAAGACCGTCAGAAGGAATCGGTACCGGCCGTCTCGAACCCGACATGCCCGAGTTCGTTTCCGGAATAAGGAACGGAAAGACGGACGGCATGCCTCTTATGATAAAAATCGCAAACACCGACGCAAGAGGTTCGGATTATTCCGCCTACGAATTCACGCCCCGCCCCGGACACGCGGACCTTCCCGCGTACGTAAAAGGCTCGGACTATCTTGGCGGAGGTATATTTTCGGGAAGGATGACTGCGGCGATAGTCGCCGGAGGCAGCATAGCCAGACAGTTCGTTTCCGAACACGGAATCTCGACGGCTTCCTTTTCCAAATCCATCGGAGACGTTACCGACGTTGAAGAAAGAAGTTACGAAGAGGCTTTGGAGTCGGAAAAATACGTAACCCGCTCCTGCACGGAAGAACTGGACGTAAAAATGAGAGGGGCCATCGAAGACACCGCCGGTTCCGAAGACAGCGTGGGCGGAGTCGTGGAATGCATAACGGTCGGACTTCCCGTAGGTTTCGGCGGGCTTTGGTTCGAAGCTCTGGATTCGGAACTGGCACATGCCGTTCTCAGCGTTCCGGGCTGCAAAGGAATCGAATTCGGAAAGGGATTCGGAATGGCCGGAATGAGAGGCTCCGAAAGCAACGATCAATATTACTTTGACAACGGAATCAAAACTTCTTCCAACAACATGGGCGGAATTGTCGGAGGAATGAGCGACGGCGCCCCCCTGGTTTTCCGTGCGGTTTTCAAACCCACGCCGTCCATAGACCGGCTGCAGAAAACCGTCGACATGAGGACCATGGAGGAAGTGAAAATAAGAGTCAGAGGAAGGCACGACCCGTGCATAGTGCCGAGAGCGGCCGTTGCGGTCGAATCGGTTACGGCTCTGGTAATAGCGGATCAGATTGCGAGGGGATTATGACCGACATAGAAAAACTGAGAAAACTCATAGCCGACATCGATTACGAAATTCTGTATCTGGTTGCGGAAAGACTCCGTACCGCCGAAGAAATCGGACGTTACAAATTCTTCAACGATCTGGAAGTGGAAGACCCCGAAACGGAAACCCTGGTAAAAGAAAGATACCGGAGGCTGGCACTTGATTTCGGAATAGATCCCGATAAATCCGAATCTCTTGCCCGTTTCCTCATAGAGTGGGCAAAAAAAGTTCAGTAATCACAGATATTTTCTGTAATCGTAGCGTCCCTCCACGATGCGGTCCACCACAATATCCGGAATTTTCTCTAAATCTTCGGTTCTGAAATAACCGGATTTGGTTTTCTTTTCTCCCGAGGCGGAAAGAAGACTCACTTCGCATCTGGAAACATTCCATATTCTGGAGACGGGGCCGTTCTTCACGCTGGCTATCTGTACTTTATCGTAATACATAGTCATCTCGGCGCGGTCTATTACTCCGGTAACCATCGTAAAAACGTCGGTTCCCAGACCGTATTTCAGAACCTTTGTGGAACGTATGCCGTAAGCAAAATACGCAATGACAGCCAGAGCGGCGGCAATCGGGAACAGTATTCCGTAAACGCCGACGTCGTAGCTTCTGGATACGGCCGCAAAAACAATGAAAATCACCGCAGCGGTTACAATCGACCACAGCAGAGCATTTGTGAGAATCGGCTTCGCCGCTTCGGGAGGCTGCAGATCCGTTTCGAATTTCTCGTTGAGTTCGGGGACCAGCGCGTTCAGAATCTTTTCCACCGTTAGGCTGTCTTTGAGCGGACACAGAAGAGGGGTCTGCCCCTTTTCCTCGGATGAACCGAGACCCAGAACCTCCGCGCGGATCATCTTCATTTTTATCATTCTGGGAAACAGCGGAGAAAATACCACCACGGCGTTTATTTTGTTGATTTTGAAAGAGGTTTTGTACTCCCTTATCAGCCCGTGACTGATGTAAATCGTATCACCGATACGGTATATTTTGTATCCGTAGTAGTAAAAAATCGTAGTTATTACGGGGAAAACGTAACCGGGAACGAACAGCATGACCGTTGCCGTGAATCCGGCCGTTGCACCCTGGAATATTATCTGTAGCAGCCCTATGACGAAGAAAATGAGACCGTATATCGAAACGGCGGTGGGCTGCGACAGGAAACTGTGAAACACGATGTCTTTGGCTGTCACGTCGACGATGGACGGAATGGATTTTTCGTTTTCCGGAACCATGTTGTTATCGTACATCTTTCCGGAAAGATCGGATCTTATTCTGTCCGCCGTTTCCTTGCCGAATATCAGAGAAACTTCCGGAAGAGCCGCATTCACGGCACTGTTGACGTTGAACAGAAGCTTCGTCGTTCCTGTAATACGGTTAAGAATTCCCCTGTTTGCGTTCACGGACGCAATTTTCGAATAAGGAATTCTTTTGTTGAGTTTGAAAACCGTGTCACGGACGACGGTCATTTCGTTTTCCGTGAAAGTGACCGTGGTTTTTTTCCAACGCCAGTAACCTATCCAAATGAAGGATGCCAGAAACAGAACCAGCAGAGCGTCGGAAACATAAATTCCGGGTATCTCCGGATAATCCGCGAGAAATGCGCCCGCGACATATGCCACGATGATGCCGAAAATAAGACCCTGCAGAGCAAATTCGACAACCATCACGGGATGGCAGCGAATCTTTTCGACCGGAGGTACGGCTTCCGACACTGACTGAGGGTTTTCCGCGAAATCCGGCATTCCGTTCTGTCCGTCCTGCACTTCATTCCCTCTTTCTCAGCAGTTCCTCGATGTATTCGTTGAGTTTGTCCGCAATATCTTCGGCGGTTTCTATTTCCAGGAACTTCAGGGTTACTGTCCCTCCTGCGGTTGTTACGGCAACATCCGCAAGACGGAACATATTGTTTACAGGACCGCGGGAAACCGCCAGCTGGTGTATTCTTTCTATGGGCACTATGTCGTGGGTTATGAAGATGACCCCGTGACGGATGTCTATGCGGTCTTTGTCGATTTTATACCTGTAGCGAGCGTAGTAAACCGGGGGGCTCAGAAAAAGATATGCCGTTATTACCGCAAAAAGTGCCAGCATAAGGATTTCTGCTATTTTGGGCAAGTCGCCGAAATAGTAAACACCGTAGAACACCGCCGCTAAGATGACGAACGTAATGATTTTTCCGACGTACATACTGCCGATCGAACGTTTCGGAAGAACCTCGTATCCGTCACGGGTGAACCCGTGTTCGTCGACTTTGAATTCGTCCCTTACGACCATGGAACATCATTCCATATACGCGCCGTTGGCTCCGTTGGACACCAGTTTCCTGTACTTCTTCTGCACGCCGTTGACCGGACGTTCGACTCTTTTGGCTTCGGACAGCCTTTTCTTTATTTCGGCGTCCGACAGTCTTACGTTAAGAGTCCTTGAAGGAATGTCGATGTCGATTATGTCTCCGTCTTTCACCGCCGCTATGGGCCCTCCTTCGTAAGCTTCGGGGGAAACATGGCCGATGGCTCCGCCTCTGGAGGCGCCGGAGAACCTTCCGTCCGTTATGAGGGCGACGGAATCTCCCAGTCCGCGTCCTATTATGAGACTGGTGGGGGAGAGCATTTCGGGCATACCCGGAGCTCCCTTGGGACCTTCGTATCTTATCACCACGACGTCGCCGGGTTTTACGGATCCGTTCACGATCGCTTCGGTGGCGCTTTTCTCGCCGTCGAACACTCTGGCACGTCCGGAAAACTTCATCATTTCGGGACTTACCGCGGCCTGTTTCACGACGGAACCCAAAGGTGCCAGGTTCCCTTTCAGAACGGCTATGCCTCCCTGTTCGTGGAATGGCCTGTCCATAGGCCTTATGATTTCGGGATCGACGACTTTCGCGGAAGCGGCTATCTCTTTGATGTTTCTGCCGTTCACCGTGGGGGCGTCTTCCAGAACATTGTAAAGTCTGTGGAGAACCGCCGGGATTCCTCCCGCCGCGTCCAGATCCGCGATGCTGTAGGGTCCCGCAGGCCTTAGACTGGTTATGTGGGGGACCTCCCTGGATATTCTGTCGAAGTCGTTTAAATCGACGGAACATCCGAAATCCTTGGAAATGGCGGGAATGTGAAGAGCGGTGTTTGTGGAACCACCGATTGCCATATCCGTTCTTACGGCGTTTCTGAAGGAAGCGTCCGAAGCTATGTCTCTGGGTCTTATGTTATTGATTGCCAGTTCCACCGCTTTTCTACCGGTTTCGCGGGCGATTTTCAGTTTCTTTTTATCGGTGGCGATTGTGGTCGCGCATCCTTCGAGACTGAGTCCCAGCGTCTCCGTCAGACACGCCATGGTGTTTGCCGTGAAAAGTCCGGAGCAGCTTCCCCTTCCGGGGCATGCCCTGCATTCTATGTTTTTGACGTAAGCTTCGTCCGCTTTTCCCGCGGAATATTCGCCGAGGGCTTCGAACACGGACTGAAGGTCCAGATTGCTGTCCCCTTCTTTTCCCGCTTCCATGGCACCGCCCGTCAGCATGATTGCTGGAATGTTCATCCTTCCCGCGGCCATCAGCATCCCGGGAGTCACTTTGTCGCAGTTGGTCACTCCCACCCATCCGTCGAAAGCATGTCCTTCGACCATAACCTCGCAGCAGTCGGAAATCACTTCTCTGGATATCAGGGAATATCTCATTCCGTTGTGTCCCATGGCTATTCCGTCGCAGACGGCGGGAACTCCGAAAACGAACGGATATCCTCCGGCTTCGATGATTCCTTTTTTCACTTCCTCCACGAGTTCGTTGAGGTGTATATGTCCGGGAACGACTTCGTTCCAGGAATTTGCGATCCCTATGAAGGGTTTTTCAAAATCTTCGTCTTTAAGACCGTCCGCCCTCAGAAGACTTCTGGCGGGCGCTTTGTCGATGCCTTTTTTGACTGCGTCGCTTCTCATCTGCGTTACCCTGCATAGGGCTATCGGTAACTGCAATAAATAACTGATTAAAGAAAAGGGGAGGCGGGGAAATCCCCGCCGTGATATTAAAAGTGTTTCAGACGCTGCGCAGAACGATTTCGATGTTCACGCCGTCGGGAACATCTATTCTCATGAGCTGCCTGAGCGCGCGCTCGTCCGCATCCAGGTCGATGAGTCTCTTGTGGATGCGCATCTCCCAGTGATCCCAGGTTTCGCTTCCCTCTCCGTCGGGGCTCTTTCTGCAGGGAACCCTGAGCTTCTTGGTGGGAAGGGGGACGGGGCCGCGGATATCCACGCCGGTCCTCTGGGAAATGGTCTTAATCTGACTGCATACGTTGCCGACCTTTACCGGGTCGCAACCGCTGAGAGATATTCTTGCGCGCTGTGCCATTCAAAGCCCTCAGTTGGATTTCTCGACTTCTACGCAGGCACCGGCAGCGACAGTCTGTCCCATATCGCGGATGGCGAACCTTCCGAGAGGGGGGTACTCTTTCGCAGTTTCGATGACCATCGGTTTGGTGGGCTCGCATCTTACGAAGGCAATGTCCCCGGTCTTAATGAAGTCGGGGTGCTCCTTCTTTACGGCACCGGATTTGGGGTCGATGGTTTTGATGAGCTCGGTGATTCTGCATGCGGTCTGCGAAGTGTGGCAGTGGAACACGGGGGTGTATCCGACGGTAATCACGGAGGGGTGGTTGAGAACAACGATCTGCGCCACGAAAGATTTCGCAACGGAGGGCGGGTTGTCAACGGGTCCGGCTACGTCTCCTCTCTTCACATCGTTCTTGGAAACTCCGCGGACGTTGAATCCGACGTTGTCTCCGGGAACCGCGCTGGGGAGAGTCTCGTGGTGAGCCTCGATGGATTTCACTTCTCCGACTACGTGGGAGGGCTCGAACATGACTTTCATGTTGGGCTTGAGTACTCCGGTTTCAACACGTCCTACGGGAACGGTTCCGATACCGGTGATGGTGTAGACGTCCTGTATGGGCAGCCTGAGGGGCTTCTCGGTGTGCTTCTCGGGAACTTTGAAGTTGTCGAGAGCCTGGAAGAGAGTAGCTCCGGTGTACCAGGGGGTCTTGTCGGACTTGGTCTTTATGTTGTCTCCCATGTAAGCGGAAACGGGTATGACCTCCATGGGTTTGGCTCCTACGGTCGCCATGAGTTTGAGCATGGCATTCTTGGCGTCTTCGAATTTTTTCTGGTCGTAGTTGACTGCGTCCATTTTGTTGATTGCGACGACAATCTGTTTGATACCCAGGGTGGTCGCGAGGAACACGTGCTCTTTGGTCTGGGCCTGAGGTCCTTCGATTGCAGAACAGGTGATGATTGCGCAGTCCGCCTGAGAGGTACCGGTGATCATGTTCTTGACGAAGTCACGGTGACCGGGTGCGTCAATGACAGTGTAGAAGTACTTGTCGGTGTAGAACTTCTTGTGTGCCAGGTCGATGGTGACTCCCCTCTCCCTCTCTTCCTTGAGTCCGTCCATGACCCAGGCGAAGTAGAAGGTACCTTTCCCTTTCTCCTCGGCTTCTTTCTTGTATTTCTCGACTATGTGGGGCTCGATTGCGCCGGCTTCGAGAAGAATCCTTCCGGTAAGGGTGGACTTTCCGTGGTCGACGTGACCGATGATGACCAGATTCATGTGCTCTTTGTCAGCCATTTCTTTCTCTCCTTTGATTTATATTCTCTTGGATTGTGTTAGCATAAGATGTTTATTATTTAATGTTTACACTCCCGCGTAATAGCGTTCGTCATAGGGCTCGGGATTGAGTCCTTTCCTGGTTCTGATCTCCGAAACCACCTTTTTCTGGAGTTCCGCGGGAACCTGCTGGAATCCGGAGTTCTCGGTGGACCAAAGGGCACGTCCCTGTGTTGCGCTGCGGATATCCGATGCGAATCCGAACATGTCCGAAACGGGGACCGTTGCGGTTACGGTGGAATCGGCTCCTTCCTGCCCCATCTCGAGAATCGTTCCGCGACGCTGGGTCACCATGTTGACCGCGCCTCCCATGTAATCCGGGGGAACGCTGATGAACAGTTTCTGCATGGGTTCAAGAAGGATTCTTCCGGCCTGACACATAGCACCGTAAATACCGTCCCTTACCGCCGGGATGACCTGGGCGGGACCTCTGTGGATCGTGTCTTCGTGAAGTTTTGCGTCCATGAGCATGACCTTGACGCCGGAGACTTTCTCGTTGGCGAGGGGTCCTCTTACCATGGCTTCTTCGAAGGCCTGTTTCACCAGTTCCATGGTTTCGTGGAGGTACTGGATACCTTTGGTGCAGTCGAGCAGGACGTTGGTGTTCTTGAAGCAGACGACGCCTTTGGCTTCGTCTTTGGACATTCCGAGCTCTTCGAGCTGGTGCGCAAGAGCTTTCGGATCCTTTATTTTAGATTCCACATCGATGTCGCCGGCACGTATTGCCGCCATGATGCTCTCGTCGAGAGGCTTTACGATGAAGTAGAACTTGTTGTGCTTGTTGGGGGATTTCCCTTCGAACTCGCTGTTGTTGGGTCCTTTGACGCTCTCTCTGTAAACGACGATAGGCGGAGAGGATACGATATCCACTTTCTGTTCGTTGATAATGCGGTATTCGGTAATCTCCAGGTGAAGCTCTCCCATACCGGATATCAGGTGTTCGCCGGTGTCGTTGTTGATTTCGATGTTAAGAGACGGGTCCGCCTTCGCTATGGATCTGAGTACTTCCACCAGCTTCGGAAGGTCCTTCATGTTCTTCGCCTCGATGGCTTTGGTGACCACGGGCTCGGAATAGTGGGTCATCTTCTCGAAGGGTTCCGTGTCTTTGTCGGAAGTAAGGGTGGAACCGGCTATCGCGTCTTTCAGACCGGTAATTGCAACGATGTTTCCGGCGTCGCACTCGTCGATGGCGATTCTGTCCCCTCCCACCATAAGCGAGACGGTCTGAACCCTCTGGGGGTTGGAAATTCCGGATATGTACAGGGAATCTCCCTTTTTCACGGAACCGGAGAACAGTCTTCCGAAGGCAACTTCGCCGGCGTGTGGATCCATGATGATTTTGGTGACCATCAGGGAAGTGGGTCCGTTGGGGTCGCAGGCAACCATCGCCTTTCCGGCAGTGGAACTGAGGTCTCCTTTCCAGATGACGGGGATACGGAGTTTCTGCGCTTCAACGGGGTTGGGGACGTGCCTTATGGCCATTCCCAGAGCAACTTCGTGAAGGGGTATTTTCTTGGCAAGCTCAGCCTGGCCGCCTTCCTTCTTGCAGTATTCGAAAATATCGCTGAAGGAGAAGTTGTACTTCTTCATGGCCGTGGAGGTTATTGCCCAGTTGTTGTAGGCGGAACCGAATCCCACGGTGCCGTCCTGAATGCTCACCTGCCACTCTTTGTTGAGGGGGGCGGGGAGGTTCGCGTAGATCTTCTGGTTGAATTCGGCGATGATTCTCGAGAACTTCTCGATCATCATTTCCTTGGTAACCTGCTGTTCGACGATCATTCTGTCCACTTTGTTGATGAACAGCATGGGTCTGACGCGTTCTTTGAGAGCCTGTTTGATGACCGTTTCGGTCTGAGGCATGATTCCTTCCACGGCGCAGCAGAGAATGAACACACCGTCGAGAGCCCTCATAGCCCTGGTGACGTCTCCTCCGAAGTCCACGTGTCCGGGGGTGTCTATCAGGTTGATGAGATAGTCTTTTCCTTCCCAGTGGTGGACCATGGATGCGCTGGCGGCGTTGATGGTTATTCCTCTCGCCGCTTCCTGGTCGTCGAAATCGAGAACGCGTTGTTCTCCTGCGAGTTCGGCGGACATCATTCCGGCACCCGCAATCAGGTTGTCAGAGAATGTGGTCTTTCCGTGATCGATATGCGCTGCGGTTCCTATGTTTCTGATGAACTCGGGAGATCTCATCAGTTTGGTTGCCTTTCGCGCGTTTTCTTCTTTTCTTGCCATATCATTTCACCCGTACGGAATCACCTGGCGGCCTGCGCCACTCTCTCTATCTCTTCCTTTTTGGATACGGCGAAAGACTGCATGTCGCCTCTGGAGGCGAGAAGCATCTCGTCGGCAAGACATTCGGAGATGGATTTTTTGCTCTTGGAAGACGCCTGTACAACGCCGGCACTCATGTTGCGCAGGGCGATGTCGAGTCTTCTCTGGGGGGAGATGTCCACGGCTTTGGGAACGGAAATTCCTCCGAACTGAAGCCTGGTTATCTCTTCCCTGGGGGCGGCGTTCTGCAGCCCGGTCACAAGAACCTGCAGAGGGTTCTGTTTGGTCTTCTCGGCAACTATGTCGAAAGCCTGGGAAACGGTCTTGTAAGCTTTCATCTTCTTGCCGGTGTATTTTTCGGTTCTCATGATATCGTTAATGAGCCTCTCGACGATGCTCAGTTTGGATTTTCCGAACCATCTGTTGGCGTGCTTTCCTCCGGAATGGGGGATGTTGGTGGGGGTGAGGTCTATGTACTTGGCGAGGCCGCTGTCTTCAACGACAACTTCCGTCGAATCGTACTTACCGAACATCAGTGCCTTGGGGGCCGCCGCTGTATTTCCTGAAACTGCTTCTTCGGCCATCTGAATCACCTTACGGGTTTCTCGGTCCTTCCTCTGACCATTTCGTCAAGAGAAACGTTGTTGACCTTGACTACTTTGAAACGCACTCCGGGAATGTCCCCGTAGGAACGGCCCATTCTTCCGCCGATACCTTCGATGAGAACCTCGTCGTGCTCGTCTATGAAGTTGATGGCTCCGTCTCCTACCGCAAACGCGGTAACCTGACGGCCGTTTTTGATAAGCTGAACCTTTACGCACTTGCGTATGGCGGAGTTGGGCTGCTTGGCTTCGATTCCCACTTTCTCAAGCACTATGCCTCTGGCCTGAGAGGATCCTTCCAACGGGTCGGATTTCTCCCTCAGTTTGAGCACTCTTTTCTTATAGCCTCTGTCCAGCCAGCGGAATTTCTGCCTGTCATCCTCCATTTTTCTTGCGGTGTTAAGACCTCTTCCCAATTTTTCACCTCGATGAGTGTTAACGCGATACACGCGCTATATTTAAAGACCTATATTGAAGGTCTATAGCGGAGCATGGCTAGCATAACCCTCTATTTAAGACCTTTTACACCTGACACTTGCTCCGATGGGTGAAAAAGCACCGCGGAGAGACGTTTGGGATTCCCCGCGAAGCATGTATAATACAGCGTATCATGCACAAGTTTTAAAAGCTGGTCCGCTTAAACGGAGTCAGGGATAAGTTATGGAAGACGACAGCGATTACTTGGCACTGCTCGAAAGAGCCAAAATGAACCTTCCCGAAACCATAGAGAATCACGAAAGATTCGCGCTTCCCGAACTCGACGTGATTCAGGAAGGAAAAATCACCATTCTCAGAAACTTCATGGACATCGCCGACAAAGTACGGAGAGATCCCCAGCACCTTCTGCATTTCCTGCTCAGGGAACTGGGAACCCCCGGCGACGTAGACAACAGAAGAGCGGTGTTCAAAGCTAAAATTCCCGCTCAGAACATATCGGACAGACTGCAGCAGTACGTGGACACTTACGTATTGTGCACCGAATGCGGACGTCCCGACACGAAACTCACCAAAGAGGACCGCATAGTGATGCTGGAGTGCGAAGCCTGCGGCGCACGGCGTCCCATATCCGTCCGCAAAACCGTGAAAGCGGACGCGGACGTTCTGAAGGTGGGAGACGTTCTGGAACTCAGCATCAACGACGTGGGAAAGAAAGGAGACGGAATAGGCAAATTCGGAGATTTTGTCATCATAGTTCCCGGAACCGCCAAAGGCTCCCGCGTCCGCGCCAAGATTACGAACATCTCGGCAAAAACTGCATTTGGACAGGTTACCGACGAGGCTCCGACCCGCTGATGAAGCATTACGTGGAATCGTACGGCTGCACCATGAACTTCGGTGAAGGAGAGCAGCTGTCGGAGCGGATGTCCGGGATGGGATATTCCGAAGCGGAATCGGCTGAAGAAGCCGACATAGTCATTCTGAACACCTGCACGGTAGTGGAGGCCACCGAGAAAAAAATGGTCAAAAGGATGACCGAACTGAGAAATCTCGGGAAAGAGGTTATCGTAACGGGATGCATGGCGGAAGTACAGCCCGGAAGAATCGCGGTAAGACTTCCCGGTTCCCTGGTGATTACTCCCAAAAATTATTCCGATTTTTCCGAAAAAGTGGGGAACAGATACGGACAGAGCGCTCCTTCGGAGCACAGAAAAACATCCGTGTCCGCGATACTCCCCGTCGCCCAGGGGTGTCTGGGAGCGTGCACATACTGCATAACGCGCTTCGCCAGGGGAAAACTGAAAAGCTATCCCGAAGAGGAACTGATTAAAGAATTCCGGAAAAAAATCGACGGCGGAGCAAAGGAAATTCTGATAACGTCCCAGGATACCGTCTGCTACGGAGCGGATTCGGGAACGGATCTTTCCGTTCTTCTGAAACGCATGCTGGAAAAAGACGGAGACTACAGAGTGCGCATCGGAATGATGAATCCCTGCAGAATCCCTCCGGTTCTCGACGGACTTCTGGAAGTTTTCGAAGATCCGAGAGTGTACAGATTTCTTCACATACCGCTGCAGAGCGGCAGCGACGACATACTGAAAGCTATGGGGAGGGGTTACACCGCAGGGGAATACATCGAACTGGTGAAAAAAATCCGTTCCGTCTATCCCGATATGAGCATATCCACCGACATGATTACGGGATTTCCCGGAGAAACGGAGGAAGACCACCGCATGAGTGCAGAGATTCTGAAAAAACTCAGAGCCGATACGGTCAACATAACGAGATTTTCCCCCCGTCCGGGGACGAAGGCCGCGGAGATGGAACAGGTCAACGGAAGGATTGCGAAAGAGCGTTCGGCCGAACTCACCGAAATCAAAAACAAAATCTGTCTGGAAAACAACAGAAAGACCGTGGGAAAAACCTTCAGAATTCTTGTGACGGAAAAAGGAAAGGACGGATCCGTCATAGCCAGAACGGACAGCTACCGTCCCGTGGGAATAGCGGAGGGTCTGCCTCTGGGCACCTTTGCCGAGGCGGAAATAACCGGATGCAAACCTACCCATCTTATCGGTAAAATCGTTATATAAAGAACGGGATAAGCGCCCGAAAGTCCTGTAGTGTAGCGGTCAATCATTCCGGCCTTTGGAGCCGGAGACTCCGGTTCGAATCCGGGCAGGACTACCTTTTCAACCCGTAAACGGCACGTAAATTTCTAAAAAACCCCGAAAAGAAATCAACATCCGTCGGAAAAATCGATACGGGATGCCGTAAACAGATACGTATGAATGATAAAAATGAAGGATTGACGTTCGATGCTACGTTTAGTGCATGGCAAACTGCCAAGGAATCGCCGGGAAATCAATAGACTTCCTTGCTTATTTCGGTATATACACACTTTGTTTGTTGGTTGAGGGCGGGGTTGTACCCCGCCCTGCTTAGGAGGTGATCCATCTGCAGGTTCCCCTACAGATACCTTGTTACGACTTAACCTTCCTTGCTAAATCTCAGTTCGAATACCCCAATCAAAGGTAACCTCACTGAAACCCAACTCGGATGGTTTGACGGGCGGTGTGTGCAAGGAGCAGGGGCATATTCACCGCGAGTTGTTGATTCGCGATTACTACGGAATCCAGCTTCATGAGGGTGAGTTACAACCCTCAATCCGAACTACGGACGGGTTTCGAGATTACTTGCACCTTTCGGTGTGAGAACTCATTGTCCCGCCCTTTGTAGCGCGCGTGTAGCCCAGGAAATTCGGGGCATACTGACCTACCGTTGACCTCGCCTTCATCTGACTTAGCGCCAGCGGTCCCAATAATGTGCCTTACCCCCGGAGGAATAAGTAGCAACTATTGGTGAGGGTCTCGTTCGTTATCTCACTTAAGAGAACGCCTTACGGTACGAACTGACGACGGCCATGCACCACCTCTCTGAAAATCTGGCAGAGTCTTTAGCCCGGCCTTCATGTAACAGTCTTCCCTGGTGAGTTTTCCGGTGTTTAATCCAATTAAACCGCACGCTCCTCCCGTTGCGGTGCTCCCCCGCCAATTCCTTTAAGTTTCATCCTTGCGGACGTACTCCCCAAGTAGCAGACTTAACAACTTCTCTCCGGCACTGAATGCCCCCGAAGGGCCTCCAACACCAAGTCTGCAGCGTTTACACCCTAGACTACCGGGGTATCTAATCCCGTTTGCGACCTAGGGCTTCGTCCCTCACCGTCGGATCCGTTCTAGCAAGACGCCTTCGCCACCGGTGGTCCTTCTAGGATTACAGGATTTTACCCCTACCCCAGAAGTACCTCTTGCCTCTCCCGGTCCCAAGTTCGGCAGTCTCCTCGGAAGTCGGAAAGTTAAGCCCCCCGATTTACCCAAAGATTTACCGAACCGGCTACGAACGTTTTAGACTCAATAAAATCGACCACCACTTGGGCTGCAGGTATTACCGCGGCGGCTGGCACCCGTCTTACCCAGCCCTTATTCCTTCAGTGTTCTATGCTGAAGAAAAGCTAACACAATTGTGCTAGCACTAGGAATTCCCTCATCGGGGTTGCCCCCATTGTGAAGTTTTCGCGACTGCTGCGCCCCGTAGGGCCTGGATTCGTGTCTCAGAATCCAACTCTGGGCTCCCTCTCTCAAGGCCCATACCCGTCGTAGGCTAGTAGGTATGTTAAACCCACTACTACCTGATAGGCCGCAGACCGATCCTTAAGCGCCGGAACTTTGAACCACAGGTCATTCCAGATCCCGTGATCTATGGAGTATTATCCTCAATTTCCCGAGATTATCCTCCTCTTAAGGGCACGTTATCCACGTGTTACTGAGCAGTCCGCCGAGTCCATAACGACTCTCGACTCGCATGTCTTAATCGAATTCCTATAGCGGTGGCCGCCGGCAGGATCAACCGGAGTCAAATCCTATGACTTTTTGTATCGTCTTGGATGGATGAAATAGAAACTGGCAGTTTACCATGTTTCACCGCTGTCCTGTCAAACGGCTCACTCGTTAGAATGCTCCGTCTAACAGAACATTCGTAGCATCGAACGTCAGAGTTCAAGAGAACACGCCGAAGCGGAGATCTTGACTCTCCATCATCGCGGCATCAGAGACCACAGAACATGTGGTCGCCAAGTCGCGCATCTCCTTGTATAACGGTCGGGTATATAACGATTATGATTCCGCCGATACCCGTCCGATACACGCGGGAAATATAACATCATATTAGGAGTATAAAATAACAATCATGATTTTTCCGCATTCCGTATTTTACGGCCTCCTGCCGGCAGATAGTTGCCCCGATTTTTACGCACGTGTCGCATTAGAACAGCGCGTATACTTCGAATCCGAAAATACAGTACGGCACCGATGTTTTCGGATTTGCGGAATAACGCCGCAGAACGGCGGAAATACCTTTTCCCGACGGTTTTCCCCCTCTGTTAAGTCCAAATCTTTAATAATCCGAGTTCATACGGCTTGATGCTGTGGAGGTGGCCCAGCCTGGCAAGGCGATAGACTGCTAATCTATTGTCCCAAAAGGACTCGCGAGTTCGAATCTCGCCCTCCACGCCATTATTCTGCAAAACATAACGGATTTTCGAGACATGCGCCCCTCTTCGTCCGTATATTAGATATTCTATTCTTACAATATACGCGCCGGTGATTCCATTTCACTGATCACGAAAAACAAAACGGACCGTGTCATGATTTTTGTTGATATCAGAAACGTTCTCAAAAGCGTCCAGCTGAGCGAAAACAAAGTATTCAGACTGGACTTCTATACGCTGGCGATTCAGCTCCTCGACCAGAGGGAACTGGTTGCCGCATACATATTCGACACACAGGCACCCTTCGGAGAAAACGATTCTTCCAGAAAACTGCACGACAAACTCAGATATATGGGATACAGGGTGATAGCCAGGGAAGCTTACGATTCCGAAAGGGACGAGCAGAAAGAAGTAGACGTGGCCATGGCCTGCGAAATGGTCGTACACGCACTCAGAAACCATTACGACGTTGCCGTGGTCGTAAGCGGGGACAGAGACTTCGTACCCGCGATACAGCAGATACAGTCCGCCGGAAAAAAGGTGGAAGTGGCCGCTTTCGCCTATTCGGTGGGCAACGAAATGAGAAAGGCGGGAGACAGTTTCCACGCTCTCGAAAAAATGCCTCTTCTGTCCGTGTTCAACCCTCCGAAAGAAACCGAAAACGAAACCGCATCCGAGGAGGCTGAATAAATGGAATTCCACAAAGCATCGAACGATTTCATGGACAAATGGAATCTGGCGGACGACGGATTGGACAGCATCGAAAGCGCGGTCGCCCTAACCTTCTACAGAGATCCCGTCAGAAACATAATTCTGTCCAAATACAGAGGCCGCAACGTATACAGAGACCGGGCCTTCGAAAACATAATACACGAGGGAGAAACCTGGCTCTGTACCCTCACGCTGATGGGACATTACTATTTCGCCAAAGCCGTACACAGAGTCGACGGCGCTTTTCTTATGGAAATGAGGGGAGATCAGATAGAAGACATAGTGGAAATCATACTTACGAAGCACAGGGACGCGGTGGAACCTCTGCTTGAAGAAAAATACAAAGAAATCACCAAAAAATTCATCGGCGAGAAGGTTGCGGAAGCCGTCAAAGAAAAGGAAGAACACATAAGCGAACTGAATTCCAAAATCGAAGAACTCGAAGGAAAAGACAAGGAAAACCGGCAGATCATATCTTCCCTGGAGGAAAAAGTACGGATGTACGAGATGCGTCCCCCGGAACCCTGCGGAGAAACCATACCGAATGCCGACGGTTTTACGTCTTTCCGTCCGGAGAGGATTACCGTCGAAAGAATCGGTCCCGACGAAATTTACAGCGAATCTTTCTGCAAAACAAGATATTTCGTCCACATAAGCGCCGACTACAGAATACTGGTGGTGAGGCCCCACGAAAACGGGGATGTGGTGTGTATGCGCCACACCATGATGCTGAACGGTCTGAACATGGTACTTCCGTTTTCGGAACGGACGACCATGATCTCCGAATACAGTCCCGAATACGGGGGTATAGTGATTTACCTCAGGTGAACGGATAACATTCCGTCGCGGAGAGAACAATTGATTACCATGCGGAGCCATGACGTTTCATGAAATTCCTTGTCATTTCGGACCTGCATCAGAAAAAATCGAGAATACCCTCCATAAACTCCAGGATTAAGGAATACGGAGCGGATTTCACGGTATTCCTGGGAGACGTTACGGATATGGGAACGGGTGAAGACGCCGTTTCCATCCTTTCCGAAATCGATTCCGAAGTTTACGTCATACCCGGAAACTGCGATCCCAGAGACATGCCCTCCGCGGTGAGCGATATAGCGCACGACATGCACGGAAAGAGCGCGGATATTATGGGTCTCCGTTTCGCCGGACTGGGAGGTTCGAACATAACCATTTTCGGGACTCCTTTCGAGCTCACCGAGGAAGAACTGTACGAAGGACTGAAAACCGTATCCGAAAAAGGAATGGTCCTGATGACGCACGTCCCTTCGTACGGAATACTGGACGAAATTCCGTCCGGACTGAACGTGGGAAGTCCCGCCGTGGGACGCATAGTCGAAGAATTCGGTCCCGTTCTGGCCCTGTCCGGCCATGTGCACGAAGCCATCGGAACCGTGAAAAAGAACGGCACCGTTTTCGTAAATCCTGGTCCCGCAAGAGACGGATATGCTGCCGTTATAGAAATCGACGGCGGGGGCATAGATGTAAAGATGCTCGGTCCGCGGGACTGAAATCAGTATGAAAACGAAATTCCTGACGGCAGGAATCTCTCCGGTCGGGTTACGTTCGAAGGAAAATATCGTTACGATCACCGGATAAAGTGTATGAACACTGATTCGGAGTTTATCGGTTCATTGCGCAGCTGAACCCGAAGAGCCTGTTTGCGATGATTCGGGGAATATACGGTAAAGGTTTTGTCCGGACGCCCGCAGCGCGGGCGTCACGGACTCACTTCCGTCTCAGCACCCAATACATGGATCCCGCGGCAGCCGTCGACAGAACCGCGACGGTTGCGGCAATCACGCCCAGGGAGACGCCCGTATTCTCGGCGGGGGCGTTTGACACCACGGTGAGAGTACCCTTCGCAAAGGTTATGTCGTAGTTGTCCGAAGTGAGTCCTTTTGGCGTTATGTCGAAAGTTTCCGCGTAAACGGATCCGTCGTAACCGCAGTCGAATTCCAGAGTTCCGCCGAGAGCGCTTTCGTTCTCGTCGTTTACGAACCCTTCGTACTTCGCGGTGAACCCGGGAGCTGCTTCGGAGAAGGTAACCGTCTTGTCTTCGGCTGTTATTGTCAGCTTCGCCTTGGCTATGGACCACTCAACCGTCTTGGCATCGACGGACCCGTCGGACCAGGCGTAACCGTCATTTAGGGTTAATGTCGCCGAGTAATCGCCGGGATATATGCCGGTGTTTCCGGTTATTGTGTAACCGTCGCCCTCGGGGACGCCGGTCTGTTCCGCACCGTTGTAGGTAAGTCCGGATACGGCGGTCGGAATGTCAATCGTCGCCTCCACGAAGGAAAGCGTTCCCTTGACGAACGTTATGTCGTAGTTGTCCGATGTTAATCCCTTGGGCATTATATCGAAAGTTTCCGCGTGAACGGATCCGTCGTAACCGCAGTCGAATTCCAGGGTTCCGACAAGGACGCTTTCGTCGTCGCCGCTCACGAACCCTTCGTATTTCGCGGTAAACTCGGGAGCCGCTTCGGAGAAAACGACGGCTTTGTCTTCGGCTGTTATTGTCAGCTTCGCCTTGAGGATCTCGAATCCTTTTTCGACGGTTCCTCCGTATTTACCGATGCCCTTAATCGTGACAGTGGCGGAGCCTACATAGGTTTCAGAATAAGAAATCTCGTAGTCTGTATCCTTTTCCAGTTCAACGGAACCGATTTTAACGGTTACTTCCGGTGTTATCGGGGAGCCCGTGTAGTAGTAATCGACGCCACCGAAATCCACGGTGATTTCCTTGTACGCGACGGTATACTCTTTCGGACCGGTTACCTCTTCGACCGCCGGATTCCACGTATAGAAATTTCCGTCGGGCGTGGATACAGGTGTGGTTCCGTCATATTCCGGAAGGGTACCGTAGACGTGTTTCAGCGTATGCGATGTGCCACCGACGTTCCAGATTATTTCGCATTGGAATTTCGTGTAATTGTATTTCAGTTCGTCGGGCAACGGCCTGTTGGACTGGAATTTAAGATCGTAGGGTTTTTCCGTCGAAGTCGTGTTGAAATTAAATGCATTACTTCCGATTGCGGGAAGACTTTCTCCGGCGAAAGTCAGGCCCGACAAAGAATTCGCCCCGTAAAATGCGTAATCTCCGATGGACGTAACACTGCTAGGTATCGTGAGGGAGCCAGTGAACCCGGAACAATTCTGGAATGCGTAATCTCCGATGGTCGTGACGCCGCTGGGTATCGTAAGGTTGCCGGTGAACCCGGAACAGCCGTAGAATGCGGAATTTCCGATAGAGGTGACTTTGTAAGTCTTCCCGTCGTAATCGACTGAGGAAGGTATTTCCAGATTCCCGGAGGTCAATTCAGTGCCGGTAACCGTAACTTCTTCGTCGACGGAGGTGGTTTGGTATATGAATCCGTCCTTGTCGAACGAGATTGCGTCCGCATCATCGGCGAAACCCGTCATAAACCTGAACGATGCGACCGCCAAAAAGAAAAAGGCCGCGGACAAAACCAGGGTGCGTTTCGTAAAGAAGCTGTCCTTATGCGCATCATTCGACGTGCTGTACCGACTTATGATTAAATCAGCACTTTTCCGCTTAAAAAGATATGCACATCCGTTACTCTGTCGTATAACCAATAGGCTGCCGGTTTCCGGGCAGTTCCGGGGGCGGGATCCGATATTCTTTTCGGTATCCTGGAGTAATGCGGGACTTTCGGGATTCAAGGATACCGGCCGCGGTGCCTGCGGCGCCGCGGACAGCTGCCTCTCTGAAAAACTCATGACGGCGATTATTGTATAATCATGGAATTGCAGTAAACGTAGAATCTGCCCCGTTTTCCGGAATTTGTACGTTCCAGGTTGTTTTACGATTTTAATCGGGAATTTATGTTGAAAATCTCGGATCCGTGCGCAAGAATACGTTGTTGTTAGCGTGATTTTCGTGAAAAATGAGTTTTCGTACTTTTTTATATCTCTTTTTCCGATTTCCGGATTTTATTCCGTTCTGCCTTAGCTGTACGTCGTCCTATCGTGTTTCCTGAGTGACCGTCCCGCAGAAGGTTTTTATTGTGGCTGCGGGACCGTCCTACTCGTTTTTCTTTTGCGACTTTTTCTCTACCGTCTGGTTGTATGCGTGGCTTGACAGAATTCATACTTATGTTTATCAAAAAAATAAATAGCAGAGAGCCCGAAAAAAAGAGTGCGGAAAGGGGTTGCGGATATGGAGTAAAGGGGTAGAAAAACGGCGTTTTAATCAAAAATGAGGCGATTTTCGGCCTTACTCAGGAATTATGCAACAGAGTACCGTCCCGCGCAAAGCTTTTATACGGAACATCAATAGCAGGAGTCGATTAGAATGGCACTTTGGCAGGGTAAATCCAGAAGAAAGCCTACGGGCGGAAGGCGCGTTCTTTGCGCCGGCAAAAGAAAATTCGAGATTGGCAGAGAGAAACAGTTCACCAGAGTCGGTCCCCACTCCGCTAAAAGCTACCGCGGAATGGGCGGAAACGTAAAAACCGGACTTATCGGAGCGGAATACGCCAACGTTCTCGACAAGAAGACCAACACCGCCAAGAAAGTCAAAATCGTAACCGTCAAGACCAACCCCGCCGACCCCAACTACGTTCAGCGTAACATTCTGAACAAAGGCGCCACCATAACCACCGAAGCCGGCGATGCCGTCGTCACTTCCAGGCCCGGACAGGACGGGGTCGTCAACGCCATTCTGATTTAAACACAATAACGGCCGCTTCGGCGGCCTTTTCCCTGCTTTTCCGCAATTTGTTTCTAACACAACCGTGCTACGGATGATATCATGGCATACGACGAGGATAACGCCATAGTTGTCTGGCCCGAGTACTTCGATGCAGAACGTACCCGTAAAGAAGGAAGGAGACTTCCCCTGAATCTTTGCGTTAAAAATCCCGATCTAGATTGCATAGCGAAGGGCGCTATAATTCTCAACCTGGATTACAGAATAATCGAAGAAAAATCATATCCCGGAAACGCCCCGGCCAAAAGGGGATGCGTCAGAATAGAAAAAGGCGTAATGAAAAAAACGGAACTTCTTCCCAAATTAGGCGAAATTTTGGTGAAAAATCAGAAGTGATAGGATGATAACCCGCCTGGAATCCCGCATTCTGGACATAAATTCCGAAGCTCTGGGTATTAGCACGGAATCCCTCATGGACAATGCGGGAGCGGCTCTCGCTTCGGTTCTGGAAAAAAGATACGGCGGCGAAAAATTTCTTTTTGTATGCGGCACCGGCAACAACGGAGGCGACGGTTTCGCCGCCGCCGGAAAAATGTCCGGAGACGTATCGGTATGCCTTCTGAAACCCGCGGATAAAATCAAATCCGAAATTTCTCTGAAGTACTTCTCGAAGCTGGAATGTCCCGTGCTGGATTTCGGCGAGACGGATTTCGGCGCCTACGGCGTTCTCGTGGACTGCGCTCTGGGTACGGGTTCCGAAGGCAGACTGCGCAGCCCCTATTCCGAATATGCGGAAAAAGCACGTTCTTTCAGCGGCACCGTCGTTTCCGCCGACATTCCCTCCGGGCTGGGGAGCGACGGGGGCGTGAAACCCGAGCTGACCGTATGTTTCCATGACGTGAAAGAAGGTATGACACCCGAAAATTCCGGAGAAATAATCGTTGCGGATATAGGCATTCCCCGCGAAGCTTCGGATACCGTCGGTCCCGGAGACATGCTCAGGTATCCCGTTCCGGAAAAAGACAGTCATAAAGGACGCAACGGACGCGTTCTTCTGATCGGGGGCGGACCGTATTACGGGGCTCCCGCCATGGCGGGTGCAGCCGCCCTGCGCGTAGGGGCGGATCTTACGGTAATAGCCGTTCCCGACGCCGCAGCCGAAGCCGTGTCCGCGTTTTCCCCCGTTTTTATCGTAAAAAATCTGGGCGGAAACGTTCTGACTCCGGACAGCGTGCCGTATCTTTCGGAAATTTCGAAAAACTACGACACCGTACTTATAGGGCCCGGATTGGGTACCGACGAAAAAACCGTAAAAGCCGTGAAGAATTTCGTTTCCGGATGCAGCGTCCCGCTGGTCATTGACGCGGATGCCATAACGGCTTTGGGTTCCGATTTCAGAACGGCCGTCCCCGCCGTCCTGACGCCGCACAGAGGAGAGTTTCTGAGACTGGGAGGAAAAACCGTCACGGAAGAGGAGGTGGAACGCGTTGCCCGTTCCCTGAATTCGGTGATTCTCGCCAAGGGAAACACCGATATCGTTTCGAACGGCGTCAGAACAAGAAAGAATGTCACAGGAACGCCGGCCATGACCGGAGCGGGTACGGGAGACGTTCTGGCGGGTACCGTCGCCGGTCTCGTGTCCAAGGGCATGGAGCCGTTCCATGCGGCCTGCCTCGGCGCATACATATGCGGCAGGGCCGGAGAGTATGCCTTTTCCGATAAATCCTACGGTCTTATCGCCACCGACGTTCTCGAAAAAATACCAAAAGTTCTCTCCGAAGAACTGAAGGAGTGAAATGGAACTTCAGCCCGTGTACGGTATACCCGCTCTGCGGGGAAACGGCGTTCTGGTAATCGGCGATCTGCACATAGGACTGGAATCCCATCTTATGTCCAAAGGTTTCCATATAACGTCGAAAACCGGAGAAATGTTCGATTCCGTAATAGAGGCGGCCGGAGATTCGCATAAACTGATAATAATAGGCGACGTGAAAGACTCGGTTCCCGGCACTTCCAAACAGGAATACAGAGAGATTCCGGATTTCTTCGAGGGATTGCTGGAGCATTTCGGTTCCGTGGAACTCGTACGGGGAAACCACGACACGGGAATCGAAGAATTCCTTCCCGGAAGAGTCCGCATACGCCCCGCATCCGGAACCGTTCACGACGGAGTCGGATACATACACGGCCATACCTGGCCTTCCGAAGAGGTCATGAGATGCGAAACGATAGTTATGGCGCACAGCCACCCTGCCGTGATGTTTAAGGACGGGATAGGAAAGATAACCACCGAACCCTGCTGGGTCCGGGGAACTTTTTCCGGAACGTCGGAAAAATATCCGCAGGTTCCTTCCGAATTCGTAATCGTTCCGGCTTTCAACAGAATGCTGGGCGGCTCCCCCGTGAACGTTGTCGGGGAAGGACTTCTGGGGCCGCTTATGAACAGCGAACTTCCGGATCTCGACAACGCGGAAATATACCTTCTCGACGGCGTCTATCTCGGAAAAAGATCCGACCTTATGACCAAAGGGACCGGAAGAAAAATCAGAAAATCAAAAAAATGAAAGACGGAGGGATTTCTCCCTCCTGTTTCCGGCTCAGTCCCGTTTAACGGTCTGAAGCAGTTCGCCGTCCGCGTACCTGACTTCTGCAACCAGAGGCATCTGTCCCGGGAGGCTGTGGGTAGCGCAGGAGTTGCAGGGGTCGTATGCCCTGAACGCCATCTCCACCATGTTCAGCAGACCGGGGGATACCTCGAAGTTCTTTATCAGAGTCTTGGCGACCTTGGCAACGTCGCAGTTAATCGGACCGTTGTTGTTGGTCGTTCCGACAACCAGGTTGCACGAGGTAACTATTCCGTCCTCGTCGCAGACGTAGTCGTGGGTCAGGGTTCCTCTGGGAGCCTCTACGATACCCACTCCGCGTCCTCCGGGCTGGAGGTCGTACTGCTTTATGTTCGGGTCGGTGAGCTTGTCGTCCATGGAGTCCTGGTAGCACTTTTCGGCTGCGTAGAGAAGCTCGATAAGTCTCGCCCAGTGGGTGGCCAGGGTGAACTGGACCGCGCCCTCGACTCCCAGATCCTTGAAGAATTCGTGGAAGTACTCGAACTCGCTCTGGGCCAGAGGCGTGGATATGCTGTCCGCGACGTTGATTCTGGACAGAGGCGTGGCCCTGTAGAATCCGCTGTCGCGTCCCGCAGTCATTCCCTTGTATCCGACGTTCTTCAGGTAGGGGAACTTCTCGTAAGACCAGGGCTCGGAGGCCTCGGCCACGTTGTCGAGGTAGTCGTACGGGTCGTACTTGCAGTACTCTTTCCTGTCCTGATCGACTACTCTGACCGGACCGTCGTGGAATTCCAGCTGGTTCTTGTCGTTGACAATTCCCATGTGGTAGGTCTCGTTGTAGTAGAGGTCCTTGTTGGCGATTATGTCAACGTACTCCTTGTTGCCGAGAACTATGTCCTTGAACACCTGTATGGAGGTCTGTCCGAACTCCACGAGGTCTTTGGCCATGGACTGAATTTCGGCCTGCTCTTCCTTGCTGATCAGTTTGGAGACTCCTCCGGGAACTCCCATGACCGGGTGCGTTGCCTTTCCGCCTATTATTGCCTGGATCTTCTGGGCTTTCGCACGGGTGGCGAGAACCGCTCCTCCCAGGTCGAGGCCCACGCGGGCCACGACTCCGAGAACGTTCCTCTCCGCCACGGGCGCAGCGGGACCGCAGACGAAGTCCGCGGAAGCCAGCGCATAGAAGTGCGCTATGTGGCTGTGCACGAAGTGGGCGTGGTAGAACGTGTCCCTTATGTGGAACGCAGCCTCGGTGGGTTTGGCGTTGTAGCAGCCGTCCACGGCTTTGTTTGCAGCCATGTGGTGAGCGCCGGGGCAGACACCGCAGAGTCTTGCGGTAATCTGGGGCAGTTCCGTAACCTTTCTTCCTACGCAGAATCTCTCAAAGCCTCTCAGCTCCGGAACCTGCCAGTAGGCGTTCTTTACGTTGCCGTCGTCGTCGAGGAATATTTCGATTTTTCCGTGACCCTCGAGACGGGTAATGGGATCCACGGTGATCCTCTTCTCTGTGGTCTTGTGTTTCTTATCCCAAATGATAGGTCCGTCCATTTTACTGACCTCCTTCTCTGACGGAGTTTCTTATCAGGGACTTGGACATCGTGAACGCATAGAAGTACCCGAGCGGGTCCTTGATCTGGCTCATGATTTCCTCAACCTTGTCTTCGCCCATGGTGGGATCCTCGTCGATGACCGGGAACAGCGACGCAACCGCAGATAGTATGCTGGCTCCCTGTTCCTGAACGTCCGGCGAAGGTCCGTAGCATCCGCGGCAGGGCTGTCCCGCCTTGGTGCATCTGGCTCCGCATCCTCCCATTGTGGAAGGTCCGAGACAGAGGATTCCCTGGTCCATGAGACACTTGTTGTTGTTGGTGTCCACCTGATAGGGTTCTTTTACTTCGGTTATTCTCGCAAACGTCTTCTCCCTGGGGCACTCCTCGCACAGAGTCTTGGAGGTTATTCCCACGACCGTTCCCTTGGGGGGCAGAGCGACGCCGTTGTAGGCGAAGTCGGCAACCGCCTTGAGCAGGTGGGATATGGACTCCTGGAGGGGAGGGCATCCGGGGATGTAGTAATCCACGTCGATTACCTGGTCCAGCGCGTAAACGGTGTCGTAGAGCACCGGAAGGGTGAGCTCTCCTTCGGGGACTTCCGTGGAAGTTCTGGGAACGGACGGGCTGTCCTTGTGGTACGCTTCCTGGAAGGTGGCCGAGGATTTCGTCTCCTTGTAAACGTAGTCGAGAATCTCGTCCTTTCCTCCGGGGACCAGATTCGCCAGCGCGGGGGTTCCTCCGAAGCACGCGCAGGTTCCGTACGAAACCACGATGAGGGATTTCTGCCTGAGCAGTTTCACCATGTGTTCGTTTTCGGAGTTCCTTATGGCTCCGTTGATTATGGCGACGGTTATGGAACCGTCTTCCATGGCCGCGATGTCTTTTTCCTTGCCGTCCATGGCTATGGGCCACATCACGAGGTTGGCCATATCGCCTATGGTAAGGATTCTTTCGTTAGTGTCGAGAAGCGAGACGTCGCATCCTCCGCAGGCTGCCGCCCAGTAAACCGCGAGGTTTATTTTGCCGTTGGGCGGGGCGCCGGGCAGAAGGGGTCCGAGATCCGCGGCCTCGAGCCCTATGGGTTCGGGGTCCATGGCGCAGACATCGACTGCGGGAGCTTCTTTCTTCTGGGCCTTTGCCGCCGCGGTGTCGTCCGCGCAGGCGGGCTTGGCTCCCTTCTCTTCTTCTTTCTTTTTCTTTCTGTCGGCCCACCAGTTTTTAAGACCGTCTAATGCCATTTTATTCAGCCTCCTTTACCGCTTCTCTGGGGTTTTTGGCTACGACCAGAGGAGTAGGTCCGAGTTCTTTTATGGTGTTCACGAATTCCGTGATGGTGGCCTGGAATTTCGCTCCTTCGGATGCGGAAACCCATTCGAGCCTGAGCCTTCTGGGGTCGAATCCGTACTGTTCCAGAACCATTCTGAGGAGCGCGATTCTTCTTCTCGCCCTGTAGTTTCCGCCTATGTAGTGGCAGTCTGCGGGGTGGCATCCCAGGATGACCACTCCGTCGGCGCCTTTGGAGAACGCCCTGAGTATGAACTCGGGGTCGATTCTGGCGGAACACATGGTTCTTATGATGCGGAAGTTCGTGGGCATCTGGAGCCTGGCTACGCCTGCTCCGTCGGCGCCCGCGTACGAACACCAGTTGCAGCAGAACGCAACGATCTTAGGTTCGTATTCGGCCATCGTAATCACTCTCCTCCTATGGGGTTCAGACAGGCGTCGATTTCGGCGCATATCTGGTTGTTCTTGAATCCGGCCTGCTCCATGGCTCCGGCGGGACAGGAAGCAACGCAGCTTCCGCATCCCTTGCACAGGGCGGGGTTGACGTTGCTCTTCATCTTTCCGTTGCCGCAGTCCACGATTGTTATCGCGTTGAAGTCACAGCATCCTTCGCAGACTCCGCACCCGTCGCATCTGGCGGGGTTGGGCGAAGCGACGATACCTTCGGACACGCGCTTGGTCTTGGATATGATCGTGGCCATTCTGGAGGCGGCTCCGGAAGCCTGTGCCATGCACTCGTCCATGAACTTGGGCCAGTGGGCGGTTCCCGCAACGAAAACTCCTTCGGTGGCGAAGTCCACGGGTCTGAGTTTCTGGTGGGCTTCGAAGTAGAAGCCGTCCTTGCTCAGGGGGACCTTGACCATCTGTGCGATTTCTTCCTTCTCGGAGCGGTCCGGAGTCATTCCGGCGGCGAGAACGACGGTGTCCACGGGGATGGTTATTTCTTCTCCGAGGGTTGCGTCGAAAGCCGTAACGGCATTTCCGTCATAGGACGGAAGGTCGTTGTTGACCGGGTATCTGACGAATCTGATTCCCAGCTGGGAAGCTTTGTTGTAAAGTTCCTCGCGGAATCCGTACGTCCTTACGTCCTTGTGGAAGTAGGTGACGTCGGCCATGGGGTTGGCCATCTTGATCTGGATGGCGTTACGCAGAGCTCCGGTGCAGCACACGCGGGAGCAGTACGCCACATCCTTGGACCTGGATCCGACGCAGCTGATGAAGGCAATCTTCTCGCCCTTGAATTCGCCGGCGGCGATTTTCTTCTCGGCTTCGAGAGTGGTCATGACCTTGGGGTCCTTGCCGTAGTTGAACTCGGTGGGCTTGTACTGGGACGCTCCCAATGCGAGCAGAACCGCTCCGGCTTCGAACTCGGATCCGTCGGAAAGCTTTACGGTGAAGTTGCCCACGTATCCGGGGATGTCCTTAACGGAAACGCCGGTGTGCACCTTGATGTTGCTGTAGGACTTGACCTTGGCGATGGTTTCGTCAAGGAATTCCGTTACGGACTTTCCGTCTTCCTTGTGGTTGAAGTTGCGTGCGAATCCTCCCAGTTCTTTCTCCCTCTCGACCAGGTGTACGTCGAATCCCTGTGCGGCAAGATCGATTGCCGCGGTCATGCCGGTTATTCCTCCGCCTATGACTGCGGCGGTCTGGTTGACCGGAACTTCGGAACCGACAAGGGGTTCGAGCAGAGCGGCTTTGGCGACGGCCATTCTGAGAAGGTCTTTGGACTTTCTGGTGGCCGCTTCGGGCTGCTGCATGTGAACCCAGGAGCACTGGTCGCGTATGTTGGCCATGTTAAAGAGGTACTTGTTGAGTCCTCCGTCCTGGCAGGCTTCCCTGAAGAGGGGCTCGTGAGTTCTGGGCGTGCACGAAGCAACGACCACTCTGTTGAGGTCCTTCTCTTTGATAGCCTCGGAAATCTGCTTGAGGGCATCCTGTGCACATGCGTACTTAACATCCGTGGAGTAAACCACTCCGGGGAGTTTTTCGGCGTATTTGGCAACCGCTTCAACGTCGACGGTGCCTGCGATGTTGGATCCGCAGTGGCAGACCCATACTCCTATGCGGGGCTCCTGTCCGGAAACGTCCTTCTCGGCAGGGTACTTCTTGGGCGCGCACGCCTTGAAGTTTTCGTCAACGATGTATTTCTCCGCCTTGGCGGACGCACCGCTGGCTTCCGCGACGGAAGTGGGGATGTCCTTGGGGGCCGCAAAGGCACCGGTTACGAAGACACCTTCTCTGGTGGTCTCAAGAGGAGTGTATATTCCGGTCTTGCAGAATCCGTACTCGTTGAGTTCGATTCCCAAGATGTCGGCGAACTCCTTGGCTCCCTCGGGAGGAGTGAGCCCCACGGAAAGAACGGCCATGTCGTAAACTTCGGTCCTTCCGTTGTTCTCGTCGTCGGTGTAGTTGATGAGAACCTGTTTGGTTACGGGGTCTTCCTCGATGTTGGAAACACGGGCTCCCCTAATCATGCCGATCTCGTACTGGTCTTCGGCTCTGTGTATGTAGTCTTCGAACTCTTTTCCGTAAGACCTGATATCCATGAAGAATATGTCTATGTCCACGTCGGCGATGTGTTCCTTGGTGAGCATCGCTTCTTTCGTGGCGTACATGCAGCACACGGAAGAGCAGTACTTCTTCCATCCGTCTTTCTCGGACCTGGAACCGCAGCACTGAACGAACGCGACTCTCTTGGGCTCCTGGCCGGAAGAGGGGCATTCGATGTGTCCGCTGCTGCAGCCGGACGCGCACATCATTCTCTCGAATTCCATTGCGGTAACTACGTTCTGTATTCTTCCGTATCCGTACTCGGTCGCAATCTTAGCGTCCCACAGCTGGAATCCGGTAGCCGCAACGACGGAACCCACGTCGAGAACAATTTCTTCTTCCTTGTCGTCGTAGTGGATAGCTCCCTTCTGACAGGTTTTCTCGCAGAGACCGCACTTGCCTTTCTGGATCATCCTGCAGTTGTCGCCGTCGATGAGTGCAACCCTGGGCACGGCCTGTGCGTGGGGGATGTATATCGCTTTCCTGTTGGCGAGTCCGAATTCGTACTCGTCGGGAACGTTTTTGACGGGACATTTAGCTATACAGTCTCCGCAGCCGGTACATTCGTCGGGGTTGACGTACCTGGGCTTCTTTTTGACGGTTACCTTGAAGTCGCCGGCCTCTCCTTCGACTTTCATTACCTCATGGTAAGTGAGCATCGAAATGTTCGGGTGGCCTGCACAGTCTGCCATTTTAGGGGAGAGAATACATGCCGAACAGTCGTTCGTCGGGAACGTCTTGTCGAGACGGGCCATCTTTCCGCCTATGGTGGGATCTTTCTCCACCAGGTAGACGTGTATGCCCCTGTCCGCAAGGTCCAACGAGGCCTGTATACCTGCGATTCCTCCGCCAATCACCAATGCTGATTTGCTCAAATCTTTGCCTCCGTTTTTCCTAAAAGTGTTTGGAACGTCTGCGAATAGAATATCAGGTATTATTAACCCTTCTACGTAATCAATTTAAATACAGAGACCCTATACATTCTAATATTTTCTATCAAAGAACAATTTCTCTCCGTACACTATAGTTGTCGATGAAAAATCCCAATGTGCCAGTGTCCAGGAATATGGCCGTTTTTATGTATTAATCTTTGAGATAATACTACCAAAAATATTGTAAGAATGCAGATAAGATCTTAAATTTTTTATACACCGGCCAATCGGTTCCCGCCTTTGCGTCCGTTTGCTTTAAATTACAAAACGCTTATTAACCAGTCCGATGGACGCTGCGGACGGAGTGTTGATACTGGGTCTTCTTTCCATGATGGCTGTATCCACATCCATCTACTTCCTGCTGAAGCTTGATGCGGCAAGGAAAGAATCCGAAACCCGACGCCGCAACGGCGGAATTGCTACTTATTTTCTGGACGATTCCGATTCCGAAAAAAGATGTGAGATCTGTTTCGGAAAAATCGGAGTCGAATCCGTAGCCGAATGCGGTTGCGGAAAGATATTCCACGACGCCTGCGCCTCACCTACGGAGCAGTGCCCCTACTGCGGCGGAAGCTACGGGGACATGGTGTCGAGAGAGCCCGTCAGAGCCCGCTGCCCCGTGTGCGGACGCTTCCTCAAAACAAGCGTCTGTGCGTGCGGAGCGGTGTTTCCGCACAGAGACGGAACCTTCGAATGTTCCTGCGGCGGCAAGGTCGACTGCGGAAGACCGCTCTGCGGAAAATGCGGCGCACTGTACGAAAAGGTCAGAATGTGTCCGGACGGAAAAAGAAAAACATCACGGAAGGAGACGGAATCGAGATGACGGTCAAAAGCGTCCGCGGAAGACGCAGATACATTGTTTTCGACGGTGTAAACGCTTCCCGGAACGGTGTTGCGGCTGCGGCCCGTGCGGCGGACCGGAATTCGAAAGTAATCACGGTGAAAGACGGAATGGCCGTCGTGCGCACTTCCCCCGAGAAAACGGAGGGTGTGATAAAGGCCGTTACGGAAAAGATTCCCGGTTCGGTATCCCTCAGAACATCCGGCACCCTGAAGAGCCTGAGAGACCGTTACGGAGCACTCCGCAGGAAGCCTCCGGCTCCGCCCGGCGGGCCGTAAAGTAATATATACCAAACCGCCCGTGTATCCGCGAACACAAAGGAGATATGATATGCAACCGGGACAGATGGCTTATGACAGAGGCATTACGGTTTTCTCTCCGGACGGAAGACTTTTTCAGGTCGAATATGCCCGCGAAGCCGTAAAAAAAGGGACTACGACCGTCGGACTGAAGTACAAAGACGGAGTGGCCCTCATCGTTGACAAGAAGGTATCCAGCAAACTCGTGGAACCCGAATCGATTGAAAAAATTTACGACATAGACGAGCACATAGGATGCGCCACTTCGGGACTGGTCGCCGACGCGAGAATACTCGTCGACGAAGCCAGAAAGAACGCGCAGATCCACAGAATCACCTACGACGAAAACGTGGCCGTGGAGATGCTCGTAAAGAAAATCTGCGACTTCAAACAGAATTACACTCAATACGGCGGAGTCCGCCCCTTCGGAACGGCTCTGCTCATAGCGGGAATCGACGACACCGGACGCCACCTGTTCGAAACCGACCCCTCGGGAGCTCTCGTTTCGTACAAGGCGACCTGCATAGGATCCGGACGCTCGGCGGTCATGGACATCTTCGAAAAGGAGTACGAAGACGGCCTTGACTGCGGCGAAGCCCTGAAACTGGGACTCAAAGCTCTGGAAAGCGCCCTGGAAGAAAAACCCGTTCCGGAAAACGTCGAAATCGCTGTGGTGGAAACCGGCAAAAAGTTCCGCAGACTCTCGACCGAAGAGATTTCCGATCTTCTGAAAGAGTGAGCGGGAATGGTCAACCTGGACGATGCGATAATCGCGCGACTGGACAGTCACGGCGCAACGTTCGAAGTGCTGCTGGACCCTGCGGCCATCGATCTGATAAAGCAGGGCAAAGAGGTTGACCTTTCCGAATTTCTTGCCGTCGAGGACGTGTTCAGCAACGCGGGAAAGGGAACCCGTCCCACCGAAGAAAAACTGAAAGAGGCTTTCGGCACCACCGACCCGATAACCGTTGCGAAACGGATTATCGAAAAAGGGGAGGTTCAGATAACTTCCGAACAGAAAAAGGAAATGCTGGAAGCGAAAAGGAGACGCATAATCACCTACATCTCCGCCAACGCCGTCAACCCGCAGACCAAACTCCCCCACCCGTACCAGAGAATCGAACTCGCTCTGGAAGAGGCAAAATTCCGCCCGAACCTGTTCAAATCCATGGATCAGGAGATAGACGAGGCGATGAAACTTCTCCGTCCTCTGATTCCCATAAGGTTCGAGAAGAGCAAAGTTGCGGTAAAACTGCACGGTACGGACTACAGCCGCTGCTACGAGGAAATAATGCACTGCGGCAAAGTGGAAAGGGAAGAATGGGGCAGCGACGGTTCGTGGATGGGAATCATAGAAGTGCCCGCCGGGCTCACCGTCGAACTGGCGGAACGCCTGAAGAACAAAACAAAAGGAACGGCATCGGTAAAGGTGCTGAATTGAATTCATGATGTGATAAACGTGGAAAGAAAGAACGAAAGAAGTCCCCGCAAAGTCGTCGTCCCCGGAGAAGTATTGGACGGCGCCGGACTGAAAGCGGGAGAGAACACATACCTGCTCAACGGAGAAATCCGCTCGGGCATACTCGGAGTTACGAACGTAAGACAGAACACCGTAAGCGTCATACCTCTCGGCGGACGCTACATGCCTGCGACCGGCGACACGGTCATCGGAGTGGTGGAAGACACCGGAGGATCCAACTGGATGATTGACATAGAGGCCCCGTATCCCGCGCCTCTGCACGTCAGCGAAGTCCCGTGGAAAGTCGCCTTCGGAGACACTTCCAAGTATCTGAACATTGGAGACGCCGTTATTCTGAAGGTTCTCATGGTGGACGAAAGCAACAAAATATCCGTCACCATGAAGGAATCGGGACTGAGAAAACTGGAAGGGGGAAGAATCATCAAGATCTCCCATACCAAAGTTTCCAGAGTCATCGGAAAGAGCGGATCGATGATTCAGATGATCAAAAATCTGACGGACTGCCGTATAATAATGGGGCAGAACGGAGTCATCTGGATTGACGGAGAAAACGAAAACATGGACGCCGCGACGAAAGCGATAGAGATGATAAACGCGGAAGCGCAGGCGTCGAACCTGACCGAGAGGGTCAAGAAATTTTTGGAAAAAGAAATCCCGGGGAAAGAAGAAGACGAAGAGAGGGATGAGTGATTATGAGCGGACAGACAGACATGGTATTGGTCGACAGTAACGGAATCAGAATCGACGGAAGAACCGCCGAAGAACACAGAGAAGTAAAAATCGAGGCGGGCGTTCTCAAGAACGCCGACGGTTCCGCATACGTCGAAATAGGGAAAAACAAAGTTCTGGCGGCGGTTTACGGCCCCAGGGAATGCCACCCCAGGCACCTTCAGAACCCCACCAAAGCAATAATCCAGTGCAAGTACAACATGCAGGCTTATTCGGTGGGAGACAGAAAAAGACCCGGAACAGACAGAAGATCCGTGGAAATTTCGAAAATAACGGCGGAAGCGCTGGAATACGTGGTTCTTACCGGACTGTATCCCAGAGCCTCCATCGACGTTTACATAGAGATTCTTCAGGCAAACGCGGGAACCAGATGCGCCGGGCTCACCGCCGCTTCGGTGGCTCTCGCCGACGCGGGAATACCCATGAGGGACATAGTTCCCGCCATGGCCGCGGGCAAAGCCGACGGCCACGTGCTTCTCGACCTGAACAAAGAAGAGGACAACTACGGACAGGCGGACGTTCCCATAGCCATCGTCCCCAGCACCGACGAGATCGTCCTCCTGCAGATGGACGGGAACATGACCCGCGAGGAATTCGACCATGCCATAGAACTGGCGGTGGGCGGATGCAAAGAACTTTACGCACTGCAGAAAGACGCACTGAAAAGACGCTATACCGTAAACACGGAAGAGGAGGATGATTCCGATGAGCAGTGAAATTATTTCCGAAATCAGACGCGACCACATAGTCAACATGCTTAAGGAAGGCAAAAGAACCGACGGCCGCGGCACAACCGACTTCAGAGAGATAAAAATCGAAACGGGACTCATAGAAAGCGCGGACGGATCTGCGAAAGTTTCCCTGGGAGACACCGTTGTCATCGCCGGAGTTAAAATAGTCCCCGGAACCCCGTTCCCGGACACGCCCAACCTCGGAGTTCTGACCACCGGCGCCGAACTTATACCCCTGGCCCACGCCTCTTTCGAATCCGGACCTCCCGGAGAGGACGCCATCGAACTCGCCAGAGTCGTGGACCGCGGAATAAGAGAGTCGGGAATGATCGACGTGAGCAAACTGTGCATCACGCCCGGAGAAGAGGTCTGGATGTGCTACATCGACATTTACATAATAGACTACTGCGGAAATCTTTTCGATGCGTGCAACCTTGCGGCCGTGGCGGCAATCAAAAACGCCGTGGTTCCCGCCGAAGCCTACGGAAAGGGCGAGAACTACCCCATGCCCGTAACCTGCACCCCGATTTCGGTCACCGAAGTCAAAATAGGAAAAGACTTAATAGTAGACCCAAATTTCGACGAAGAGCACATATCTTCTGCCCGCCTCACCGTCACCACGGACGACGACGGCAACTTCAGAGCGATGCAGAAGGGCGGTCAGGGAGCCATTTCCCTGGACGAACTCTCATTATGCCTTGACAGAGCCGTCGAAAAAGGCGCGGAAATCAGAAAAATAATCGGGTGAAACCAATGTCGAAAAGAACGAAAAAAGCCGGAAGCTCGGGAAGGTACGGAGCAAGGTACGGTGTCATAGTCCGCAACAGGGTTAAGATCATCGAAGCCCAGCAGAAGAAGAGACACGAATGCCCCGTATGCCACCACAAGAGCGTCGGGAGAGTAAGTTCCGGCATCTGGGAATGCAGACGCTGCGACACCAAATTCGCGGCCGAAGCCTACAGTCCCAAAGCCAAAAAGGAAATCTCCAGGGTGTCGGAGCAGTAAGCATGTACAGATGCGCCAAATGCAACGAACCCATACGCAACGTCAACGCTCTGGGTCTTCAGTGCGAGAAGTGCGGTTCGAAGATTTTCTTCAAAGAAAGACCTAACGTAAAGAAGGTCCTTAAATCCGACTGAAGCCATGCTGAACGCCGTGTTGGAAATAGGGGACGAAAGCGCAGCCGCGTCGGTAGGCCCCGATCTGACTGATCAGCCCCGCACCCGGACTTCCGTACGCATCGGAGAAGGGAAAACCGTTATCGAGATAACGGCGGCCGACACCTCTGCCATGAGGGCGGCCCTCAACTCCTGCTTAGAATGCATATCGATAACCGAAGACATCGGAAAAATAACAAGGTGATATAATGGATAATATTAGCCCTCAGCTCCAGAACCAGATAACCCAGTTCCAGCAGGTGCAGCAGCAGCTACAGAACGTCAGCGCCCAAAAGACCCAGATGGACATCCAGCTCAGAGAACTCAAACGCACCCTCGAAGAACTGGACAAAGCCACCGGAGACGTTTACAAAAGTGCCGGTGCCCTGCTGATAAAGGTGGACGACAAAGACGCTCTGAAGTCGGAACTGGAAGAATCCGCTGAAACCATGGAAATAAGAGTCAAGAGTTTCGAGCGCCAGGAAAAGACTCTGAAAGACAAATACAACTCTCTCCGGGAAACCATCAACAAAGCTATGGGAAACGTCCCGGCCGAAGAGTAAACCCCTTACGGGTCACAAAGACCCAGATACATTTTTTATACGCCTTGTCGAAAACTCCGCGCCGACAAGAATTTAATACATACATACGGTTCGACGTCCATGGAAACGCTGGTCATCAGGAACGTCAGTAAAATGTTCGGCGATATAGAAGCCGTAAAAAATATCAGTTTTTCCGTGAAAGAAGGGGAAATTTTCGGTCTCATCGGACCGAACGGTGCGGGAAAAACCACCACTCTGAGAATGATTTCAACTCTCATTTCGATAACTTCCGGAGAGATCAGCGTGTGCGGGTACGACGTTGCAACCCAGGGAGACAGCGTAAGAAAAGTAATAAGCTACCTCCCCGAGGACGCCGGAGCCTACAAAGACCTCACCGGCAGAGCGTATCTGAAATTCATAGCCGGTTTCTTTGCGAGCGGGAATGAACTGGAAGAAATGTGCAACAGAGGCATGGAAATAGCGAATCTGGGGGACAGGATAGACAGCAAGGTGAGTACCTACAGCAAAGGAATGATGAGACGCCTTCTCATAGCCAGAGCCATAATGCCTTCGCCCAAATTTGCCATAATGGACGAGGTCACGTCCGGACTGGACGTTATGAACGCCCACGATATCAGGGAACTCATACGGGGGATAGCGAAGTCGGGCGTCACCGTATTGCTGTCCTCTCACAACATGTTCGAAGTGGAACTCCTGTGTGACAGAATCGCCATGATTAACGGAGGGGAAATAATAATGCAAGGTTCTCCCGCCGAACTCATCGAGAAATACGGAGCCAAAAATCTGGAGGAAGTTTTCATAAAGGGGGCCGGCAAAAAATGAGCAACCTTTTCAATCTCATCAAAAAAGAACTCAAAGAACTGATTACCATACAGTCCATGGCCGCAATGTTTGTGGTCCTGATGATATTCGTGGGAATGGGTGCCATGATAAATACCCAGACCGAGGAAATAATGTCGCCGGCCAAATTCGGCGTCGTCAATCTGGACGACGAAACCTCTCCGTACTACGCCCTGGTGAACGAAACCATCAACGGAATTCCGCCCTACGGAGACATGTCCGATGAGGAAAGAAGCAACTACGTGGTTTTCATGGATCCCGAATCCTTTTCGGAAAGCGACAGCGAAACGCTGTTCGACGCAATGCACGAAGTAGGCGTAAGCAGCGTTCTCGTCATAGACAGAAACTTCTCCGCCGATATCGGCAGCGGAAACCCGGGAAAAATCGATGCATACTATATCTCTCAGTATTCGGGAGCCTTTGCGGGAATAAGTTCCGAAATAATGTCTGCTTACGTCTCCGTAATTAACGAAGCGGTGTCCAACAAACTCATCGCAGAGGGAGGAATCCCCGACGGGACTTTTCTGAAGCACCCCGTGTATTTCTACCAGAACAGCAGCCACACCTACATCGAAGGAAGCCTGTACGACGGCATCACCCCTGCGGAAATCAACGGAGCCATAATGAGCCAGACTCTGATGATTCCCGTAGTGATAATGATCATAATCACCATGGTGGGAGGTATCGTAATATCATCCATGGGCAACGAAAAGGAAAACAAAACTCTGGAAACCCTGCTTACGCTGCCGGTCAGGAGAACTACGGTCGTGGCAAGCAAAGTCCTCTCCGCAGGAATAATGGGAATGATTTACGGAGTCGTGTACATAAGCGGGATGTACGTTTACATGCAAAGTATGTTCAAAGGCGCCGGCGGAATAAATCTGGCGGATTACGGAATGAGTCTGGACGCCGCAGGATGGATTATGATTTCCCTGCTCATGTTCGCGTCCATACTCTGCGCTCTGGGTATGTGCATGATTCTGGGTGCTTTCGTCAAGAATTTCAAGAGTGCGCAGACCATGGCCCTGCCCGTCACCATGCTTACGATAATTCCCATGATGGTGTTCATGTTTTCCGACTGGAATTCTCTGTCTCCCGTTATGAAAGCGATACTGTTCGCCATACCCTTCTCCCATCCCATGATGGGCATGCAGAACCTGATGTTCGGAAACAATATCCTGGTATTCGCGGGGCTCGGATACTGCACCCTGTTCGCAATAGCAATGATAATGATTACCGTGAAAATATACAATTCGGACATACTCCTGGTGGGAATCGGACAGACCAGAATAGGACGCTTCTTCGCAAAATACAAAAAGAAATCCGAGGCTTGATGTGAGATGGAATTTTCGGAAATCGCAGAAGCTCTCGCCGGGGGAAAGAAGGCCATACTGGTGCACAACAACGCCGACATGGATGCCGTAGGCTCGGCTTTTGCTCTTTCCCGCTGTTTTCCGGAATCGACGATATGCGCCTGCGGAGGAATCGACTACGTTGCCGGCAACGCGGTCGAAAAGCTGGGCATAAAAATTTCCGATACTTACAATCCGGAAGACTACGACCTGACGGTCGTGGTGGATACTTCGTCCCCGGCAATGCTGGAGACCGAAGTTCCCGAAAACAGCATCGTCATCGACCATCACATGCCTTCGGGAGAATGGAAAAACGTCCGTTTCTTCTGCGACGAAAACAGCATTTCCTGTTGCGAACTGATTTCCGAAATTATCTTCGAAGCGGGAATCGGGATGGATAAGACCACGGGCCTGGCACTTCTGGGCGGAATGATTACGGACAGCGGACATCTTCAGTATGCCAAACCGGAAACCCTGAAGCGTTTCGCCCGCATAATGGGAGAGTGCGGCATCTTCATGGACGAAGCGATGGCGGTTACCCGCGCCGATCTGCGCATGAGCGAAAGGAACGCCGTACTCAAAACCATGGAAAATCTGAAGTTCGAAAGAGTGGGAGAAATGATTGTGGCATATGCGGTGGGAAGCAGTTTCGAATCCTCCGCCTGCAAAGCTATGATAGGCGCCGGAGCCGACGTCGCCTTCGTAGCAACGCAGAAGGACGACTTCTTCAGAATAAGTGCCAGAGCCACCATGGACGCGGTCCGCAAAGGCATAGCTCTGGGAGATATTCTCAAGGACGTGGGTTCGGATACGAACTGCAACGGAGGCGGTCACACCGGTGCGGCAGGAATATCCGGAACCGGCGATGCGGAAGCCATGCTGAACATGTGCGTTTCCAGAACCATGGATGAGTTCCGCAGGATTAAATCCGAATCGAAGAATTTCAATTGAGTTTTCCCAATTTTCTAAGAACTTCTTTCAGGGCTTCCATATTTTCCGGTTTTTCCCTGAAGTATTCTTCCACCGGTTTCAGAATCTCCGCCAGAGCGTCCGTAACTCCGTTCTTGAGATCGAGCGGGAACAGACCGCCGGAGAAATATGCTTCTGTCAGTTCCGAATAGCTTCCGTAAGATACGGGCCCTCCGAATTTTTCGGGACGGTTTATGTCGAGTTTTCCGAGACGCGGGAAAATTACGTACCTGCAAAGCATCAGGACGGGGTTGGTATCTTCGGACTCCCTGTCTTGGGGGCAGAACGCCTTTTTCATCTTCCTGGCTATGTCTTCTTTGGTATCGTGAATCGTGATATTTTTATCGGGTTTGCTTTTGGACATTTTGGATTCTGCGGGGTCCATTCTGTTTCCTCCGGCAAGTCCCGGCAGCAAAGGTGTGTGAAGGGCTATGGGTTTTCTCCATCCCAGCTTATCCGCTGCATCCCTGGCAAGCATGTGGGCCCTGCGCTGATCGATTCCCGCATATGCCAGGTCCACATCCATGCAGAATATGTCCGTCGCCTGCAGAATCGGGTAGAATATTTTCGAAGTGTCCACTTCCGCCTCGTCTTCCGAACGTCCCATAATCGTCATCGCGCGTTTGACCCTGCTCAGGGATGTTGCTTTGGCAATCTTTATCGCTTTTGCCCAGTATTCGGTGTCGCTGACCAAATCGCTGGCGTATCTGTAATCGACTTTGTCGGCAGGTATACCCAGCGCCGTAAAACAGTCCTGCATGTATCTGGCACATGTACGGATATTCTCGATGTCGCCTCCGAGTTTATCGTTGATTGCCGCGTGCCAATCGGCCCAGAATACAATCACTCTGAACCCGGCATCGGTAAGATCGCGGATTTTGGATGCCACGAGGGCCCAGCCCATGTGAACGAGACCGGAAGGTTCGAATCCGATATACGCGGTGGGTTCCTTCTTCTCCATCAATGATTTGAGTTCTTCCTCGGTAACGATTTCCTCGGCATTGCGCGTTACCAGCGCGTATCTTTCGTCGGCGTTCATTTCGATGGAACCAGCAATCGTGCCTTCACTTAAATATGTTCTTCGAGGGTTTCAGTTCGGTTCCGGACGGAAAAAACGGGTATATACTCACGATACGATACGGGAACGTGGACGGACTTCTGAAAAAATACTTCCTGGAAAGCCCTGTTACGGACAGGGACGGCTACCCGTATTTCGTCAATCCCATAAGCGACGGCATACCCAGGGTGGACCCCGCGCTTCTCGAAGAAACGGTGGACGGCCTTCTGTCCATAGGAAAATTCGACTGCGACGTTATTCTGGCACCCGAAGCCATGGGCATACCTCTGGCAGTTCCGATTTCTTTGAAAACGGGAATACCGTACAGCGTCATCCGCAAAAGAAAATACGGACTTCCGGGAGAGATTACCGTGAAAAGAGCGACCGGCTACTCGTCCGGATTTCTTTACATCAACGGACTGAAAGCCGGAGACAAAGTTGCAATCGTGGATGACGTTCTGAGTACGGGCGGTACGGTCAGAGCCATAAACGCAGCGCTGAAGGAGAGAGGAATCGTACTTAACGAACTCGTAACCGTCTTCGACAAAACCGAATCCCCCGTAACGATGGAGGGCGTCGAAATAAAGAGTATTCTCAGGGTGGGAGTGAAAGACGGCAGACCCTGCATCAAAGAATACTGACTGTAGCATCCCGCTTATATTCCCCGCAACGGCGAACGCGCATGCATGGGCGCCGACGTTCTGCTGTTCGTTCTTATAATGAGTCTCGCGGGATCAGCCTTGGGTACGTTTACGGGCCTTGTGCCCGGAATACACGTAAACACCTTGGCTGCGGTAATGCTCGCTTCCTATCCGGCGGTTTCGTCCGTAACGGAGGGATTCGCTCCTCCCGAATACGTTCCGGTTATGGTTTCCGCGTGCATAGTGTCCGCGTCGGTCGTCCATTCCTTCGTCGATTTCATTCCGTCGGTTTTCATAGGCGCACCGGACGCGGACGAAGCTCTTACGATGCTGCCAGGGCACAGACTTCTCATGGACGGCAGGGGCATGGCCGCCGTCAGAGCCGCGGCGGCGGGAAGCGCGGTCGGCGCTTTCTTTTCGGTTCTTCTCTCGGTTCCTTTCCAGTATCTGATGATTGAAGGTCTGGCAGGAATAATGGACGAAATCACCATTTTCGTCGTCATAACCGTTTCTTTCGTCATTGTGTTTTCCGCCTCGGATTTATGGGACAGACTTCTCGCCGCTTCCCTGTTCGCCGCTTCCGGAGTGCTGGGTCTTGCATGTTCTTACACGGGGATACCCTCGTCGGGAATCCTGTGCGAAGGAACCCTGCTGTTTCCCATGCTGACCGGCCTGTTCGGAATCCCTCCCCTTTTGGAGTCGGCCGGAACCGCGGGAATACCCGAACAGACGGATGACGAAGAAAGCGTCGGAATCCTGCCGGGCCTCAAAGGCGTTGTCACGGGATGCATTGCGGGGTGGTTTCCCGGGATCACCGCAGCGGCGGGGGCGGCATTGTCCGCGGCAGTAACGAAAGAAGAAAGTCCGGAAAAATTCATTTCACTGGTTGCGTCCATCGGAACCGTCACTTCCGTTTTTTCCATCGTAACCCTGTCGGTTACGGGAAGCGGGAGGTCGGGAACGTCGGCGGTTATTAAAGAAATCATAGGAGACGGACTGAGCGGTTTCTGTTCCTCCGATTTTCTTCTGCTGCTTACGGCGGTTTGTTGCGCGGCCGCTTTGGGTTATGCCGTCACCCTTGCTGCCGGAAAAGGCATTTCGAAGATTGCCGGAAACGCCGACGCGGGAAAAATGAACAGATACGCATTCGTACTGATTGTGTCGCTGGTGTTCCTTATGACGGGGGCGGGAGGTCTGGCTGTTCTCGCCCTTTCTTCACTGCTGGGTCTTGTTCCTCAGAGGGAGGGAATAAGCCGCATACCTTTAACGGGATGCCTGATGCTTCCCGTGATCGTTTCCGGACTCGGCCTTCTGTAATCTGGATTTTGCTTTGTCCGTAAATCTTGCGCAGTCGGTAACGTACCGCTCGTGAACGCCTTCGGCGATAAGCCCCGACGAATCCCGTAAAGAAAACGAAAAAACCAGACGCCTTCCGTCTACCTCCGTGAGTTCGGTTTCGCAGACCACCTCTCCGCCCAAATACGTAGGTGCCAGATGTTTTATCGACATCGATGAACCCACGGTGCACTGTCCCTCTTCCAGGAAATCGGATACGGATCTGTAAGCCGTATTTTCCGCAAGAGCCGACGCGGCGGGAGTGCCGTATACTCTCAGCGTCCCGCTCCCTATGCCGAGAGCGGTTCTCTCTTCGGTAACCTTTTCCGACCCCGTTCCCCTGATTCCTTTTCTCAGACCTTTCGATTTTTCTTCCATAACGTACCCTCGTCCGATCGCTGTTCGCTAGACTTTATAATGTCCCCGGAGTATTAGAGTGCGATGGGAAATAACGAGATTTACGAAGCACTCTGCAGCCTGAGGGAGAGACTCCGGCGGAACGAGTCGGACGTGGGGAACCGCGTACCGGAAATATGTTCCGACGAGGCCCTGCGCGCGATGGCGGAAAAACTGCCTTCGACACCCGACGAACTTGAAAAGATTCCGGGACTGAGCCCCGGTTTTTCGGACACCTACGGAGGAGAATTTCTTGCCGTAATACTGAAATTCCGCTCGTCCGGCGAAAACGGAAAGGATATGGCGAAGAAGACCGCCTCGACACTCAGGGAGCTGGAGAAAAAACTTGTCAACATTAACAAAAACAACCGCATGCTCTATCAGGGAAGGATGTCCAAAAGTCTGACCTTCGACCTTACTAATATCGACGTCGACTTTTCGGATCTGCTTTTCGGAAACAAGCGCACCATACGTCTCTGCGACTCCGCCGCCGACGCGGAACAGATGAAGATGTACAGAACCCTGACCGGAATGATCAGGGAAGTAAACCGCAGCGCAAGGGAAACCGGACAGTACGATTTGTTCATAGCGTATCCTTTCGTACAGGGAATGATGTCCGGAGAGGGACTGAACATACGCGCGCCTCTGGCTCTTTTCCCGGTAGTCCTCGAAAAAGATTCCAGATACGTCACCCTGACCATGGACAGAGACAGGGATCCCATGTACAACGGAACCTTGGTTCTCGCTTACATAAAGGCGGCGGGACAGAACCGCCCGATGCCCGATCTTACCGTGGAAGGATACACAGAAGAGAACTTCTTCGGAAACCTTCTGAAATTCTATTCGGAACAGGGAATTACGATGGAACCCTGCGACCCCGAACCCGTTCCGTTCGAGGAATACCGCTACGGAGAATTCCCCAAATACCTGCCCGGGGACCTGAACATGGTTCCCAACATCGTCCTGGGACGGTATCCCTCCTTTTCGAGTTCCATACAGCTGGATTTCGACCGCATCATCGAAAGCAACGAAATCAACGAGATACTGAACGATTTGATCGTGGACCTGGAACCTGGGGATTTCTACGACGAAGGGAAGGCCCCTCTTTCCGACACGGAAATCAGATCCAAAGGAATGGAAGCGTCGGAAAAGGACTTGATTTACATCAATCCCCTCAACAGCGCACAGGAAAACGTGCTTACCGGAATTCAGAAAAGCAAGGAACTGGTGATTCAGGGTCCGCCGGGAACCGGAAAATCCCAGGTCATCACCGGGCTGATAATTTCCGAAGTTCTCAACGGCCGCAACGTGCTGATGGTTTCCGAAAAGAAAACCGCTTTGGACGTGGTTTATTCCAGACTGGGAGCCCTGTCGAAGTACTGTCTCATAGTGGACGACGCCGGCGACAAGGAGGAATTCTATTCCCAGATACGCCGCATGCTGGAAACCGTTCCCGGACAGAAAAACGCCGACCTGAGCGAACTGTCGGAAACCGTGGACCGTAACGTGGCCGTTCTCAACGGGATAGCCGACCGTATGTATTCTCCCGATTCTTTCGGTCTGGCACCTTACAAACTGTATTCCATGGACAGGTGGCTCGACCTGAGCGACAGACACGACCTGGAAGAGTACAGGGAGCTCAGGGCAGGAATAGATCCGTCCATACTCGCTCTTTCGTATCCGGAAATCAAAAAGCTCCACAAAACGTTTTCCGATCCGATTACCGTAAGCGGATTCAAAGAATACAGGGACTGCGCGACCAGAACTCCGTGGATAAAGACCATGCGCCACAATCTCACGGAATACGATTTGGACGAGACCAGAGCCATACTGAGGGCGTTCATCGAAAAGGTCGAATCGTGGAAAAATAAAAACGCCATCTCCCGCTCCATGGGCAGGAAGAAAATCGAAGCTTCCGCTTCCGAAATCCTGTCCCGCTGTTTCGACGATTTCGGCGAAGATATGGTTAAAAATCTCATAGACGACCCGCAGACGTTCCTTTCGTCTCTGGACGATTACGAGATGTTCTCCGAACGCAGCACCGTGTACAACCGCATGACTCCCGATGAGAAAACCTACGGCAGGATTCTCATGGAACTTTCGGAATCCATGAAGTACAGCCCCCAGAAATGCAACGATCAGATTTACAGATACGTTCTCAACGAACGGCTGCAGAAGTTCGATGCCGAAAACAAGGATCTGATGCAGTACATACAGGACTTCGACAGGATAGTCAACAGAATCGATGTGTGCATAAATGAAAAGATGGAAAACTCCAGGGCCGCCGCCGAATACTGTTTCCGGGAAAACCTCAGAAACATGACCGAATCCAAGAGACACGGCGACATAACCAGAATAGCGGAAAGCAAACGCAAATGGAACATAAACAAATTCGTGGAACGTTACAGCTACGAACTTTTCAGAGGCGTGCGCGTCTGGCTTCTGACCCCTGACGTTGTTTCCGAAATACTGCCTCTCAGGATGGGACTTTTCGATCTCGTCATATTCGACGAAGCATCGCAGATGTACGTGGAAAGGGGAATTCCGTCCATATACAGAGCCAAAAAGGTCGTTATCGCCGGAGACCACAAACAGCTGAGGCCCAGCAGTCTCGGTTCCGGACGCATAGAATACGACGGAACGGAAAGCGACGAGGATTCCGCCGCGCTGGAAGAAGAAAGTCTCCTGGATCTCGCAAGAGCCAGATACGACTCCATACTGCTCAACTTCCACTACCGTTCAAAATACGAAGAGCTGATAGCCTTCTCCAACTACGCGTTTTACAACGGGCGTCTTTACGTTTCCCCCAACATAGCGGAAACCGAAAAACCGCCCATTCAGATGTTCAAAGTGGACGGTATCTGGGACAATACCAGAAACATAGCCGAGGCCAGAAAAATAATAGAACTTCTGAGGGAGTTCTTCCTCAAGAGGCGCAACAACGAAACCGTCGGAGTGATAACTTTCAACGCGGCCCAGAGAGACCTGATAAACGACATGCTGGACGACGAGTGCGCCAAAGACCCGACGTTCGGCCGCATAGTTGCGGACGAAATGAGAAGATTCGACAACGGGGAAGACGTGGGTCTTTTCATCAAAAACATCGAATCCGTTCAGGGGGACGAACGCGACGTCATCATGTTCTCGATAGGATACGCTCCCAACCCCGAGGGCAAAATGATGCAGAGGTTCGGATGGCTTAACAACCGCGGGGGAGAGAACCGTCTCAACGTTGCAGTGAGCCGTGCGAAAAGGCAGATCTACGTGGTAACGTCCATCGACCCGGAAGACCTGAAGGTGGACGACACTCTGAACGCCGGACCCAAGATTCTGAGAAAATACCTGCAGTACGCAAGAGCGATAAGCGACGGGGACAGAGGAATGGCCGACAGCATCCTCCATTCGTTCAACGACGAAAGGTGGCGGGAAACTCCGATTATGGAAACCGAAAGCAGCATCGCCGACAGAGTCTACAACGCGCTGATACGCAAAGGGTACACCGTGGACCGCCACGTGGGAATCGGAGGATATCAGATCGACCTTGCGGTGAAACAGAACGGAAACTACATCCTCGGAATAGAATGCGACAGCCATCTTTACGAGACGTCCCGTTCCGCAAGGGAAAGAGATTACCACAGACAGAAATATCTCGAAGCCAGCGGATGGAAGATGCACAGGGTCTGGACGCCCGGAATGTGGAAAGATTCCGAAAGGGAGATAGGCAGAATCGTCAAAGCGATAGAAAACAGAAACTGATATCGCCTAAATATAACGACCGCGATACGGATTTATGGCAAAAATCACGCTGAAAATCGATGGTATGACATGCCCCGTGTGCTCCGACAAGGTGGATGGCGCACTGAAATCCGCGAAGGGAGTGACGGATGTTTCCGTGAATCTGAAAAAAGGCACCGCCGTAGTTCATTACGACGAGTCCGAAACGGACCCCAAGAAGCTGGTCCGTACGGTAATCGATGCGGGATACAGAGCAGAGATAAAACATGGACTCTTCTGAAAGAAAAGAGAGGACAACTCTGCGAATAGCGGGGATGTCCTGTTCCGCCTGCGCCGCAAAAATCGAAAAGGATCTCCGCAACGCCGCGGGCGTATACGAAGCGTCGGTTAATTTCGGCAACAGCGTAGCGGCGGTAAGTTACGATTCCGGCGTTACCGATAGGGATAGACTTGTTGCGGTCGTAAAAAGATCAGGCTATTCCGTAATAGAGGGGGATGCGGAAGCCGTTGCCGCCAACGAGGCCAAAGAATTGGCAGCGATGAAAAGAAACCTGATTATCGCCGCGGTTTTCACCATTCCGCTGTTCGTCATTGTTATTGCCGACATGTTCGCGGAAATACCGTTCCTCTCGGATAACCGCACGGCACTGGCTTTTTCGGAACTGGCACTGTGCCTACCCGTCATATATGCGGGACGGAATTTCTACAGACGGGGATTTCCGGCTCTCTTCCGCGGAACTCCCACGATGGATTCTCTCATAGCGATAGGGACTTCCGCATCTTTCCTTTATGCGCTTTACAACACAGCGATGATTGTGTCCGGAAAATCCGCATCCATGCTGACCTACGGGTCTGCGGCGATGATTATCGCACTGATTTCCCTGGGTAAATATCTCGAAGCCCGTTCCAAGAAAAGGACCGGCTCCGCCGTCAGGAAACTCATCGATCTGCGTCCAGATACCGCCACCGTGATACGGGACGGGAAAGAAATCACGGCGGAAATTTCGGAATTGGTTCCCGGGGACATTCTTCTGATCCGTCCCGGGGAAAGGGTTCCCGCAGACGGGGACGTCGTTTCCGGGTCTTCGTCGGTTAATGAATCCATGCTTACGGGGGAAAGCGTTCCCGTGCTCAAAAATCCCGGGAGCCAGGTATTTTCCGGAACCGTCAACGGCTCCGGAAGTTTCCGCATGAAAGCAGTGAAAACCGGAAAAGATACGGTACTTTACCAAATCATAGAAATGGTCGAAACCGCCCAGGGAACCAAAGCTCCCGTAGCAAGGATTGCCGACAGGGTTTCGGGGGTTTTCGTACCCGCGGTGATGGCGATAGCGGCTGTTTCCGGAATCGCCTGGCTCATTGCCGGAAAATCCGTGGGATTCTCTCTCAACGTGTTCATTTCGGTTCTCGTTATTTCGTGTCCCTGTGCACTGGGTCTCGCTACTCCCCTTGCGATAACCGTGGGAACGGGGATGGCAGCAAACAAAGGAATTCTTTTCAAAAACGCTTCGGCCCTGGAGAGAGCCGGGTCGATCGATATCGTAATACTGGACAAAACGGGAACGGTGACCGCGGGATATCCGGAAGTCACCGACGTGGTATCCGATAATCCGGAAGAGCTGATGAAAAAGGTTGCGGCGGCGGAAAGCAGTTCGGAACATCCCATCGCATCCGCCGTGAAAAGATACGTTTCAGAAAAAGGAATATCCGTTCCGGAATGCGGAGATTTCGCGTCCTACACCGGAAAGGGGATTTCGTGCGGAATGGACGGAAAAACAGTTTACGTCGGAAATATATCCCTGATGAAGGACGTCGGAGCGGACGTTTCTTCCTACGACGCGAAGGCGGCGGAATTCTCCCGTGCCGGAAAAACTTATTTCTACGCCGCGGAAGACGGAAAGGCTCTGGGTCTCGTTGCCGTTTCCGACCCCCTGAAACCGAACGCGGAATTCGCGGTATCCCGTATATCGGCAAACGGAGCGGTTCCGATGATGGTTACCGGAGACAGTACCGGTACCGCGCGTTCGGTCTCCGCGGAAGCGGGAATTACCGAATTCGTTGCGGAAGCCTCCCCCGGCCGTAAACTGGACATCGTGAAAGACCTTCAGACCGAGGGAAAATACGTTGCGATGGTGGGGGACGGAATAAACGACGCCCCCGCCCTGACCCAGTCGGATCTTGGTATAGCCGTGAGAACGGGAACGGATATAGCAACCGATTCCGCGGACGCGGTCCTCATGACGGACGATGTTCGTTCGATTCCCGCCGTCCTGGAAGTGGGAAAGGCGACGATGAGAAACATAAAGCAGAATCTTTTTCTGGCATTTCTTTACAACACCGTCTGCATACCCGTAGCGGCTGGCCTCCCGTATATTTTCGGAATGGGAGAAATAACTATGATGCCCGTAATATCCGCCGTTGCAATGTCCCTGTCGTCGCTTTCGGTGGTTGGCAACGCCCTGAGACTCAAAGGCTATTCCCCGCCGAGTCTGGCATAAGCTCCGCAATCATGGTTCCCGAACGGGCGGAAACGGTTTTCTCGAAAGGACGCATTTTCAAAGGATACCCGTGCATGGGAGAATCGGTTACCAGGGTTTCGTACTCTCCGCCTTCCCCCATGACGCTTACGCCGTATTTTCCGTTCAGTTCGAGAAGGTCTCCGGCGGTTTTTTCGTCTATTTTACGTCCCAACCAGGAAGAATCGAACCCTTCCGCGTAATATCCGATTATGTACGCTTCGATTCCGGAATCTATGATTTCGCGAAGAAGGGAATACTGGTCTTTCCTCCACATGGGAGAAAAAACGGCAAGACCCAGATCTCCGCATACGCGGTTTATCCTGTCCGACTGGTAATCGGAAAGAACCGCCCCTGTGACCACCCCGTCTATGTCGAGGCCTCCGAGGGCTTCCGCAAGAGCCCTCATATCTCCCGCTTCGGTTCCGTCGGTAAACGCTTCCGAAGTTTCCGCTCCCAGAGCCTCTGCGGTAACTCCGACGGTGTCGACGTTGGGTACGTGAAAAACCCATGAAGAATCGTTTTCCGGCTTTACGGTAACAAGGTAGGGGACTTCGTGGCCCGACTGAACCGCGAGATACATGGAAAATACGGAATCTTTTCCTCCGGAGAACAGGGATGCCAATTTCACGGCCGTTCCAACAGATTATGTTAAATTAATATGTGTCCATCCGCAAACGGAAAAACGGAGCCGGGGTCCTTTTCCTACGGGTTTCCGGCAGCCGTTCCGTCGGAGAGCACATAATGGTTCTGACAGACAGCGATTCCATGAAAAAAGCGGCCGCGGAAAAAGCGGTAAACGATTACGTCAGAGACGGAATGACCGTGGGACTCGGAACCGGATCCACGGCATACTTTGCCATAAAACACTTGGGGAAACGGGTTGCCGAGGAGGGTCTGGAAATATCCTGTGTTTCCACTTCGGAGATAAGTGCCAGAATCGGAAGGGAATGCGGACTCAACGTAGTTCCCTTCGAAGGCACCGGAAAGATCGACGTTACGATAGACGGAGCGGACGAAATCGATCCCGACCTTCAGTTAATCAAAGGTCTCGGCGGCGCACTGCTCAGAGAGAAAATCGTAGCGGCCGCCACGGAAAAAGAAATAATAATCGCGGACGACTCGAAACTGGTGGAAAAGCTAGGTTCCGTCTGTCCTCTCCCCGTGGAAGTCCTGAGATTCGGGTACGAAAGAACGAAATTCGCGCTGGAAAAGCAGGGATGCGAAGCGGTCTTGAGGATGAAGGACGGAGAAATATTCGTCACGGACGGAGGGAATTACATTTACGACTGCAAATTCGAAGTCATAGACCGTCCGTTTTTCCTGGAATCCAGGATTAACGTGATACCCGGAGTCGTTGACAACGGTCTGTTTCTGAATGTTGCCTCTGCGGCTGTTGTTGTGGAAAAATCGGGAAACGTGAAAACAATCACAAGACTTTGAGGGATTCCAGACCGTCGTTCAGTCTGCATATCGCTTCATTGACCAGGTTTTCGATTTCGCCGATTGTGGTGTCCAAATCTTCCGCGAGGGAATATCTGTGTCTCGGACGTCCCTTGCCGTCGGATCTTATGAACTCGGTGCGCAGCCAATTCATATCGTTGAGGAATTTTATCGCGGTAGATACACTGGGCTGACCCATGTTCAGCGCTTTTTCCAAATCGTCGGATGTGGTGCTGCCGTTTACCGCCATGTGCAGAAAGATTTTTGCGGCATTCCTGTGTATACCGAGGAAAACCAGCATGTCCTCTGCCCGGGCGGCATTCTAATCTGCCATAATAATCGATTTTGCACATCCGTAATTAAACTTTCTGCGTCCGACGCATTATTACTTCGTATGACACGATGATAATCCGCAATTACTTCGCATACATCTGATATAATTGCAGAGATACGGTGTGCGCATTCGCAGAATTGTATGTGCCAGAATCCCGCCGCAGAGTTAAATGCGGAACCGCCTTCCGATATCCGGTAAAAAAATTCCGGCGGTTGCAGAGGATCCGATGCGATGCGCATACGTATATCCCTTCTTAAGAAAGGACACTTATTCAAGGATAAGTTTATTTATACGTCTTCTATGTTTACACGTTTCGTCTCAACAGACGAGGTGATTTAATATGAAAATGCCCAGGGCGATAAAAGCTTACTGTCCTTACTGCAAGACTCACACTCTGCACGACGTAGAGAGAGTCAAGAAGAAGAAGGCCAGCGAGCTCAAATGGGGTCAGAGGAGATTCAGAGAAGTAACATCCGGTTACGGAGGTTTTCCCAGACCCAAACCGGAAGGAAGAGAAAAACCGACCAAAAGAGTGAACATCAGATACAGATGCACCGAGTGCAAGAAAGCGCATCTTTCCAGCTGTATCAGAGCCAAAAAGTTCGAACTCACAGAGTGATTAAATGACCGGCGACTTTATCAAAATCAAATGCGCGGACTGCGGAAACGAGCAGATTGCCTTCAGAAAAGCCGCAACCCAGGTAAGATGCCAGGTATGCGGCTCCGTCCTCATCGCCCCCAAAGGCGGAGTGGGAGACATCAGAGGCGAAGTGCTCGAGGTGGTCGGCTGAGATGGCCCGATCCAAAGGATTTCCCGAGAACGGCGAACTGGTTGTCTGCACCGTAACGAACGTCAAAAACTTCGGTGCATTCGTCACATTGGACGAATACGACGACAAAGAAGGTTTCGTCCACGTCAGGGATATCGCCACCGGATGGGTAAAATACATAAGAGACTACACAAGGGAAGGACAAAAGATCGTCTGCAAAGTCCTGGGCGTGGACTCCAAAAAAGGTCAGATCGATCTTTCTCTCAAATCCGTCAACGATCACCAGAAAAGGGAAAAAATCCAGCACTGGAAAAACGAGAAGAAGGCGGAGAAACTCATTGAAATCATTGCCGAACGTATGTCGATTACGGAAGACGCTGCTTACGACATGTTCGGAGACGAACTTCTGGAAACCTACGAAACTCTTTACGGAGCGTTCGAGTCCGTGGTCGCCGACCCGGAAGGTTTCATCGAATATTTCACCGGCGAGTGGATTGAGACATTCATAGAGGTCGCGAAAGAAAACGTAGCCGTTTCCAGCGTTCAGATCGACGGCGTTCTTGTTATGACGTCGGCGGCTTCCGACGGTATCGTCCGCATAAAGAATGCTCTGGAAGCGGGACTCGCGGCAGGAGAAGATTCCGACGTGGAAATAACCTGCGTGGGATGTCCCAGATACAGAGTGGTCGTCAAAGCAGGGGACTACAAAGAAGCCGAAGAGATTATGAAAAACGTCTCTACGGCCGCAATCGACAATCTCGAAGCGGCCGGCGGAAGCGCCGTTCTCAAACGCGAGAACAGATGACATGAGCGAACGCATGAAACGCTGCGGCGGATGCGGACGCTACACTTACAAAACGGAATGTCCGGTGTGCGGTTCGCCCGCTTATTCTCCGGTTCCCCCCAAGTATTCTCCCGAAGACAAGTACGGAGCATACCGCAGAAAAGCCATAGAGGAGGCTTACGGCGAAAATGGAAAGTATAGTAAGGTATGATTTCAGACCCGAACTGTCGGATATCGTGTTCATAGAGGGACTTCCCGGGATCGGAAACGTGGGAAAGATAGCTGCGGACCATCTTGCCGAAAAGCTGAACGCGAAAAGATTCGCCTGCATATATTCTCCCGACTTTCCTCCCCAGGTAACCATAGGGGAAGACGGGGTCGCGGATTTCGCAAGAAACGAACTTTGGCACGCCAAAGCCGGAGAAAAAGACATCGTATTTCTTCTCGGCGACTACCAGGGATCCAGCCCGGAGGGGCAGTTTCTGGTATGCCACGACATAATGGAAGAAATGATGAAGTACGATTTGAAGGAAATTCTGACCCTCGGAGGATACGGAACCGGAGGAATCGTGACGGAACCCAGAGTGTTCGGGGCCGTTTCCCGCATTGAACTGAAGGAAGAATACGAAAAAATCGGCGTTACCTTCGAACCCCATGAACCCAAAGGCGGTATAGTGGGTGCAAGCGCCATGTTCCTGGCTTTCGGCCAGATGTACAAAATAGATTCCGTCTGCCTGATGGGCGAAACTTCCGGCTATTTCATAGACCACAAGAGCGCTTCGGAGGTACTGAAAATCGTTGCAAAGAGAATCGGCGTGGAAGTTGACATGCAGGAACTGGATACCCATGCCGCGATGATTGACGAGCTGAACCAGAAAGTAAAAGAACTGGAAAACAGCCGCTGTTCCAACGACGATTTGGGCTACATCGGATGAGCTTTCAGACCCAAATGATTTTAAACAATGCGTCTATAGTCTCTCTCCGTCCCCACCTAGCTCAGTCTGGCCAGAGCGGCTGACTGTAGAGAGTTTCCGGATTTTTCCGGTACAGCCGCCGAAATCAGCAGGTCCCCTGTTCAAATCAGGGGGTGGGGAC
>JBMNQN010000001.1:0-143408 GCA_050944155.1 Candidatus Methanomethylophilaceae archaeon | reverse complement strand
AAATCCGAATAAAAATCAAGTACCGAGGAGACCATGCGGTCCCGCATGGAAGAAGAAAAAACCAAAGGCCAGAAACTGGCGGAAGAAATTCTCATAAAACCCAAGAGCCTCGGCGAAATCGATCATTCGATGATGGCCGAAGCGTCCGAATTCTGCGAAGGGTACAAAAAATTCCTCGGCTGCAAGACCGAACGCGAAGTCGTCGACTACACCGTGCCTCTGCTGGAAAGCAAAGGATACACGGAATACGTAAGAGGAAAGAAGTACAAACCCGGCAACAAATTCTACATGAACAACCGCGGGAAGAGCCTTCTTATGGTTACGGTGGGAAAGAAACCGATTTCCGAAGGACTGCGCATAGGCGTAAGCCACATCGACAGCCCCCGTCTGGATTTCAAACCCAATCCCCTTTTCGAAAGCACCGGAATGGCTTACTTCAAAACCCACTACTACGGAGGCATAAAGAAGTACCAGTGGTTCGCGATTCCCCTTTCCATACGCGGAGTCGTATGCCTCAAAGACGGCAGAAAGGTCAAAGTCTGCATAGGCGAGGCCGACGGCGAACCTCAGTTCTGCGTTACCGATCTGCTTCCCCACCTCGCAAGGAACCAGATGAAACAGCCTGTTTCGGAAGCGTTCAATCCCGAAAACCTGAACGTTCTGGTGGGTTCCTGGCCCTACGACGACGAAAAGATTTCCGACAAAGTGAAACTGAACGTGATGAACATCCTTTCCGAAAAGTACGGAATCACCGAAAAAGACTTTCTTACCGCCGAACTCTGTGCGGTTCCCTCGGCAAAACCCATGGATTTCGGTCTCGACAGATCCATGATAGGAGCGTACGGACAGGACGACAGCGTGTGCGCATACGCGTCTCTCGCGGCGGAAATAGAAACCGTAGATCCGGAGTACACCACTCTCACGGTTTTCGCCGACAAGGAAGAAACGGGTTCGGACGGAAACACCGGAATGAGGTCGTTCTTCTTCAGGGACTTCATGGAAGACCTTGCCGATACTTACGGACTTAAAGTGCGCCACATCCTTCAGAGGTCCGTCTGTCTCTCCTGCGACGTGAACGCAGCCATAGATCCCGCTTTCATGGACGTGTTCGAACCCACCAACTGTTCCTACCTGGGACGCGGTCCGGTCGTTTCCAAATACACCGGAGCCGGAGGAAAATACTCCACCAACGACGCCTCCGCCGAAACCATGAGTTTCCTGGGAAGCATTCTCGACGAAGCGAACGTGCCCTGGCAGGTGGGAGAACTGGGAAAGATCGAAGCGGGAGGAGGCGGAACCATAGCTTCCGAAATCTCCCTTCACAACCTCGACACCGTGGACATGGGCGTTCCCGTCCTGTCCATGCACGCACCCCTGGAAGTGACTTCGAAAGCGGACGTGTACATGCTTTACAAAGCAATCAAAGCGTTCTACGGAAGCGCCAAAAGCAAACCCTGATCACTTCTTTGCCACGTAGATGTTGACCGCGCCGAAGGTTTTGGAATAATATTCCACTTCCCGGAATCCGGCTTGGCGGAATATTTCCGCCATCGCCTTTCCGTAGGGGAATCCCTCTATAGACGCGGTCAGCCAATCGTACGCCGGTTCCCTTCCGTCGATGGACTGTCCTTTGTCGTACTTTCTCCCGTGGCGGGGAATGATACGGTTCATGTAGAAATTGTAAAAGGGACGGACCAGACGGTTGTCGGGTTTCGCCAGTTCCGCCACGGCGCAGACTCCCCCCGTCTTGAGAACCCGGTACATTTCGCTCACCGCTTTCGGTATGTCGGTAACGTTTCTGAGCATGTATCCGGACGTCACCGCGTCGAAGGTTTCGTCTTCGAATTCCATATTCAGAGCATCGCCGGTTACGAAATCGATTTTGATCGGAAGCGTCTTTTCGGCGGCTTTCTTTTCTGCCAGAACCAGCATGGCCGGGGTTATGTCCAGTGCCGTAACGCTCCCTTCCGGTCCGACTTTCTCCGCGAGATGGAAGGATATTTCTCCGGTTCCCGCTCCCGCGTCCAGGCATTTTCCGCCGGAAATATCGCCCAGTTTTTTCATCATGAATCTGTGCCAGCGCTGAATCATGCCCATGGACATGATGTCGTTCATTTCATCGTAATACTCTGCGATTTCGGTGAAAACGTCTTTGACGTAAGCGTCTTTTCCTTCGAATTGGTTTCCCAGCTGTTTGTTTTCCTGCATCAGATCAACCCCGGAATCAGAAACGTCCCTATTAAATAACCTGCCGTCAGAAGCACCCCGAAGTGCCAATTGTTTCTGAAGGCTTCGGGAACCAGCATAAAGCTTGCTTTGCTGTCCGTAGGAGCGTTTTTGGAAGCGATGTAAAGTCTGCGATAATCGACAAGTGCCAGCAATGCGATTGCGGATGCCCAAGGAATCGTTTTCGATGCTATCAAAAGGATAAGAATCGGATATCCGACGGCGTTTATGGCACGGTAATATCTCAACGAATTTTCATAACTCATCAGACCGGAAAAGGTTCTCGCGCCCGCTTCTTTGTCTGAGTGGTAATCTCTGGTTTCGTTTCCGCTCAGAACCCCCGTTATCATGAACGCGTTGGGAAGACCCAGCAGAACGACTTCCAACGGTACCGTGCCAGCCATCGAATAATACGTTCCGGCGGGCATCAGTATTCCCATCAGGAAGAACGTGCTCAGCTGCCCCATCGCCATGTATTTGTACGAAATGCCCACCGTGTACGTTCCCGCGCCGAATATACCCAGCAGACCGAAAATCAGAATGCCCCACCCTATATGCCATATCAGAGCGACACCAATCAGTGCGGTTATTCCGAGACATGCCAGACCCGCCAGGAAAACTTCCTTCGGTTTCAGTTTTCCGGTAACGAGTTCCGGAGATCTTGTATGGTTTTCTTCGGTATCGGTTCCTTTTACGAAGTCTCCGTAGGTGTTCAGAAGGTTAGCTGCGGACTGCAGAAGTATGCCTCCGGCCATAACGAGCAGAAAAACCCAAAGGGTGAAAACTTCGTTTTTCAGAGCGACCGCGCCTCCGAGAAGTACGGGTACTATCGCACCGTGAAGCGTCCAGGGTCTGAACGCATTGTACCATCCGGCCTTTACCGGAGCCACTCCTGACACGGGATATTCGAACATAATCATTTTAGATAATGTTAACTATGGTTCAGGTTAATGAAAGCCAAGGATTTTTTAGCAAGCAGCGCTGCGATGCTTTCCGTTTCGATGATTTTTGCTTTGATTCTGAACGTTTCCGGATATTTTCCGGACGAAATACTTAATGCCAAGCGCAGAGCGAATCTGACGGTTTTCATTCTTGCCACGATGATGACCGTATCCCTCTCCAGAATTCCGTACAAAAATCTGAATCCGATTACCCACCGTAAGTCGGTGCTCAGAGCCGTGATTCTGGGAATATTCGTCGCCGCGTCCATTCCGATTGCGGGATACCTTCTCATGAAGAACACTTCCTGGTCGCAGTACGCCGTAGGTTTGGTTTTCGTCGCCGCAGCTCCCTTCGCCGCTTCGGTGGTTCCCCTTTCGTACATACTCAGGGGGGATATGGAACATGCCGCAAGGGGAACGATAATCGTTTACGTCATATCCCTGGCATGGATTCCCCTGGTGATTTACGCCCTGCTGGGCGAATCCGTCGAAATGAAAGACGTGGTAATAACCGTGGTGGAAATAATCGGGGTCCCGCTGGTTCTCTCAAGACTTCTGACAAAGGTGAAGATCGAAAGAGCCACCATGTCGATAATGATGAATCTTTTCATATCGTTCCTCGTGATTCTTTCTGTGGGGGCCACCATATTCCCCTCCGAAGCCACCCCTCTGGTTCTTTTCGCTCTGATTGCCGCGCTGAGAACTCTGGGTCTCGGGCTGGGAGTGGAGCTTTCGGAAAAGAAAATAGGGATTCCCTGGTCCCAGAGAGTCACCGACGTGCTGATGGTTTCCTACCGCAACAAGGGCATCGCCATAGCTATGTGCGTTGCCGTTCTCAAAGGTCCGGCCATAGGAATGGCCATGGTCGCCATAGCCACGTCCATCGTGATAGAAATCTGCTGGGTCGTGTTCATGGATTCGTATTTGTTCTCCAAGAGAAGAATGAAAAGAGAACTGGAAAGAGAAGGGTCAGAAGTCCCCCAGTCTTGAACGTCTGTCCGTTATCGGAACTGTATCCGTGTCTTCGGACACCCGCCCGAAAAGAATCTCGGACTTCGGGTCGTATTCCTTCAGGGAACGTCCTTTCCTAGATACGGAATTCGCGTAGCAGTAGACGCAGTCGTGCATGCAGGTGTCGTACGCCCCCACGTCGATGTTTCTGATGCATCCGCACCCGTCCCTGAGACGTCCCGGGGTGCCGTCGTAAGGTATGCTCAGGGAACGCAGGGTATCCCCGTCGATGCACGGTTCGCCGCCGATTCCGTATTCGGGTCTGCCTCCGGACAGACAGCACGTGGGCTTTATTCCGTATTCTTTGGCAACGGATCCCGCAAACCTCATGAAATCCTCCCGCTGCATGGGAGACGGAACGGAAAACCTCGGCCCTCCGAATCTGTTGAATTTGGAATAAACGTCAAGGAAACCGAAAATGCATCTTTCCGTGTATCCGGAAAATTCGCTGCAGAATAACCTGAATTTCCTTTCGTGATACTTCATGCTGTGTCTTCCGTCGAAAAACACGGGATCGTACCTCCACACTACTCTCTTTTTTCCGAGGATTTCCGAGACTTCCTTCAGAGAATCGGCAACCTTTCCTTTATCGGGAACTCCGGGCTCGATCTCTTTTCCGTAAGGCGTGACGGTAATCTGAAACATCGCTTTATGTCCCAGATCTTCTATTTCGTCCAGATGCCGGATCATCGGTTCCGGATTTTTCGTCATGAAGTATATGCATCCGACGCCGTTCGGATTCAGATCGACCCTATAAACGGTTTCTTCGCAGACCGGATTGCGCACGAGAGCGTATCCCGCCCGAAGCCGGTTCATCATCCATTCGGAGTGGAATGCGGGTATGTCGGTTCTCCTGCTTGCGCAGATTATCACGAAACATAATTACGAACGTAAAAGATAAACCTTCATTATGGCGGAAACGGAGTACATATTCACTTACGTCACGCTCATCGGAAAAATCAGCATCACTGAAGACGGAGAGGGAAACATTACGGGTCTGTATCTTCCTTCCTGCAATCTTCCGGTTGCATGCGTAAAGGAGACCGAGATTATCGCGGAAGCGGGAGGACAGCTGGAAGAATACGTTTCCGGAAGAAGAAAAAAATTCTGTCTTCCGCTGCGTGCCGAAGGGACGGAGTTCGCCTCTTCCGTCTGGAAAGAAATATCCAAAATTCCTTACGGGGAAACGATAACGTATTCCGAACTTGCGAAACGTTCGGGAAATCTCAAAGCGTACCGCGCCGCCGGAACGGCCTGCGGCAAAAATCCAATTCCCATTTTCATACCCTGCCACCGCGTAGTACCTTCGTCCGGAGGGGTGGGTTTCTACGGCGGAGGAAGTCAGATGAAATACAGACTGCTGGCACTTGAGGAGAAATTCGCATGACGTCCCTGAAAAAAGAACTGGAGGAGCTTGCCGATCCTAAATACAGGGAATTCAGTATGAAGCTGATTCCGGGAAGGGAAGACATTCTGGGGGTGAGAATCCCGAAGCTCAGAAAGATTGCATCCCGTATCATGAAGAACGACTGGCACTCTTTCCTTGAGGAAGAATCGGAATGTTTCGAAGAGGACATGCTCCGTGCGTTCGTGATTGCCGGAGCGGATATGTCCTCCGAAGAACGTATCGGACTTACGAGAGAATTCGTCCCTTCCGTCGATAACTGGGCGGTCTGCGACAGTCTCTGCGGAGACTGGAAAGCTGACGGCGGATCGAAAGACGGTTTATGGGAATTCTGCACCGAAATGCTGGAGACGGGAGAGGAATTTCCCGTAAGGATCGGAGCCGTGATGATGCTGTACAACTTCATAGACGCCGGACACATAAACGGAGTGCTGGCACATCTCTCGTCCGTGAAGCACGCAGGCTATTACGGCAGCATGGGAACGGCGTGGGCGCTGTCGTACTGCTACATAGATTACCCGGAAGAAACGTCCAAAGCGTTCCTGAGCGGTAATATGGACCCGAAAATCCAGAACCTGGCCGTACGGAAGATAACCGAATCCCGCAGAGTGAGCGGAGAGACCAAAGAACTCGTTAAGTCCTTCAGACGAGAGCCGCAATAAGCCCGTGCAGCTTTTCGGCGTTCTCTTTTCCGATTCTGGCACCTTTCCTTTCCAGGAACGTCCATCCGTTTTCTTTACACATGGGCTCGAATTCTTTTGCGGTGACGGCTGCGGTTTTTCCCTCTATGAGGGCTCCTTTTTCCGCCAGAATCCTGAACATCTCTTTGGGAACGCAGACGATGACCAGGTCGTAAGCGTTGGAGATGTAACCCATGATTCCGGCGTAATCCTTCCTCTCCTGAGCCGCGAGATACTGTTCCTTGTTTTCCATCACATAGGAGTATTTGCTCACCATGTAGTTGCCCGGAACGAATCCGAACAGCGTGGAGATTACGGCGAAAGAAACCGTAAGCTCTTTGGTTCCTCCGTCTCCGAATTCGGAATCGATTTTTTCGTAGAAGTTTTTCACTTCCGTGAATCTTCCCCCGAACAGATCTTTGGCCGCCTCCAGCTTATTGCTGAGGAAAACCCCCGAATCGTTGGTCACAATCAGTACGCTTTTCTTGCCGCTGGGCGGCGCGGGTATGGGTTCCATTTTTTCACCTTTTTCCAGAGAATCTGTAGGCTATGTTGCAGCTTCCTTCGGCGGAGACCATGCAGGGCCCGCTGGGACTGCTGGGTTTGCATATTTTTCCGAACATGGGACACTCTTCGGATTTCAGAAGACCGCGCAGAACTTCTCCGCATCTGCATCCCTTGGCTTCTTCTTCCACCTCGGGAGTCTTTGCGATGATGTCTTCGTGGACTTTGGTCGCGTCCCTGTCCGAATATTCGGGCTTGAGCTCCAGGGCGCTTTTCTTTATGACCGGGAATCCCCTCCAGGTTCTGTCCGCAAGGTCGTAGGTGCGGTCCATGAGTTCTTTGGCTTTCTGATTGCCGTGTTCTCTCACCAGACGTTTGTATTCGTTTTCGACCTCGTGACGCCCTTCCGAAATCTGTTTCGCGAGCATGTAACAGGACATCAGAACGTCAAGGGGCTCGAATCCGGCTATCACCTGGGGAATTCCGTACTTTTCCGAAAACGGACGGAACATTTCCGCCCCGGTTATTACCGCCACGTGTCCGGGCATGATGAATCCGTCGATTCTGTTTTCGCCCATATCCAGCAGAGCCTGTATTATCGGAGGGCAGACTCTGTGGCAGCTGTATACGGAGAAATTTTTCGGAAGGTTTTCCCTGTTCAGGGGAACGCAGGTGGAAGGCGCGGTGGTTTCGAATCCCGCAGTGGCGAAAACCAGAGGTTTTTCCTGGGCCTCCGCCATTTTGACGGCGTCTTCTATGGAATATACTATGCGGACGTCGGCACCTGCGGCTTTGGCTTCGAAAAGAGATCCTATCGGAGTGGGGACGCGCATCATATCGCCGAAAGCCGTCACGGTGATTCCGTTTTTGGCCAGTGTGATTATTTCCGCGATTTCTTTGGACGTGGTTACGCACACCGGGCATCCCGGGCCCTGCTGTATTTCGATTCCGGCGTCTTCCAGCATCTGGTCCAGGCCGAAACGGACTATCGTATCCTGGTGGGTCCCGCATATGTGCATAAGTTTGCACTCGACGTTCAGACCCTTTATTCCGCTGACGATTCTTTTGGCAGTTTCTTCTTCTCTGTATTTGAACATCAGCAAGCCTCCGTTATTTCCAAGGATTTTATGCGGCAGGACTGTCCCGCCACTACTTTGATTTTACCCCCGCATTCGGGACAGGAAAGTATGGGTATCGAGTGGGAAACGTAATCTCCCGATTCGATCACCTTCACGGGCCCGCTGTATCCGCATCCTTTGCATTCGACTTCGATGGGTTCCCTTTCGATTACGAGTTCGGAATTTTCCAGAATGGTTCCCCTGGTCACCACTTCGTACGCGAAAGACAGCTGTTCCTCGCCCAGCTGGGTCATGTCGCCGACGACGATTTCCACGGATTTCACCGACTCGACGTTATACTCTTCCAGCTTTTCCAGAACCGCGTTCACGATATCCGATATGACCGATACCTCATGCACAAACGGGAAATGCCATCTTTCGTTAAATAAGGGACTGTCGGGATTCGGCGTAATCGCACATGAATGCCACGGGACACCTGTCGCACCCGGGGCGGTTGGGTTTGCAGATCTCCTGGCCGTGGCGGACTATGTATCTGTTTATGTCCGACCAACGCTCTCTGGGGGTGATTTCCATCAGGGCGAATTCCGTTTCTTCGGGAGTTTTCGTATTTACGAGTCCCATAAGGTTCGCGATTCTGTGAACGTGGGTGTCCACGCACACCGACGGGATGCACATCGCATAGGAGCGGACGCATGCCGCCGTCTTTCTTCCCACCATGGGTAATTCCAGCAGCTTTTCCGTTTCTTCGGGAACCCTGCCGCCGTATTCTTCCGTCAGAATTTTGCAGCACTTCACTATCGCGGATGCTTTCTGTTTGGGGAATCCCGCCGGACGGATGAGTTCCGCAACGTCCCCGGGATCGGCGCAGGCGATGGATTCCATCGTAGGATACTTGGTGAAAAGACGGTCCGACGCTTTGCGCGTGTTGTCGTCTTTGGTCCTCTGGGACAGTATGGTCGCTATGAGAACGTGAAAGGGATCGCAGGGCCATTCCGGATTCAGACCTTCCGAGGATCTGCCGGGATAAGCTCCTTTCACATAGATTTCGGAGAGTATGTCCAACATCCGGGATATGTCTTTTTCAGCCATCTTACCGCCTCTTCTGCCGTATAGAACGACCCTGTCACCAGAATGGGCTCATCGCCGTGAACCTTTATCGCTTCTTCCATCGCTTCGGCCACGGAATCTTTTTCCGTCACGTCCGCCCCGTACTTCAGAAGGGCATCCCTCACTTTCCGGAGAGAAGCGGCGCGGGGAGTTTTCGGGGAAGCAATGATTACGCGTTCGGCGATTCCGCATATGCTTTCGGAAATTCCGTCCGCGTCTTTGTCGGAAAGTATGCCGAGAACCGCCGTAACCCTGCCGTATATGTCTTTACAGTCGGTGCACAGATCTTTTGCTCCCGCGGAAGTGTGGGTGACGTCCACTATGAACGGCGTTCCCTGAATTCTCTGCATCCTGCACGGCCAATACACGGATTCGAGACCCTTTCTTATATCGCATTCGGGATATACCGGAAGTCTCGATACCGCCTCCATAGCCAGTACCGCGTTTTTGGCCTGATGGCGGCCGGGTACCGACACCCCGTACGTCTCTCCTCCGTATGAAAAATTTGTATGGGTATCGGTTATTCCGGTGACTTCGATATCGTCGGGATTTATTCCGATCAGTGGAGCGCGTTTCTCCTCCGCAACCTCTTTTATTACCGAATATGCGGGCCCGGTGTTTGCGGTTATGCACGGAACCCCGGGTTTGATTATTCCCGCTTTTTCGAAGGCTATTTTTTCTATGGTATCTCCGAGATATTCCGTGTGTTCCATGCTTATGCCGTTTATCACCGTAACATCCGGAAGGATAACGTTGGTGGCGTCGAATCTTCCACCCATACCCACTTCCGCAACGGCGTATTCCACCCCTTTTTCCTTGAAATACAGAAACGCTATGGCCGTCGTCGCTTCGAAAAACGTGCAGAGCATTCCGCTGTCGGCCATTTCGTTCACCTGAGGTACGATTCTCTCGGCCAAACGGGAAAGCTCTGCGTCGGAAATGGGAACTCCGCACACGGAAATGCGTTCGTTGAATTTCAGTATGTGGGGGGACGTGTACAGCCCGGTACGTACTCCGGACGTCGTCAAAATGAAATTTATCATGGCGCACACCGAACCCTTTCCGTCGGTTCCCGCCACGTGCACGCTTCTGAAATGCTCCTGGGGATTTCCCAGTCTTCTCAAAAGTTCCTTTGTATTTTCGAGACCCAGTTTGATTCCGTGCCTGCTCAGACCGTATAACCACGCAAGGAATTCTTCGGACCCTTTTTCGGTTGCCACGTACTGCGTGATATCAGCGGGCTTATAAAGAGTCAATCCTCCGCCAGGGAAGAAACGTATTCCGGCAGGGTAAGTCCTTTCTCTTTGGCCTTGGCTTTTATGAGCCCGGAAACTCCCGAACCGTACTGCGCAGCTTTCTTTTCCGCGGAAGCCAGAAATCCGCATCCGAGATGCGATGCGGCTTTTTTCAGAAGGGTTTTCCTTTCCGCGGGACCGGAAGACGACAGATACTCGTAAGGAATCCTCGAAACGGTTTTGCGCACCGTCCCGTGGGAAAACGGAGCGACCGCCTTTTTTCCGAAATGCTCCGCGGCTTTCCTTTCGAACTCCAACGCTTTTTCCAGCCTCGGCAGGTCTTCGGAAAGCATCTCCCGGTATTCGTTTTCGGAAAGACCCACATACTTCATGTATCCCGCGAAAAGTTCGTCCGCGCCCATTCCTCCCGCAACGGTTTTTTCGGCGGAATGTTTCATTACGCAGAACGTGGGAACTTCGAACGACAGTATCAGAGGGTCTTCGGTTCCCGTCGCGCGTATCATTTCTTTCAGAACGGATTCTATGTTCTCCGTTCCTATCCCGATGTACTTGTGCTTAAGACCCAGAGCTTCCGCGGCGGAAGCCGAACGCAGAACGTCGTAGGATTTCTCGGTCCCAACCGTGTACAGAACTGTGCTCTCCGCGTATCTTTTGCACAGTGCGGCGACGATGCCGGAATCCAGCCCTCCGGAGAACGCAACCGCCGTTTTTTCTCCGCTCAGCAGTTCCCCGGCGGCGGAATTCAGGGATTCGGATACGTACCTGGCGTATGCATCGGACAGTATTTCCATGGACGTGGTTGTTATCGCCGAACAAGTATTATGTCCTTTAGGGGCAAAAAACCCGACAGTATTATTACTTCATAAATTCAATCGGACACCATGGAAGGAATAACGCGCATAGGCGTTTCGCTGGAACCCGAACTCCTGAAAGAATTCGATAAATCGATATCGACCAAAGGCTACGTAAGCAGGTCCGAAGCCATCAGGGATTTGGTGAGGGATTCTCTGGCCGAAAGCGAATGGAAAAACGACGATCAGTACATGGTGGGAGTGATCGTCATGGTTTACGACCACACCGTCACCAACGTGGGAGACAGACTCACCGAAATTCAGCACGAACGTGTCGGAAACGTGAACACATCCATACACGTGCACCTGGATCACGACCGCTGCATGGAAATTCTCATCGTGGAAGGAACCCTGGGAACCCTGAAGAAACTCGCATCCGAAATTACGTCCATAAGAGGCGTCCTCAGAGGCAGACTTACCATGGTTTCCCCCAAATCCGGAAACATGCACCATCTCGGTGCCAGAAAACAGAATTAAAGAAGTTTCACGCCCATAACTGCGGTTGCGATTTCCGATTCGTAGGGGCCGCCGTAAGCGGATCTGATTATGCAGTCCGTACTTGGAGCGGGGTAGAACACGGCGGCTCTGGCCACCCCGTCCTCTTCGGAGAACCCGTGGTATTCGAAAGAGGTCATCACCACATCTATTTCCGAAGCCATGTCCGTGTTGGAATACATCACGAAATCGTCGGAGATCCAGATGGTGTTTTCGTTGTCGGGAATGCTGTCTTTCATGGCCTCGGTGACGTCCTGTCCCACGACCCTTCCGCTCCTGTCTTTCATGAACAGAGTGCTCGTTTCAGGCTTTTCGAAAGTCACGTCGCAGTAGATGCACAGTGCGTAATCGAAAGAAAAACAGAGCCTCATACCCTCGTTGATTACGGGCATTCCGAAAGAACTGACTATCTGGCTCTCTTCTTCCCTGATACGGTTTTTCATCGTATCGTCGATGATTACGACTTTTTTCACCCCTCTGTGTTTTACGAGGGAAGAAACCGCGTCTTCTATGGTCACGGTTAAAGAGACGTACTGTTCGGGTAATATTATTTCCGCCTTCGGGATACATATTTTCGGTCGCCAACGATTATATAATTCTTAGATAGTCGCCTGCCCTGATGAAAAAACTGATTATCACCGAGAAGGCCAACGCCGCCCGGAGAATTTCCGCCATTCTGTCCGACGGAAAATATTCCTCGAAAAAAATTGCGGGTGCCTCGGCGATTTCCTTCTCTTCCGGCGGAGACGATTACGATGTCATAAGTCTCCGCGGACACATACTGGAATTGGATTATCCGGCCGAATACAACGACTGGAGCGCCGGATCTCCCACGGATCTCGTTTATGCTCCTCAGGTGAAAACCGTCAAAGTCAAGTCCGTTCTCGCGGGAATACGGGAAGCCGCGGTTTCCGCCGACGAAGTCATAATAGCCACGGACTACGACAGGGAAGGAGAACTCATCGGTATGGAGACGGTCGTCGCTGCCGGCGTCGACATGTCTAAAGTTAAAAGAGCCAGATTCAGCGCCCTTACCAAAGCGGAAGTGGAAGCGGCATTCGATAACCTGGTTCTTCCGGACAAACGTCTTTCCGACGCGGCGGAAGCACGACAGATCATAGATCTTTCATGGGGTGCCGTTCTTACCAGACAGATTTCCCTGGCCTCCGGACAGGTGGGCAAGAATTTCATGTCCGTGGGCAGAGTCCAAAGTCCCGCTCTCAAGCTTTTGGTGGACAGACACACCGAAATCGAAAATTTCGTTCCGGAACCTTTCTGGAACGTTAAAGGAAAATTCGGAATGCTGGCATTTCCCGGCGGACACACCAGAAATCCTTTCAAGAACGAAGCGGAAGCCAAGGCCCTTTACGAAAAAGTGTCTTCGGAAAAAACCGGAAAGGTTCTGTCCTTCGAATGCGAAGAGAAGGAAGAATTCAGACCTCCGCCCTTCGACACCACGCAGATGCAGGTCGAAGCCAACAAAATCGGAATACCTCCCGCGGCCGCAATGAAGCTTGCCGAAGACCTCTACACGGGAGGATACATCTCGTATCCCCGTACTGAGAACACAGAATATCCCAAGAGCGTCAACCTCAGAAGCATACTCGAAAAGCTGAAAGATTCGGATTTCAAACAGGAAGCCGAGGAGATACTGGCACAGGAGAAAATCTATCCTTCCAAAGGAAAAAGAAGAACAACCGACCATCCGCCCATATATCCCACCGCGGTCGCCCGTTCCGACAAGATGAAAGGGGACAAGTGGAAACTTTACGAACTCATAGTCAGAAGATTCATGGCCACCCTCGCCCCGGCCGCAACCGCCGAAGTAACGAAGTGCACGGTGGAAGTTGCCGGCGAGCCTTTCGAATGCGAAGGATACAAACTCAAAAACAAGGGATGGAAGAAGTATTACGGCAAATACCTCAAATCGAAAGACGTGTCCGTTCCCAAACTCGAAGCGGGAGACGTTCTCGACGTCCGTTCCATGGAACTCGAAGAGTCGGAAACAAGACCGCCCTACAGGTACAACCAGGGATCCCTCATTCAGGAAATGGACCGCCTGCAGCTGGGAACCAAGAGTACCAGACACGATATCATAAGCAAACTGTACTCCAGAAATTACGTTCAGGGGAACTACATGGTTCCCACCGCCGGGGGGATAGCTCTGACCAAAGCCCTCATGAAACACGGCGGCGGAATAACCGAACCCGACATGACCGCCAGACTCGAAGAGGACATGATCAGGATAGGAAGCGGGGAAAGGACCCTGGACGAAGTGGTGAAAGAGTCCCAGGACATGCTTCACAGCGTCTCTTCCAAGATAGAGGCCGAGAAGGAAGCAATCGGTACCGAAATCAAAGCCGCCCTGCGTACCCAGCAGCACATAGGCACCTGCAAAGAATGCGGGAACAACCTCACGATCAAAAAATCCAGAAACGGGAATTTTATCGGATGCGACGGATATCCGGACTGCAAATGCACATTTCCCCTTCCCAGGGGAGCTTCGGTGCAGCCCCTGGAATCCCTGTGCCCCGAATGCGGGCTTCCGCAGATACGCGTCGTAAGGCGGGGGAACCCTCCGCTGACCCAATGCGTGGACCCGAAATGTCCCACAAATACGAAACGCACGCATCTCGGTACCTGCCCCACCTGCGGAAAGGGAACCATCAGAATGATGTATTCCAAAGCCGGGAAAAGATTTGCGGGATGCACCGAATGGCCTGCGTGCACTCAGACGTATCCTCTCAGACCCAGGGGTACGATCAAGCCCACGGATAAGAAATGCGAAGCCTGCGGAGCTCCCGTGATAATTTTCGGAAAATCCGAAGAGTGCATCAACCCCGACTGTTCCGGACGGAGAAAACCCGCGGCGGAAAAAGCGGAAAAAGAATGATCAGTATTCCGCGGAAACTTCGTCCTCTCCGCGGAAGTGTCTGTCGACGGAATCTATCTCTTCCGAGATTCTTCTGTTGCGGCACTGCATGCATTCCAGGCTCTTGCCCATGCTGAGTTTGAGTATCATACTGGACCGGTCCAGCCAGACGATTCTGCCGCAGTTGCAGTAGACGTTCATCATACTCCCGGCCGGTACAGAATCCAGAGTGTTTTTGAAAATGCCGTCAAGGCACAGTTCCGCCGATTCCGATAGATTTTCTATCTTACTTCCCCCGAGTTGACAGTGCTTCGTGCAAGGCTCCTGCACCCATCAAACAATGCCTTGCAAGCGCCATTTTAACCAATCTATAGACTACATATAAGCTTTCTGTTACCTGGATGGGAGGGGTGCATAAGGGCCTGCGGCAGGCTATTTAACGGGACCGTTTCGGTAACACCGAAGCACATTTCCGCGTATGAAAAACGGAAGAAAATACCGTTATTTTCCGTCGGAATTTTCTATGTGCCGGAGCTGTTCCATGACATATCCGCGGATGTTTTCCGGAGACACTTCCGGGGATACGCGCTTACCGTCCACGAGTACCGGTTTTTCAATCATTTCCATCGTACAGCCGCAGCCGCAGGTTATCGTGTCGTCGGGAGACAGGGAAACTCCCATGGTGTAACATTCGGGACAGCGGTACGGATATTTCCGTCCGCCGAACTTTCCTCTTTTCGATATGGGTTTTCCGTCTTTCTCCACAAGGTCCATAGAGAAATCCATCGTAGGGGCGTTGGATATGGAAGTTCCGACTCCGAACCCTGAAACGCAGGTGTCCGCGAGCTGTGCGACGCTTTCCTCGTCCAATCCTCCGGAAACGATTATCTTCACTTTTCCGAATCCCTGCATATCCATCTCCCAGCGGACTTCGTTTATCAGGTCTTTGAAATTCCCGCGCCGGGATCCGGGCGTGTCCAGCCTTACGCCGGCAAGATTTTTGACGGTTCTGCAGGCTTCGACGGCCGCCGTGCGTTCGTCGGAAAAGGTGTCTATGAGCATTATTCTGGGAACTCCGGGTTCGATTATTTCGTCGAAGGCCTTGAAAGCGGCGTCGTTGCTTCCCATCATAAGCGGAAGCGCGTGGGGAACGGTTCCCAGAGGTTCCTTTCCGATGAACTCCGCGCCTATCCATGACGAAACGTCGTCGCATCCTCCTATGTAAGCGGAACGGTCGAGCATTCCGGCGATTGCAGGGTGCATCCTTCTGTTTCCGAACGCTATCACCGGTTTTCCCTTGGCGGCGATTTTTGTGCGTGCCGCTTTGGTCGCAACTCCGGTTGCCTGGCATATCATCCCGAGCACGGCGGTTTCCATGATTCCGAAATCCGTGTAGGCTCCGAAAAAGTTCATCAGGGGAACCCTTACGCTCGCCGGAGTCCTGGGGCTGAAAACCGTACCCTCGGGAACCGCGCTTATACTTACCGGGAGACCCTCCATAAGACGTATCACTTCTTCGAGTCCGCAGAACACTGCCCGGTTCCACCCGTCGGGAAGGGCGCTGCCGGTGAATTCCGCGCACACCTTCGTTCCCGCAAGTCCCTTCGCTTCCAGGATGCGTTTGGTACGTTCGAAATAAACGTCCATGGTCTTTCCGGAACGGACGTCGTTTTCGTCGGCGATGAAAAGTTTTGCCATAGTATCAGAGTCCGAAAGCTTTCTTTCCGGGGAAAACCGCGGCGCTTCCCAGTTCTTCTTCGATTCTCAGAAGTCTGTTGTACTTCGCAGTTCTTTCTCCGCGGGCGGGAGCTCCCGTTTTGATCTGTCCGGTTCCCCATCCCACCGACAGGTCGGATATGGAAGTATCTTCGGATTCTCCGGACCTGTGGGACACGATGACGCGGTATCCGTTTTCAAAACTGGCACCTGCGGCTTCCGCCGATTCGGTTACCGTTCCTATCTGGTTGACTTTCAGGAGAAGGGCGTTCGCCGCGCCTTCCTTTATTCCCCGCATGAGACGTTCCGTATTGGTGACGAAAAGGTCGTCCCCCACAATCTGAACTTTGTTTCCGATTTTTTTAGTGAGCTGCGCGGTGGTTTCGAAATCGTCTTCGAAAAAGGGATCTTCGATGCTTACCAGCGGGAATTCCTTCGTCAGCGAAACATAGTGGTCGGAAAGCTCTACGGCCGTCAGGCTCATGCCGTCCACGTCGTAGCGTCCGTTTTCGAAAAATTCGGAAGACGCCGCATCCATCGCCAGGAATATTTCTTTCCCGGGAGCGTATCCCGCGTCCGAAGCGGCTTCCAGAATCGTCTCCAGAGCTTCCGACACGGTGTTTACGGGGGGAGCGAAACCTCCCTCGTCCCCTATGTTCACGGCGGAAGGACCGTATTTCTTCTTAAGCAGATTTTTCAGCGACATGTAGATTTCCGAAGCCGCCCTGAGACATTCGGAATAGCTGGGAAGTCCCGCCGGAACGAGCATGCATTCCTGAATTTTCAGATTCCCGCCGGCGTGTTTTCCTCCGTTTATTATGTTGAACATGGGCACCGGCAGAACTTTTCCTTTTCCGATGTGTTCGTAGAGAGGAACCCCTTCGGCCATAGCCCCCGCTTTGGCGACCGCCAGAGATACGGCGACGGTCGCGTTCGCTCCGAGACGGGTTTTGCCCGGAGTGCCGTCCAGTTCTGTCATCGCTCTGTCGGCGGCTTCCTGATCGGCCGGATCGGTTCCCGTCAGAATTCCGGATATTTCCGTTCTGACGTTTTCCACCGCTTTGAGAACGCCTTTTCCTCCGTAGCGTTTTCCTCCGTCGCGGAGTTCGTGCGCTTCCCACGTGCCGGTGGATGCTCCGGAAGGAGCTATCGCTGTGATTCTGTGTCCCGATACCGTTATTTCAGCCTCGACCGTGGGGTTGCCGCGGGAATCGAGTACTTCTCTTGCCCATACTTTCTCTATTATCATCCGAGTGCCTCAGTTCTGTGTCCTGACCGTCATGTTGCTGGCCATTATTTCGATTTCCCTGCTTCCGAGAGAGCCTTCCTCCGCGGATATAATGAAGGTTGCCGTTTCCGCGTTGTCGGACGTAAGCTGCCTGAGCATCGTCAGAATGCGGTTGGCTCCGTTCTTCTCTATGAGCACGGAAAGATTGTCGAAAAGAATGACCGGGCGTTCTTTTTCCCTTATGAATGCGTTTACCGATTCGGTGAGCGTGCCCAGTTTTTTTGCGTCCTTGTATCCCAGCAGGGATTTGGAAGACAGCGCCATCACCTGCACCGATTCGGATTTCATTTTGTCCCTGACGGCTTTGATTTTGCTTCCGGTGATCACCATCAGATCGTAACCTGCGGTCAGAAATTCAATGGCATGTGCGTAAGCCACGTCCGAACCGTTTCCTATGAAAAGATAAGCTTTTCCGGCGGGAAGTTCCGAAGGTTCGGGTTCGACGTTCTGTACCTTTTCGGTGCGTTTTCTTTTCCATATCGGACGTTTTTCCGGAACGGGCGCGGGAACCTCTTCGGGTATTTTTTCCGCTTCGCTTATTATTCTGACGATTTCGGAACTTTCGAAGGGTTTCTCTATCTCGCCGACGATGAACGCGTTGTCCTTCGGTACATAATCTCTGCTGTTTTTGATCATGTACACTTTCATCGGGTAGGAGACGTCTTCTTCGTGAACCGTGGTTATGACGTTGAGTCCCGGTTCCCCTTCCAGGTACATATCCAGGAAAATGAGATCGGGATTGAATTCGAATACCGCGTCCGAAGCGTCTTTTACTCCGGATGCCAGAATAGCCTCGTTACCCGTAGAGACGATAATCTCTCTGAGAATTTCCTGAATGGCCGTATTGTCTTCGGCAACGAGAATTTTCATCCGTCTGTCTCCGGATATACGGACTGCCCAAGGACTATATTAACCCAAGTCCGGCGGGAGAACGGGAAAAATCCGGCGGCACCGGAGCCCCGGACCCCCGAAAAGGACATGAGATCACTGCTTTCTGCTTTCTTTCGCCTTGGGCCTGAGTTTGGTGTACCTGCATTTACGGCACTTTTCGGCCTTGGGCGGATTCGTAGCATAGCAGTTCATGCATACCGATTTGTTAAGGAGCCTTTCTTCGGCCTCTTTAAAGCGCGCCATCTTATTACCTCAGGTGTTGCCAATATGGAAGTGTTATTTAAGGATTCGTCACCGAAACAAGGCAAAATTTATAATCAAAAAGTCAATCTTGGGCTTACCCTGTGGACGTGGTGTAGCTGGTTATCACTTGACCTTGCCAAGGTTAGAACTCGGGTTCGAATCCCGGCGTCCGCACCATCTTCTAGAAATATGCGTTCTTTCGGAGAATTTTTATTCCCGCCGCCGTCTTGTTTTCGTTTACCTCCGAATATAAGCAAAAAACGGTACTGGCACTGTGCATTTCCCGATTGTGTGTGCGGAACCGCGCGGGCGATAATATAATTAATAAGAGAGGAATGTCAGACGGAAAGCAAATGATAGTAAATGCCGAACTGTACGTCAAAGATCTTCCCGGACAGCTGGTAGGCTCCCTCGAACCGATATCCATGGTCGGCGGCAACATCATGGGCGTTGTTCACGACAGGGAACAGATAGTGAACCGCAGAATCTCTCTGGACGTGACCTTCGAGGTCGAAGACGCCGAACAGCTCAAAAAACTGGAAAACATCTGGAAATCCAAGGACATCATCATATCCAGCATCGGATCCGTGTACAGCACTTTTTCCATGGAATACATGCTCATAGGAAACATAACCGCATCTTACATAGAACAGCTCATGGACGAGGCTTCGGCCGCCGTGAACATCGATTCGGTGGATATCCAGTACTCTTCCGGAAACACCTCCAGCGAAAAACGCACGGCTATGATTTCCGTAAAGGTCCGCGACGAAAAGGATCTGGACAAACTGGACAGATTCCTCAGGGCGGCCTGCAAAGAAGGCGCGATAACGTACGTAAGGGGGCTCTGAAATGCGTCTGTTCATAGCGGGATTCGGAACCGTCGGACAGGGAGTGGCGGAAGTTCTCGAATCCAGAAAAGAATTTTTCAAGAAGCGTTACGGAAAGAACGTGAAAATCGTGGGAGTCATGGATTCCCGCACGTACATAACCGACCCCGAAGGACTGGCACCTTTGGATTTGGTCTCCGTCAAAACGGAAACGGGTAAGGTGGGGAAGAAAACCTACACTGACGCCCTGGAAGTTCTGGATTCGGTCGATTACGACATACTGATCGAAGTAAGCCCCACCAACTACGAAGACGGAGGGCAGGGGCTGATAAACATAACCCACGCCCTGGAATGCGGAAAGGACGTGATTACGACGAACAAAGGTCCTCTGGCGATTTCCTTCGGAAAACTTATCGCATTAGCCAGAGAGAAAAAATGCAAATTCAAATTCGAAGGTTCCGTAGGAGGCGCAATGCCCATAATCAACCTCTGCCACGATCTCCTCGTGGGAGAGAACATAAAGTCGATACGGGGAATCCTGAACGGGACCTGCAACTACATACTGAGCAAAATGGACAGCGGACAGCCCTACGGCCAGGCGCTCAAAGAAGCCCAGCAGCTGGGATATGCCGAAGCCGACCCGGCAGGAGACGTCGAAGGATACGACAGCGCCTGCAAAGCGGTCATACTTGCCAACTCGGTTTTCCACCGGGACGTGGTGCTTTCCGACGTTTCGATTACCGGAATAACGGGAATAACCGAAGAGGCGATAGCTTTGGCCAAATCCCGCAACATGGTCATACGCCTGATAGGCGAAGTCACGGACACGAAACTGGAAGTCGCCCCCAGGCTCATACCCAAAGGACACCCTCTTGCGGTTAACGGAACGCTCAATGCTGCGCAAATCCTGAGCGACCTGGCCGGTCCCGTAACCATAACCGGACGGGGGGCGGGAAGACTGGAAACGGCGTCCGCCGTACTCAGCGACCTGATAGCGGTGATGGACAACCGGGAGGAATGAACTTGAAGGTCGTATTATACGACACAACCCTCAGAGACGGCGCACAGAGCGAAGGAATCTCTTTTTCGGTCCAGGACAAACTGGATATCCTGACGGAACTGGACAGGTTCGGAATGGATTTCGTCGAAGGAGGATGGCCCGGTTCCAATCCCGTCGACACGGAATTCTTTTCCAAAGCCAAAGACCTGAATCTGTCTCATGCGAAACTGTGCGCCTTCGGAAGCACCAGAAGGCGCGGCATGAAAGCCGAAGAGGATACGAATCTCAGGAATATCGCCGGGTCCGGCGCGGAATGGGCGTGCATATTCGGAAAGACCTGGGATTTTCACGTGGAGAAGGCACTCAACATTTCCAAGGAAGAAAATCTGGCAATCATAAAGGAAAGCATAGAATTCCTCGTTGAATCCGGAATGAAAGTCATGTTCGACGCCGAACATTTCTTCGACGGATTCTATTCCGACGGGGAGTACGCCATGAAAGCCGTATCCGCCGCGGCGGAAGCGGGAGCGGAGTGGATAGTTCTGTGCGACACCAACGGAGGAACCCTTCCCGACAGAATCGCGGACGCGGTATCCGCCGTGAAGAAAAACATCGATGCGAAGATAGGAATCCACTGCCACAACGACTCCGAACTCGCCGTGGCATGTTCTCTTGCCGCGGTCAAGGCGGGAGCGGAAATGGTTCAGGGCTGCGTGAACGGAATAGGCGAAAGAACCGGAAACGCAAACATGTGCTCGATAATCCCCAACCTTATGCTGAAGATGGGGAGAAACACAAACGTGAAGGATCTTTCCAAACTCACGGAACTGTCGAAATACGTGGGAGAAGTTTCCAACACGGTTCCGCCGTCTTCCATGCCTTACGTGGGAGAGAAAGCCTTTGCCCACAAAGGGGGAATGCACGTTTCCGCCCTTGCGAAGGATTCGAGAACCTACGAACACATTAACCCGGAAACCGTGGGAAACAGACGCAGAGTTCTTGTTTCCGATATGTCCGGGAGAGCGAGCATCTCCGAAAAACTCAAAGAGCTGGGCATAACCGAAGAAGGATGCGACAGCGAACTGATTACTGCCACCGTCAAAGAACTGGAATCCAAGGGATACCAGTTCGAAGGGGCCGACGCAAGTTTCGAACTTCTCGTGAAAAGGCTCAGAAAGGAAGCCGAACCCCATTTCACCATAGCCGGATTCAGGCTGTTCATAGACGAGACGGAAAACGGCAAACTTATTTCGGAAGCCAGCATCAAAGTCAAGGACCGGGAAGGAAACATCGAACACACCGCATCCGACGGAGACGGTCCGGTCAACGCCATGGACAACGCCCTCAGAAAAGCGCTGTCCAAATTCTATCCCGTTCTCAACTCCATACGCCTGTCGGACTACAAAGTAAGAGTATTGGACGAAAAAGCGGCCACCGCCGCCCCGGTGAGAGTTCTTATACGCTCTACCGACGGAAACGAAAGCTGGACCACCGTGGGCGTGTCGGAAAACGTCATAGAAGCCAGCCTTATAGCGCTGGTGGATTCGCTGGAATATGCCATCGCGCTGAGCGAAAGGAAGGGATGAAATGAGCAAAACTATAGTCACTCTTGTGGGAAAAGATCACACGGGCATCATCGCCGCCGTGTGCAACTACTTCGCAGAGAACGATATCAACATTCTCGACATCAAACAGACCACCGTGGACGAATACATCAACATGATGATGATCGTTGACACTTCCGCTTACGTAAAAAGCTTCAACGATCTGACCGAGGACCTGAAAAAGGTGGGCGAGAAAGTCGGCTGCATAATACAGGCCCAGCACGAAGAAATCTTCAACATGATGCACAGGATCTGATTCCATGGTGGAACTTGAAGAAGTGTTCGAAACGAACACCATGATCAAGGACGAAAGCCTGGACGTCAGGACCATAACCATGGGAATCGGTCTGACGGACTGCTGCAGCAGAAATCTGGACGAACTCTGCGATGCCGTCTACGCGAAAATCACGGACAAAGCAAAGGATTTGGTCTCCGTGGGAGACGAAATAGGACTGGAATACGGCATTCCCATAACGAACAAACGCGTTTCGGTGACGCCGGTATCCATAGTCGGAGCTTCCGCCTGCAGGACCGCGGGAGATTTCGTCGAAATCGCGAAAACCCTGGACAGAGCGGCCGAAAAGATAGGCGTCAACTTCATAGGAGGATATTCCGCGCTGGTTCAGAAAGGAATGAACGATTCGGACGTTCTTCTCATAGATTCCATACCGGAAGCCTTAGCTTCCACCGAAAGAATCTGCAGTTCGGTCTCCCTGGGTTCCACCAGGGCGGGAATAAACATGAACGCCGTCCGCAAAATGGGCCGAATCATAAAGAAAACCGCAGAACTTACGAAGGAACACGATTCGGTGGGATGCGCCAAACTTGTGGTTTTCTGCAACCCGCCCGACGACAACCCGTTCATGGCGGGTGCGTTCCACGGAGTCACCGAACCTGAAACCGTAATCAACGTGGGAGTTTCCGGTCCCGGAGTGGTGAAAACCGCCGTATCCAAAGTCAAAGGGGAAGATTTCGAAGTCCTCTGCGAAACCATAAAGAAAACTGCGTTCAAAGTCACGAGAGTGGGACAGCTGGTGGCAAGGGAAGCGTCGAACAGACTGGGAGTTCCCTTCGGAATCGTGGATTTGTCCCTGGCACCGACTCCCGCGGTGGGAGACAGCATAGCCGACATCATCGAAGAGATGGGTATCGAAAGAACCGGAGCGCACGGAACCACCGCCGCTCTCGCCATACTCAACGATCAGGTGAAAAAGGGAGGCGTGATGGCTTCGTCATACGTGGGAGGTCTGAGCGGTGCGTTCATCCCCGTATCCGAGGACAGCTCCATGGTGCGCGCGGCCGAATGCGGCGCCCTTACTCTCGAAAAACTGGAAGCCATGACCTGCGTATGCTCCGTGGGACTGGACATGGTGGCTATACCGGGAGACACTTCCGAGGAGACGATTTCCGGAATAATAGCCGACGAAATGGCCATCGGTATGGTGAATCAGAAGACCACCGCATGCAGACTCATTCCCGTCGTGGGAAAGAAGGCGGGAGACAGAGCGGAATTCGGCGGACTTCTCGGCGGAGGACCCGTCATGCCGGTGAACGAATTCGGATGTGCCGGATTCGTAAACCGCAAAGGCCGCATACCCGCACCCATACACAGTTTCAAGAACTGAGTTCCGGTAGCGTTACGTGCCGTTACCATGGCTTCCGAAGCCCTCGTAGCACAGCTGTGCGACCGCAAATTTGTGGGCTCGGTTCTTTACAAAGTGAACCTTACGGAAATAACGCATCCGGCCTGGATCTCATGAGAACCGATGTCAGCGCAGTCCGTTGACTTTCGATAAAAACCGAGTTTGCAATATTGCAGATATAAAAAATAGCAAAGAAAAAGAGTCGAAAGAGGTTAATACCTTCCGTGACCGAAAGGTAATGGCACCGGGGATGCGCAAGGTGGGAGCAGAGGGATTTGAACCCCCATCAGCGGGTTTCCACCACGGAGGGAGCTACCCTCCGCGAAATTATTGAGTCATCGCTCCAGTTATTCATCACAACTGTCAGCCAACTCAATCAAATCACGCTCGATAACTGGAGCCCGCCAGTCTGCCAGGTTAGCCTATACTCCCTTGTCAGAATGACTCTGATTGATCAAGCCTTGCGCATCTTCGCTGCTCTCTTTCTCCTTCTCATCTTCTTCTTGCGCCATTTCCAACGCTGGTTTCCGCGTTTCTTCCAGGCGCGTGAACTTCTCTTCATATTTTACCTTCCTTGGACTGCCGTTTCTCAACGGTTTCCTGTGGCGGGCCCGTCGGGAATTTCGGTCTCTTTTTTCAATGAGACTTTCGAACCCGAGGCGTCTGGCTTAGAAGGCCAGCGCTATATCCTGGCTAAGCCACGGGCCCACTCACCCAACAACGACTCCTGTAATATAAATCTTTACACGGAACATGTCGGACTGCTTATTCTCCGGTATAGCTGAGGTAGAGTTCGTAAACAGAACCGTGTCCCAAACCGACGGATATTCCTTCCGCAATACAGATCAGACCGAGTATCATCAGGAAAGGCCACCAATTCAGAAGTTTTCCGAATATTTTTATCGCTTCTTCTATGAAATTGGTAATCATGTATGTCAACGCCCCGGCAACCACGGCGACTATTATTCTCGGCCATCCGCTCGCAAGGAACGAGATATCTATGTTGTAAACCTGGGAACCTTCGAGGCTTCCCAGCAGTATGTACGCCACGGCCATGACCAGCAGTGCCAGTATGACCGCGAAGTTCACGGATCTGAACGGCCTTATGACCAGAGTGAAACCCCCCACGACGACTATAATTGCCGTCGAAACCGCAAGTCCCGACCAGGAAACCGTCGCCACGTATATCATGAGAACTCCGACGATCAGACCCAGAAACACCGACAGTTTGTAACCCGCCGAAGTTTCGTTCTTGAGATAAAAATAAACTATGAGAACCGCAAGCAGTCCTCCTACAATCAGAACCACTTCGGGCATGTGCATTTTCAGCGATTCTATGATTGTTTCCGTATCCATAACCACGGAATATCCGTAACGGTTATAATTTCTTTGAATGAGGGCGGAATGCCGCGTCCATAGGCGTTCGGGAGTGTATCCCGAATCTGCGGCAACTCCGGAAAGAACGGGAAATTCAGAAAGTGGTGGACAGGGCGAGATTCGAACTCGCGACCTCTACAATGCCAATGTAGCGATCTTCCAACTGATCTACCTGCCCGATGTTGCCAGTGATTATTTGTTTCTATTAAAGGTTTATGCGGAGCCGTCGTAATTTTCTTTGAGCGTAGCCTGGTGTCTGTGGACTTCTCCGGGAATAATGGTGGGATATTTTCCGCATACGCATGCCAGACAGAGTTCGCCCTCCGGCTTTCCCACCGCCTCCAGCAGACCCTTTATGCTTATGTATGCGAGGCTGTCGGCGCCTATTATCTCTTTTATCTCGTCCACGGAATGGCCCGTGGCTATGAACTGGTCTCTGGTTTTCATGTCCACGCCGTAATAACACGGAGCGACTATCGGAGGACATCCGATGCGCACGTGGACTTCTTTCGCCCCGGCACCCTTAAGCATGCTGATCAGCTTCTTGAGAGTGGTTCCCCTGACTATGCTGTCGTCGACGATGAGAATCTTCTTTCCGCGGACCGTGCTTTTTATCGGGTTCATTTTGGTGGAAACCGCGACTTCCCTGGATTTCTGATCCGGGAGAATGAACGTGCGTTCGGCGAAACGGTTTTTCATGAATCCCTCTTCGTAGGGAATTTTGGATTCCACCGAGAAACCTATGGCGTGTGCACGTCCGGAGTCGGGTATGGGCATTATCAGGTCCACGTCGGCGGGACATTCCCTTGCCAGAACCTCTCCGATTTTTCTTCTCACGTCGTACACTTCGCGTCCGTCGATGACCGAGTCGGGCCTCGCGAAGTACACCCACTCGAACATGCAGTAGGCCTTGGGCGAGTTTATGTTGTAAGGATGGCTGGTTATCCCTTTTTCCGAGATTTCGACAATCTCGCCGGGCATAACGTCTCTTACGAATTCTCCGTTCAGAGCGTCTATCGCGGCGCTTTCGGAGACAATCATGTATCCGTCCCTGATCTTTCCGATGCACAGGGGCCTCATTCCCCTGGGATCTCTTATGCCGAACAGCCTTCCGTTGAGAAGAACCGCCAGGGAAAAAGAACCGTCGAGTTCTCCGCAGGTGGCTTTCAGCGCTTTTATGGGATCCGTATAAACGGCAGAATATTTACTCAGAATTTTGGTGATGAGTTCGCTGTCCGAATCCGTAAAAAAAGACCATCCGGAAGCCATGTACTTGCTTTTGAGCTCGGAAAAATTGGTTATGTCCCCGTTGTGCGCAACGGCGAGAGGACCGTAATTGGTTGTCGACGCAAGAGGCTGCGCGTTTGACGAGTTCTTCGGCCCGGACGTGGAATATCTGACATGGCCGATTCCCACTTTTCCGTTGAACCTTCCCAGAATATATTTCGGCAGGGCGTTCTGAACCAAACCCTCGTCCTTTACCGTGTCAATGGAACCTTCGGAATTGTATACCGAAATGCCCGCGCTCTCCTGACCGCGGTGCTGGATTATCATCAGGGATTTCTGAAGAGCGGGCACGACATTGTTCTCGGCGCTGATTCCAACAACGCCGCAACTGTGTTTTGGCCCGGTCATTTTTCTCACTTAATCGCGGTTCTTAGCCCAGTTGTAAGACCTGAGCTTTGCGGTCTTGCCGTATCCGCAGGATGCGCATACTCCAGCTCTCATGTTGTAAGAGCGTTTCCCGCATCTGCGGCAGGGGATGTGCGTCTTGTTCGTGTTGTGCTTTCCCTGTGCCGGTGTTCCTGTTCCCATGTTATCACTCCTTATGGCGAAATGTAAATTATGTTGTCGCCGCGCACCAATGCCATCCTGTACCTGGCGACGGACTGGCCCTCCTGAAGTTCTTCGGCGTTCTTCAGCACGACGTTCATGTACTGGTCGTAGCCGTCCAGCACGCCTCTGAATTCCTTCTTGCCGCGGAGAACGACGATAACGTTATTATTCGCCGCCTTTCCCAGCACCGCCAACGGTTTCAACATTCAAGGGCCTCCGGACTAACCCATAAAGGATTCAGTATTTGAAGGTTATCAGCTTGTACGCGTCCGCGCGTCATACAAAGGCACCTATGGAGGGGGCGTCCAAACGGTCCATGTCGTAGAATATCACGGCTTCTCTGATTCCTTCGGCACCCGTTCCGGTTCCCATGAAATGATCCAATACGGATGCCCTCCACATAAGATCCAGTACTGAAACCGCAACCGTTCCGTAGTACGAGTTGGACATGGAGTCTTCGTATCCTCCGGCGTCCATGTTGCTGAACACGCTGCCCATGAAACTCTCCCTTCCGTTGAGCACGGAAATATACTGTGCCAGTACATCCTTTCCGTCTCCTTCCGGAGGCTTGAGGGGGATCTCCGACGCGGGAGAGGAATCTTTGCTTTCTAAATCCCCGTCGTCGTCCATGACCATCCATTCTATCCTGCCGTTTCCTGCCCTGAACATGTTCCAGTTCCATTCGCTGTCACAGTAAACCGGAAGACTCAGAGGATCTTCCGCGGACATGGAGTCCATGGCGGCGGCTCTTGCGGTTTCCTCCGTTTCCGAACCGAAGGGACGGAAATTCCTGATTTTTTCCAATCCCATCGAATCTTCCGTCAGAGACGTTTCGAGAACCGCTCCGAGGTAACCGGGATCGGTGAACTTGTAAAGAGAATCGGATATGCTGCCGCGCAGCGCTGCCGGGTCTCCCATAACCCCCGCCATCATGCAGTTTCCGTAAAATTCGTCGTAAACCTTTTTGGATTCCCGGAAAGCTTTGTGTATTCTTCCGGAGGCCGCTTCCGCTATTTTTTTGGCCTCGGTTTCCGCATCCGTTCCCCTGCCGGTCCATGCGCCTCTGCAGGAAAGATCCAGTTCCGCCGAAATTTTCTCTCCGGCGTATATGTGTATGGGAAACTGTCTGCAGTACGCCGGGCGGTGCTCGTAAATTTTACATCTTCTTCCGTTGAGGAAAACGCAGGATCCGCGTCCCTTCTTCATGGCAAGTGCCGTGTAGGGGTAAGGAGACCTTGTTTTCACCAGGCTTTCTGGATGATTTTTCTCGAAATACGGTTTTTCTTCCGGGAGCACTTCGGGCTGACAGAGACAGCACATTCCGCATTGGGGCGGGCATTCTACAAGTCTGCCCCTTACTCCCGAATAATCTATGTTGAAATTAACCAATTATATCAGCTCCCATGGTTTCTCCGCAGAATTCTCCGTCCTCGAGCTGAATCTCTCCCCTGAGAATAACCGTATCTGGGAACACCGCTTCGAATCCGGCGTACGGACTGTAACCGGCTTTGCTGTGAAGTTTCGGAACTTTTATTTCCGAATGATTGCGTAAATCGAAAATAGCCAGATCTGCGTCTTTTCCTACCTCTAGAGATCCTTTTTCCATTCCGAAAACTCCGGCCGGAGCCGTCGAACACATCCTTACCGTCTGTTCCAGAGACAGTTTTCCCGTCCTTACGGCATCCATCATCATAGGCAGAGTGGTTTCCACTCCGGGAACTCCGCTGGGCGCCGAATCGAACTCCAGACTCTTTTCGTCGGGGGCATGGGGGGCGTGATCGCTGCCTATCATCGTGGCTGCCCCGTTCCTGAACGCTTCGACGAGAGCTTCGCGGGTCTTTCCGTTTCTCAGAGGGGGGTTAACTTTGAAGTTCGCTCCGGAAACGTTTCCTATGTCGAACATGAGATGATGCATGGTGACTTCGGTGGTAAAACCCAGAGAAGAAGAAAGTGCCAGAGATTCTGCGGTTGTGCAGTGGCATATGTTGATTTTCATTCCTTTGTATCCTGCGAGTCTTCTGATTCCGTTGAGTTCGGCGGAAATCGGACGGTTCCTGTTATGATCGGCACAGTCTTTTTCGTATTCCTTGGAAATCATCTTTTCGTCTTCGGAATGAACGCTTACGGGTTTCCCCGTTTTTCTGATTTCCCCGAACGCCGCTTCTATGTCCGAATCGTCTTTAACCAGAATGTTTCCGGTGGTAGAGCCCAGAAACAGCTTGAATCCTGCGACCATTCCGGCCATTTTGGCGGGGGAACGTCCGTGGCTTACGGCGCCGAACAGCCCGTAATCGCAGTAAGAACGCCCTCTGAGTCTGGCTTTTTTGTCACGTACCGTATATTCGTCCGCTGCGGGAGGTTTGGTGTTGGGCATATCCAGAACGCAGGTTATTCCTCCGCACACGGCCGACATGGAACCGGTTTCGAAACTTTCCTTGTGGGTCATTCCCGGATCTCTGAAATGCACGTGGGGATCCACGCCTCCGGGAATCATTATCCTGCTGGTTCCCAAATCGATTCTGCGGCCGCCCCGGTCCGCCGACGGTCCCACATAAACGATCTTCCCGTGGGTTATCCCCACTTCCGTTTCTTTGAGTGCGCCGTTAACGAACGCCCGTCCTGCCAAAACCAAATCCGGCGCCGCGGTATCACTTCCTGATTACGTTGCCGCGGGGAGATTCTTCGGCATATATCTCTCCGCCGAATTTTTCGATTACCGCCGATTTGCTCTTCCACGCGCCGGGAGGAAGATTGGCTTTCATGGAGAGATTTTCCAGATATTCTTCTTTGTTCCATCCCCATTCCACGGGGACCTGCGGAAGAAGCAGGCCCCGGCGGCCCATCATGGTTATGATCAGCCCGTCTCTTCCTATCTCTATCTGATTCAGAAGTTCCTTCTCCGAAGAGTATTGGATGCGTTCCGGAGGCGTAAGGACGGTCACTTCGAAAATACATTCGGCGGCTTCTTCCGGAGTCAGAGGTCTGAAACGCGGGTCGTGGCATGCGGAACGGGCCGCGGATATCAACGCCTCTCCCAGAGGCAGAACCGGTTCCGGATATCCTATGCACCCTCTGAGGTTTCCCGACGCCGTGTTTATGGTTACGAAAACTCCGCTCTTCCTATCGAATCCGCTGCCCGGATCGGGATTTCTGCCGTCGCCTCTGGTTTCGTTTTCGGCAGCTTCCCTGGCTGCTCTTACGGCCCTTTCACCGAAAGATTCCATTTCATTCTTCCGGCGCTTTCTTTCTGGATCTGGATGATTTGGGCTTGGACTGGGGCTCCTCGGGTTCGGAGACGCTTATCTCTATTCGTCCGGTCTTCGGTTTTTCGTCGGAACTGTCGGATTTCGACTTGCGCATCCTCTCCGCGGTCTGTTCCCTGGCTTCTTCCATCGAATCTATGGATTCTTTGACGAAATCGGGAAGCGGCATAGCCTTTATTGCGGCGTTGACGCCCATCATAAACTGGAATCCCGCCGCCATGAAGTGGGAATGCATCTCCGGGTTGGTGGCAAAGTAAACGACTTCCTTCATCTTTTCTTCGGCTTTGGTTTTGGCTTTGTCCTTGGCCCCGTGGATCTTTTCGGAACGCTCGTCCCTCCTGGTCTTCTCCAGAAGTTTTTCGAGCATCTCCCTGTTTTCTTTTACGAACTCTTCCAACTCGCTTTCGAAATCCTCGCTGTATCCTTTTTCTTCCGTCACGGTATCACCTTCGGGATGTATCGGCTTCCTGCCGTTTTAGCTTAACTATCAGTTCCCCGTTCTTCAGTTCCGCTCCCAGGACTTCCGCGTCCTTGAGAGTCATGGGAAGCGTGACGGTTCTCTTGTGGCTTCCCACTTCTATGATGAGATTGTCGTTCTCTCCTCTGAACAGGTCGATTTTGTCCCTGGTTACGAAGGGCATCTTGAGTATCAGGTGATCGAAACCGTCTTTGAACTCGAAACGTATGGGACTTTCTTCCGCATAGAACAGGGACGGATCGGAATCTCCGAAGATCATTTCCGCCAGAGCGTCCAATTTTTCCGGCCCGCGGAGCTCTGTGGGCATCAGGTAGGCGTGCATCATCTTCATGGGCTGGAACGCGTGGTCTATTTCCTTCATGTATTTTTCCTGCTCGCCGAGCCTTTCATGGAAATAACCGCTTTCCATGCCTTCCTTGGGATAGATTTTGTTGATTACCAGGCATTCCACGTTAAAGTTGTAGAGACTCAGGTATGTGTATGCGCGCATGGTCTCGTTGATAACCATGCGTTCCGGGTTGAGAACCAGGCGTACGGAAGTCTGTTTCGGATTTTCCAGAATCTTCTTCACCGAAGTCATCTTCTGTTTTATTTCGGACATACTGTTCATGACTTCCTTGTCCGGAAGGGGGAAGTCCATTACCTTGGCCACGGTCACTCTTGCCACCGCGATGAACTTTTTCATCAGACCGAATATCCTGTCCACGTACCAGTTGGATACGTCCGGAAAACTCAGAAGTCTGATCGTTTCCCCCGTGGGGGCGGTGTCCATGACCACGACGTCGTAAATCCCTTCCTCTTCAAACTGGTTCAGATAGAACAGGGCTGCAACCATCTCCATCCCGGGTACTATCGCCATCTCTTCCGCGGAAATTTCGTTAAGGCCCTGGGAGAGCATGAACGCCGAAATGTACCTGCTTATGGCAGACCATTTGGTTCTCATTTCGTGTATTATGTCGATTTCCAGCGCGTCGAGGTTCTCTTCTATATTCATAACGTCGGGCGGAAGTTCAATACCGAGGGAATCCCCCATGGAATGAGCGGAATCCGTGCTCATGACCAGTGTGCGGTATCCCATTTTTGCCAGTCTGCGCGCGGTGGCGGCGGATACGGATGTTTTTCCGACTCCTCCCTTTCCCGTATAGATGATTACCCTCATGCATGAGGCTAAACGCTGTAGAATATAAAAGATGAACGAGGCAGGCGCTTATGCCGGACCGGAGTTAAAAAATAAAGGTGCCGAGACTGGGGTTCGAACCCAGGACCTTCGGATTTCCCTGGAAGAGGTCTGAAGACCAGAACCCTATGAGTCCGACGCTCCACCAGGCTGAGCCATCTCGGCATTAATTGGTTTTTGTGCGTGTAACGGGTTTTCGCTTAAGAAGGTTTGGGAAGAGGAGTTTATTCCTCTTCCTCTTTCTCCTCTTCCTTCTCCGCTTCGGCTTTTTCTTCCGTTTCGGATTCGGATTCGGTTTCCGCTTCGGGCTCGGGTTCGGAGCTCTCTTCGGGAGCCGGAGTTTCGATTATGGACTCCGGTTCTTCGCCTCCGCGGCCGAGTATCTCGGACCTGCGGATTTCGATCCTCTTTACGGGAACCACTTCGCGGCACACTTTGGCGAGGTTCTTGGACAGATCGCCGGATACTATTTCTTTTACGAAGTCGGCAACCGTCTTCTCCTTGCCCATTTCAGTGAGGGTTTCTCCGATCAGACGCCTCATCGCTTCCTCCTGGGAAGTCTGAATGCGCTTTTCGGCAATGGACATGGTCTTGAGTCTCATCGTGAAACCGTCTTTGGTTACGATGTCCACGACGTGATCGGTCTTGGTCTTCTTTCTGCGGGTAAGCCTTCTTACGTAATCCACGGTGAGGTCGTGTCCCACGAACACGGTCTTCGCGTCGTAGCCTTCCACTTCGTTGATTTTGAATTTCAGCTTTATGTGCATCTTGGACAGGTCGCCGGTAAGATCCTGAACGGTGACTTCGGAGGTTCTTCCGATGAGGTATTCGGGATCCGCCGCAGGCGTCTCTCCGATTTCGGTTTCATTGAACATACGGGGAGCGCGTACCTTGTACCACTCCTTCGCTTTCCACTTGTCTTTTACCTTGCGGCCCGAGCTTCCTTTTCTGGGTGCTGCCATTTTGTTTCACCTTTATGACTGAATCCGTGATTCGATTGTTCTATTAAAATCTATGCTGATGAAATTTATTAAATTTGTTTTATAATAATCAATAGCCAGTATGTTAAAATTAACCTCTTTGTACTAATAATTTACAATATGGTTGGTACCGCTTATATATTAAAGTTTAGTCTTTTTTCCAGCCGGAACCTTAACGGAAAAATCATACGGAATCGAAAAAAAATCAAAAAGGAAAAGGGGCCGGAGCCCCTTGAAAGGTTTCAGAGTTTCACGGGCACTTTGTGCGCGGAAAGACCGAGCTCGTCCGCGTTCATGCCCATGGCGATGCCGTACAGCTGAGAGAGGTGGAGAACCGGGAGGCTGTAATTGAGTTCCGGCTGTCCGGTGTCGAACTGCAGGTGGCAGAAAGGACATACGTCCACTATGTATTCCGCGCCGCCTTCGACCATGTTCTTCAGGTTCTGTTCGGTGAACTTCATCGCAACGTCGGCAAAGGAAGCCCTTACTCCTCCTCCTGCTCCGCAGCACATCATCTTCTGCATTCTGGGCATGCTCTGTGCTCCGGTGGCTTCCACCAGTTCGTCGAGAACGTGGGGGTTCTCGGGGTCGTCGATGGATTTGTACTTGCTGGGCTTAAGGAAGTGGCATCCGTAGAAGGTTGCGACCTTGTAGTCCAGGGGCTTCTTGATGGCTTCTTTGATCTTCTCGATTCCGACCTCTCTGTAGAGAACGTCCGCGAAGTGGTACACTTTGGTTGTTCCCTTGTATTCGAGACCGATTTCGGCAAGGACTTTGTTGACTTCTTCAAGCTTCTCGGGGCTCTCTCTGAGTTCGTGAGCCACGTCGAACAGGGATCCGAAACATCCGTTGCATATGGTAAGGATGTCGAGGCCTTCTTTCTCTGCGAGAGCGAGGTTTCTCGCTCCGGCGGCCAGCCAGGCATTCTTGCTGAAAGCTCTTATGACACCGGGTGCGGGGCAGCAGCTGGCGTCCTTGAAGTCTACGAGTTCTATACCCAGGGATTCGCAGACCACTCTCGTGGATTTCTCGATTCCGGGGTATCTGAGAGGCGCAATGCAACCAAGGAAAAATGCGTATTTTGCCATCTTAATCACTCCACTATCTTGTCGAAGCCGGTAGCATCGAGGATTTTCTTGAGCTGGGCCATTGCTTCGGGGTTGGAAAGAACCGTGGGGGGTTCGGCAGGCAGACCGAGGGCCGTTCTCTTCTCCCTGACGGAATCGTTGATGCTGACAGTGTGTCCTATGCTGTAGAGGGACTGGGCGGTCTTCTTGTGGTTCTCGAACATGTGACCTTCGGCGACCGCCATGTTTCTCAGCGAAATGATTATGTCAACTATGGGAACGGTACGGGGGCACCTCTCTTCGCATGCGTAGCAGGTGGTGCAGTCCCAGAGTTCCTCGCTGGAGAGAATTTCGTTTTTCATTCCGAGCTGGGCCATCCTCATGAGCTTTCTTACTCTGTAGGAGGTGTGTCTTCCCGAGGGGCAGCTCGCAGTGCAGGTACCGCACTGGAAGCACATCTTGACTTCGGCGCCGCCGGCGTCCGCAATCTCTTTAGCAAATTCGACATTCGGTGTTACCATAGTACTACCTGAAGTTTGCATTACTTTGCTCTATATAATGGGAACAGTCGCCCGCAAGGATGTATTAACTAATCGGTTAACTCACTCCACGCGCCTGGAAATAAGCGCCCGGTTGAGTTTCGAAATCTGCTCCGTTTCCTTCCTGTATATCGCGTTTATCGTGTGTCTGAGCATTTTCGGATCCACCGCGCTTTTGAGTCTCAGCCCTTTTCTCTGCAGCAGAAACTCGTCTATGAAGAAACTCTTATTGGAGCCGAGAAGCTCCGGAAGGGAATACGTTACCGAATCCACAGTGTATTCCCTGTCTATGGAATCCAGATACATGTATGCAACCCTCTGTGCCCCGTATCTGTAACGTATGAACGAAGAACCGTTGTCCACGAGAACCATACCCATGTATCCGATTTCCATCCACTCGAATTCTTCGGCTTCGAAAAGATACATGGGGTCGTCCAGAACCGCGTAGTCGGCCATGTGTTCCTTCATCATGCGCAGATTATTTTCGTCGTCCGAGATAATCAGCTCGGAGTCGGTCATCCTGAGAGCCGACATGACGGACATCATAAGATCTTCGGTGACGGGGCTGCAGCATATGGTGAATTTGCGTTCGGTGCGGCTGCGCAGCTCCATTGCCGCAAACGTATCGGCTATTTCTCTTCCCGCGGCGGTCAGACGGGTTCCGGAAGGAACGGAAACGTAAATCGGAACTCCCGCCGCTTCCTCAATCTGGCACATATATTTGTGAACGGCCGGGGCGGATATGCCCAAATCTTCGGCGGCAGCAGTCATGCTGCCTCCGGCTCTTACCTTTTCGAGAACTTCCAGCTGACGCGTCGTAACGGTTTTTCCGTTGACAACGAGATACGTTCTGGCCCTTATGTCCACGCCGCAACAGAGTTTCGTACCGTATTAATTCTTGCGGAAACGTAATAATCGGGAGGACCGTTGTCTCTGCGATGGAAAAAGGAGTCAGGGACGCTACGGTTGTAATCGGACTGGGAAGTCCCATTATGTGCGACGACGCCGTCGGCCTCCGGATAGCCGAAGAAGTGGAGAGACTGAAACTGAAAAACGTGGAAACCCGCCAGGAGGCCGTGGGAGGCCTGGATATCATTCCGCTGGTTACCGGATTCCGTTTCGCCGTGATTGTGGACTGCATACGCACGGGAGCGGTGGAACCCGGAACGGTTATGCTGTTCGATCCGGAAGATTTCGAATCCACGGTTGCATCCGCGTCCCCCCACGACGTAAACCTTGCGACGGCTCTGAAAATCGGAAGACAGATGGACCCGGAATACATGCCCGACGCTGTGAAATACGTGGCGGTGGAAGCGGAAGACATTCAGACCGTGAGCGAAACCATGACGCCGGCGGTGGAAGCTTCGGTCCCCAGCGCGGTCAGCGCCGTACTCCACCTCATCGACACGTTCTGGTCTTCACGGTCATAAAACGGAAGAGAAATCCGCTTCTTTTATCGTCCTGTCGGCTTTTCCCAGAACCGCCGTATTCAGCGTTTCCGCCCTGATTGTTTTTTCGGCGACCGCGAGAACGTCCTCTTCCGTGGCATTTTCTATATCCGCTATTCTGTCTTCGAGAGTGCGCACTTTTCCGGTAAGCATGTATTCCCTGGCGAGACGGTTCATCCTGCGCACGGTGGATTCCTGGCTCCTGATTATGCTCCCTTTGATCAGATTCTTGGTACGTTCCAGTTCGCCCTTTTCCAGACCTTCTTTCGTCAGGGATCTGAGAACCCCCGAAACCGCGTTTACCGACGGAAGTACGTTTTCCGCGGTGGACGACATGTAAATACCCAGATAGGCGGAATCGGTGCTTTCGTCCAAAGCCGAATAGACGGAATAAACCAGCGCGTTCTTCTCCCTGACTTCCTGGAACAGCCTGGAAGAGGTCCCCGAACCGAGAAGTCCGGAAAGAAGTTCCGATGCGGCCCTGTTTCCGTCCTCTTTGACGTACGCGGGGAATCCCATGGCCACCTGATAATGATCGGATTTGTTGGAAAAGAATCTGTATTTGGCTTTCGGAACCGGAGGTTTCTTCCTGACCGGCGCCGTGGCGGCTTCCATGCCGTCGAAGGACCCGGACGCCCATGCCGCCGTATCTTTACCGTTTACGGCTCCGGCCGCGAACACGGCGAAATTGGGCCTTCCGTACCTGTCTTCGTAATACGCCCTCAAATCTTCGTGGGTCAGTTTTTCCACTATGCGTTCTTTTCCGCCGGGTGTCTGGGACAGTTCGTGTCCTTCCCATACGGTTTCGTCGAAAAGGTCGTGGATGTAGGACTCCGGGTCGTTCTTTATCATGCTCAGTTCCTGAAGAACTATCTTCTTCTCGAGTTCGGTGTCCTCGTCTCCGAGCATCGGGTGCGCCACTATGTCTGCCACCATCTCTTTTGCCACCGCCGACGTTTCTTTCAGCGTTATCCCGTAAAATCCGGTGACCTCTTTTCCGGTGAACGCGTTCATCATCCCTCCCGCGCCTTCCATCTCTTTGGCCATCTGGTAGGAAGTGCGGGATTCTGTTCTTCTGAAAACTACATGTTCCAGCAGGTGAGAAATGCCCAGGGATTTTCTGTCCTCGTCCCTGGATCCCGTGCGGACGGCGACCATGAAACCTGCGCTTCCGCATCCGGGTATGTTTTCCGTTATGACGGGGATGCCGCCCGCCGTTTCGGTTACGTCTATGAAATTCATGGAGGGTTAACGTAGAACAGATTAATAGATTGATGTTAATCACCGGCCCATGTCAGAGCTCAACGTCTTCAGATACGACGACAGCGGACTGAACGATGCGGTCGCCATCGTCGGTTTCCCCACGGTGGGGCTGGTGGGATCCATAATCGGCAGCTACATCGTCAGGGAACTGAAGATGCCCGTACTGAGAGGAATGTATTCCGACAACATGAGCCCGTACAGCATACTCATCAACGGAGACCCTTACCCTCCCATCCGCGTACACGGTTTCTGCCGCGACGAGAAAGAGGGACGCTGCAACGACCTCATGGTGATAACTTCCGAAATAGCACCCGATGCAAGACAGTGCTGTATCCTGGCCAGAGAAATACTGGATATGTGCAAAGAATACGGAGTCAAAACGGTGGTATGTCTGGAAGGAATACCCAGATACTCCTCGGACGACGTTTCTTTTGCGGCAGGAAACTCTCCCCGGGCCAGGGAAATGATAAAGGGTTTCGGACTCGAACCCCTGGAAAACGGAATGATAAAGGGACTCACCGGAGTGATGCTCTTCGAGGGAAAGGAACGGAACATAGACGTGGTTACGATACTTTCCCCTGCGGAAGCCCAGCTTCCCGACCCCAGGTCCGCCGCGGAAGTTCTCAAAAAACTTACCGACGTGATTCCCGAACTGAAAGACATCGATCTCACGCCCCTGGTTCAGGAAGCCGAAGAGCTGGAGAAAAGAATTCGTTCTCAGACGGAAATAGGGGAAGCCAAACCTCCGGAGGACGACAACCACCTCTACGGATAAACCCAAAACAAAGATTAATGGTGAAAATATGCAATTGATTCCTTCGAAATTTTTCGTAACTTCGGGATCGGCGGTCAGTCCGGTCTCCCAGCTCAACGCCTTCGACGTAGCACTCATAGAAGCCGGAATAGGCGAACAGAACCTGGTTTCCGTTTCTTCGGTCATACCCGTAGGAGCCGAACTCACCGAGAAAAAAGCGATACCCATGGGAGCAGTAACGCACTGCGTGCTGGCACAGATGAGAGGCCAGGAGGGAGAGACCATTTCGGCAGGCATAGGATACGCCTTCCGGAAGGACGGAAAGGGCGGATACGTGGCCGAGGGCCATCTTTACGGTTCCGAAAAATCCCTGAAAGACGACCTTAAATGGAAAATGGAAGAGATGGGGAGAATCAGGAACACCGAACTCGGAGAGATATTTTTCGTAACCGAGGAACTGAGAATCCCTTCCGGAAATTACGGATGCTGCGTGGCATCCCTGGTGTTTACGGAGTACCTATGAACGATTACGCCATAACTAAGTGTTCCTGCGGGAGACTGAGAATAGTCGATTTCTCCTCGGAAACTTCGGCGTGTCCCTACTGCGGAAAGAACGTTACGAACGCGAACGTTTCGGTGTTTTACAGAAATTCGGATCAGAGCACCGTAAGAGCGGTTCTTTCCGAAATGACCGGTTTCACCGACCCCGGAGAAGACCCGGAAGCGAGAAAAAGAATCGAAAACGCCGATCCGATTTCTACGCTGGAATACAAATACGAACACTGCCAGGATATGGAAACCAAAATGGAAATCCTGGCTTCTGGCCTGACCGAAATATTCGGAACTTTTACTCTCGAAGACATGAAAAAAATCGAAAGAAAAAATCCGGAGAAGATTCTCGGCGCCATGCTGGAACAGTGTATCGTTTTCGAAACGGAAACGGGAAAATACCGCGCCTAATCATTTCGGAATGTCTTTTCTTTTCTTGCCTTCCTGCTTGAGGACCGCACGTACCGTATAAGGCAGGGAAACGAAGGCCATTTTGTAAAAGTATACTGCGGAAACAGCGAATCCCAGAGCAAGTGCCAGATAGGAATAGATCGAACCGGAACCCATGAACCAGGGAACCAGAACCAGGTGGTAAATCATGTTTACGACCGCGGCCTGCGAAGTGAACTCCAGCAGCCTGAGTTTCGCAACCGCTTCTCCCACGTTCAGGCCCACGGCACCCAGAATAAGGGTCTTCGATATAGACATAATAATCAGAATCAACACCGAAGACAGGTCCGTGGTTCCGGCGATTTTAGTGAGATAATATGCCATGCCCATGGACATGGTCGCTCCCAGTCCCAGACCCATTCCGTATCCGTAAAATATCGTGTCCGATTTGCCGTGGAATCTCTTTAGATTCAGTACCACGAGAATGATTATCGTTTCCAGAATCGCAAAAAGAATCGCATTAAGGAGTGCCGCTCCCCAGAAATAGGTGTAAACGGCAAAGAGGATCGTTCCCGCAATCAGTCCGGCCACGAAAAGAGAGAAAAATATCGGGTCGCTGAAGAAGGGTCTCTCCGCTACGGGATAGGTGTATTTCCTCAGAACCAGGTACATCAGTGCCATCGCGGGAGCTATTCCTATTACAGCGGCTATTCCCAGAGCTGCCTCCATGGAACGGCCATCTGCTCCGGTAATATAACTTTTAGGTCTTTCTCCGGCGGTTTCCGGATTTTTCTTTGTTCTGTACGCCGGTCAGACGGTCGTAATAATGTATGACCATGCAGGATCTTTCGCAGGCACCGCATGACGTGCATCTTTTGGGGTCCACTCTCATGCCTCCGGATATCTTAATGGCCCGTCTGGGACATTTCTTTGCGCAGATTCCGCATGAGGTGCACATCATACTTCTTACCATGGCTTTGACGGTTTTTTCCAGCATGAATTCGGCGTTTCTGCTTGTTTTCGCGGTTACGGAAACCTGTCCTCCTCCGAAGACTTTCGCCGTTCCTCTGGGAGTTCTCACAAACGCTATATCAAAATCCGGAGAATATTTTACCGTCCCGACGGTGCGCAGAGAATCCGCCGTGTATGAAAAATCCCTGTTGCGCGGTAACGTAACAACGGCTTCCGCGGAATACCCTCCCGCTTCGCATACGGACGCTCCTTTCAGAACTTTCATGGATATTCCCGAAGATGAAGAGGGTTTCAGATTCAGATCGAGAAGGTCCGCAAGGAGAACCATCTTCGGAGGCAGAGCCTTCCATCTCCAGAATCCCATGTCGACGTATTCCGGAGGAAGCCCCCTCTTTTCGGCATATTCGTGAAGATACTCTTCCCACCGGGAATACATCTCCGGGTGTATCCTTCCCGTGTTCCTCCACTCGCTGGAAAGACAGGATGCGCACATGTAACATCCGATTCTTTCGAAATCCCTGTCGTAAAGGGGATTGTACGGAAGATTTCTGCCGAATATGTAGCACCATATTTCGGCGGCAATCCAGTTTCTCACCGGATTGATGTTGGTCTGTCCCGGAACGAATGGGTTTACGGACATCAGAGGCGTGCCGGCTCTGGAATACGATTCCGCGGAACGGTTTCCTTCCGCGGTCACCGTGCCCTTCGGAAAATCTTTTGCTATGAGCTCGGTCACCGGGCCGAGCTTGCACACTTTGCAGCACCATCTGAAATCTTTCGCCGGAGGGCCGAAAGCGTCTACGTTGTCTGCGAACGCGGTACCCGCGTCCGCTGTTCTCAGATCGTAACTTTCGGAAAACTTTCCGACGTATTCCAGAGTTTCCGGAAATTCGAGACCGGTGTTTATGAAAATCAATATCGGTTTTTTCCCTAGAGCCTTTTCGGTCAGAAACGCGGCGACCAGAGAATCTTTCCCGCCGGAAAAGGAAGCGGTGACCGGAAGTCTGTTTCCTTTCAGTGCAGTGCGGATTTCACGCACGGCCTCCGCTTCCATTTCATCCATACGGACGGAGTTGGCTTTAACGAAAACGGAACGGTCGGAATCCGGAGAGAACGGACGGTCTTCCGAGGGATTCAGATCCCTTATTTTCACCGCCTTGAGAGAATCTTGTGCCAGATCCGAATCGGTGAGTGCAATTCCGGGTCCGTATTTTATTCCCTTTCTTACAATGAGGGTGTCCCCTTCGCGGTATTCCCCCGTAATTTCCGTAATGTTGCTACCGGGAATGTTTTTGCCCTTGAGGTGCCCGGACATACCCGCAAAAGTAACGATGTTTTTCTTGGCACATCCGTTGAAAAAATCCGCGCCGGGCTGTCTGATTTCCAGCATCATCCTGTTTTTCCGCATGTCGAAACGGGCAATACCCAGAACTGCCCCGTGAGCGATTATCTCGTCGGTACGGTCTTCACCGGGAACTTTGTTGAGGAAAACAGCTTTGCCTTCGAGAGGTTCCGAAGTACCGAAGGCTTCTTCGAAAAGACCCAGTATCATTGTTTTTGATTCCCCGAAACATGGACGTATGTCTCCGGGACTGTTGATTTCGAATATCCTTCCGGAAGAACCGCACAGAGAACACGAATTTCCTAGCAGAAGCGTACCGCAGCGATCGCACCAGCGTGCCGCCTTTTTTCCGTGTGCAATGTTCCCCGCCATGGTTTCCTCCGTTTATGATGATGGACTCTAACCTTATAAACGATAAGACGGTTATGCGACCGTGGACGGCATCTCAGGAGCTTACAACATAACCCCGGGATACGGGGGGCCGAGATTCAGCAAACGCGAGATCAGGGAGATAATAATTTCCGTCCTTATGCTGGCTCTCGCGTTTACCCTGGCAATGATGTCCGGACAGTGGTCTATGGGGATTTACGCTTTCCTGACCATGTACGTGATATGCCTAATTCTCGTGACGATGAGTTTCATACCCCACGAACTGGGACACAAATTTCTGGCTCAGAGATACGGGGCATGGTCCGAATACAGGATGTCTATTCCCGGACTTCTCATCGCTGTAGCCATATCGTTCAGCGGATTTCTGTTCGCCGCTCCGGGCGTTGTCTGGATCAACGGACGTATCAATAACGTTCAGAACGGTAAAATCAGCGCCGCCGGTCCGGCCGTGAATCTGACTATAGGCGCCGTCGGAATAGCACTCTGGCTGTTAACCGGCAATATCATTCTGTTCATGATAGCATATCTGAACGCAATACTGGCACTGTTCAACCTTATCCCGTTCCCTCCCCTCGACGGTTCGAAAATCATCAAATGGAACACGGGAGTGTGGGGCGCCATGCTTGCGACAGGCGTCCTGGAAGTCCTGATCGTTATGGGAGTATTCTTCTGAACGCTCACTGATATTCTTTGCAGGGATATCTGAGTCCTCTGAGGGTGTTTCCTTCGAACTCGAAAGATTTTCCGGGGTTGAGGATGTTCTTGGAATCCATGGCCTTTTTGATTTCGGCGTAAGTCTTCAGGTTGGAATTCCTCTCTTTGATGAAATCCGCCGCCTTGGACATGCCGATTCCGTGTTCTCCGGAGACGGTTCCGCCCAGTTCGATGCACTTCTCGAATATTTCGCCGACGGCGGCGACACCTCTGTCCCAGTCGTCTTTGCTGTACGGATCGAGAACCATCTTTGTGTGCAGGTTTCCGTCGGAAGCGTGGCCGTAGGTGGCTATCGTAACGTTATACTTTTTGGCAATCTCTTCGAACGCCTTGACCGCTTCGGGGACTTTGGAAATGGGGACGCCCATGTCGTCCGCAAGGGAAACGGACACGTGTCCGGGTTTGAGCGCGGACAGAGATGTCATAACGGATTTTCTTGCATCGGTCCATTTGGCGATTTCCTTCTTGTCGTGGGAAGGTATTACCTCTTTAGCGCCGCTCTCTTTGGCGACTTCCTCCACGATTTTCAGGTCGCGTTCTATTATCTCGTCGGTCTCGCCGTCCACTTCCACTACGATCAGGGAGTTGCAGTCGGGGAGAGGGTTGCCCCTGGCTTTGTTAACCGCGTATATGGCGAGAGAATCCATAAGCTCGCAGGACGCGGGAATCAGGGGTTTGGCTATGATGTTGGATATGCATCTGCCCGCCGCTTCCACGTCGTCGAAGGCGCATATGCAGGACGCGGATTTCTTGGGCTTGGTAGTAAGCTTCAGAGTCACTTCGGTTATGACTCCCAGCTGTCCTTCGGAGCCGCACATGAGACGTGCCAGCTGGAATCCGGACGAATCTTTAATGGTGTTTGTTCCTGCTACGACGATCTCTCCGTCGGCTTTGACGAAAGTGAGACCGAGCACGAAATCCCTGGTCGCTCCGTATTTCACGGCTCTCATGCCGGATGCGTTGTTGGCCACCATTCCTCCTATGGTGCAGGCTTCCCCCGAACCCGGGGAAGGGGGGAAAAAGAATCCGTATTCCGAGAGCGCTTCGTTGAGATCGTTGTAAACAACGCCGGCTTCGGCGGTGACCCAGAGATCCGCTACGCTTATTTTTTTGATCTTGTTCATCTTCTGCATGGCGAGAACTATTCCGCCGTGAATGGGTACCGCGGATCCGCAGAGTCCGGTTCCTGCTCCCCTGGGAGTTACGGGTATTCCGTATTCGTACGCGATTTTCATTATTTCGGAAACTTCTTCGGTCGTACGGGGCTGCACGACCACATCGGGAGTGTGATGATAGATTGACGCGTCGAATCCGTATATGTAAAGAACCGCAGGGTCTACGGAATAACCTTCCTTGCCTACGACCTTCTCGATTCTGTCAAGTATCTTCCTGTCCATTTTAAACACCGTTAGATGTATTCCCGCTCATAGCTTATAAAGTATACCAATGGAAAAACAGGGAGAACAAAAGTGCTATAACGGGTAACCCGATGCGGGATGCTATGAAATCCAAGATAGTACTGCTCGGACCCCCGGGATCGGGCAAAGGTACCCAGGGAGAGAAACTGAGTTCCGAACTGGGATACACCAGACTTTCCACCGGAGACATGCTCAGGGAAGCCGTAAGAAACGGAACGGAACTGGGACTCAAAGCCAAAACGTACATGGACAGCGGCGCACTGGTGCCCAACGACCTGATTATCGGTCTTATGAAAGAAAAAATCGCTCAGACCGAGGGAGGCGTCATTTTCGACGGATTCCCCCGTACCATCGAACAGGCCGACGCTTTGGAAAAAGAAATTGACGTGGATCTTGCGATAAATCTCGACGTAGACGACGAGGAACTCGTGGAAAGGCTTACCCAGAGGCGCTCGTGTCCTTCCTGCAACTCGGTGTTCCACCTCACTTCGAACCCTCCGAAAGCCCCCGGCGTATGCGACAAATGCGGAGGCGAACTCTACCAAAGAGACGACGATAAACCCGAAACCGTGAAAAACAGGCTTAAAGTCTACCGCGAGAACACTTTCCCCCTGATCGAATATTACGGAAAGAAAGGAAAACTCGTCACGATAAAAGGCACGGGTTCGATAGACGAGATATTCTCCGAAGTCAAAAAAGCCGTTCAGTGAAACCCTCCGACGAAAAGTATTAAAATATTACCGCGTTGGAGGACTTAACAGCCTCGTAGTGTAGTGGTCAATCATTCAAGACTCTGGATCTTGGGACCGCAGTTCGAATCTGCGCGAGGCTACCACTTCCTATCTGGCTGATGTTCTAAACATAAGGTTATTTGGAACATAGTGAAATTTTATGTCAGTGAAATAAGGCGTGACAAGATGATCTCGGTCATCCCACGCATTCACCGTTTTTTCACTATGTGCAATGGTTTTCGGACGGAACACCTTAGAGGACGATAACGGCGGCGAAAACTAATCCGAAATACTTCTTTAATTCCGTTCCGATATAATTCTGTCACCGTTTCGAAGTTTGATTGCAGACGGACTGATGCAGGCCGATTTTCCTTTTCGGCTTACAGTTTCTTATTCGTGGCACATCGGGAAAACCTCCGGCACTTTTGTGTACCGGAAGGTTTCCCGAAAGGGTTTCAGAGTCTCCTTACCGCCAGAACCGCTCCGCCCAGAGCCGCAATGGTTGCTGCGGCTATGACGACTCCGGTCACGAGACTGGCTCCTCCGGAAGACATAGCTCCGCCGGAATAGCGGATTTCCCACTCAAGGTCCGGGATCGCGGCCGGTTCGTTGTAATTCAGCGAATCGTACACCGGTACCGCCGATGCGGTATAGTTTCCTGTTTCCGTGGCAGTGTTCCCTTCGTACGCTATTTCGGAAACTCCGACGGGAAGTTCTCCCGCAAGGAGAACAGTCTTGGAAGTTCCGTCGAATATCAGAGGTTCCGTATAGTCCCAGAACAGTCCGGACAGGTCTATTTCCGCTTTAAGAATCTCCCATTTTATCGGTGCGAATACCGGTTCGTTATAGTTTTCGGAATCGTACGGGAATACCGCTTCCGCAGTGTACGTTCCGGCATTTGTCGCGGTGTTTCCGGAAATCACGGCGGGACCCGTTATTCCGGCGGGAAGATCTCCGACTATTGCGAAACCGCCCTGTTCCGAACCGTTATAGGTGTACGCGGACGAGTAATTCCACTGAAGTCCGTCGGTAACTATGTCGGCCTTCTTTATCTCCCATTCCAGGTTTCCGAATTCGGGAGCGAAGAAGTTGCGTGCGTCGTATTCGAATACCGCTTCCGCCGTATAGATTCCGGCTTTGGTTCCGATATTTCCGGAAACCGTCCAGGAAGTTATTCCGAAGGGCTGTTTTTCGCAGAGAAGATCGACTTTCTTTTCTTCTCCGTCATAGACGAAACTCTCCGAATAATCCCAGGAGAACGCTTCCATGTCTATTTCCGCTTTGGAAATCGACCAGTGAATCATTACCGGATCCGAGGTTCCGTCTTTCCAGGTATACTGGGGCTGCGGCGCGACCAATGCTCTGTATTCGTCCGCATCCGTTTCCGCCGCGGTTCCGTAAACCGTTCTGTATATCTTGCTGGTACCGTCCGGTTCGAAGTTGATTACTCCGGAGACGGCTTTTCCGGTGTAGACCAAATCGCCTATCGCCTCGGGTTCGGATACGGGTGTTCCGATTATCCTCCATTCGAAGTACATCGGATCGGGCTGGTTGTAGTTCGCTTCGTCGAATTCGAAAACCGCGTACGCCAGGTAGGTTCCGGATGCAGATGCTTTGTACACTCCGGCACGGTACGCTTCCACGCCGTGGGGCAGACTGCCGCTCAGTTCGATCGTAACGGTTTTTCCTTCTTCGTAGTCGAATTCCCTGGTTCCGTCTCCCCATTCGAGGTTCGAAGAATCTATGGTTCCTTTCTGAATGACTATCCGAGAGGAACCTTCCAAATCCTTGTAATTGGCCATGGTTATTCTGTAGTATACCGTATAGGTTCCCGCGTCCGTCTTCTCGATCGAGTCGTAAACACAGTCTTCGGCGGTTTCTCCGAACTTGATTACGGGAGTTCCGGGACTGGAAACCGAAACGGAAACGGAGTGTCCTTCTCCGTCGTAGATTCCGCCGTAAGGTTCGACCGACGCTTCTATGTCGGCCGGCGTGATTTTGAGAGTTCCTTTTGCGAAAGTTATGGAATAATCGGAAGACGCCAGACCTTCGACGGATATTTCGTAATCTCCGACTCCGTCTCCGTTAACGTAAGCGCAGACGAAAATCAGTTCTCCGTTCAGAGATTCCGGGGTGTCCTCCCCTGCCAGTCCCGTGTATTCGACTTCGAATTCCGGAACACCGCCAAGATATACGGCGGTTTTATCGGACGCCTTCACGGTGAGAGGCGCAGGCAGAATCTTCCAGTGCACCGTTCTTTCGTCGGTGGTTCCGTCGGACCATTCGTATCCTTCCGCGGGTACGACCGAAGCCGTGTAGCTTCCCGCATTAACGCCGGTGTTTCCGGATATTATGTATCCTTCGCAGGGAAGCACTCCAGCCTGTTCCGCGCCGTTGTATACCGGTTCGGCTGCGGGCGGCACATCGTCGAGAACGGTGTACCATTTCGCATACACGGTCGTGACTCCGGAATTAACCAGCGTATCCGCATCCCAGGCCCGGGTAAGTTCTATGTCCGAATACCATCCTGCGAATCTTTTTCCGGTTATGACCGGATCTGCGGGAAGAGGGGCGGTCATTCCCGCTGTCGCGGAAAGTCCTACGGTGTCTCCCGCGGAATCGAATATCACTGCGGCCCTGTCGCTGGTGGCTTTCCATTTGCCGTCCTGGGTCTTCAGATATATGGTTCCGGGAACGGGTGCATCGACGGGATTTCCTTCTTCGGAAAGTATGGCGGGATGGTTCACCGTGTTTTCCGTCTTACCGGATATTCCGAATCCGGCTGCGCCGGATACTGCCGCCGAAAGATCGACGGGGGCCGTGCTGTTTATGATGATTATCGCTCCGGAAGCCCATGTTCCGGAAACAAAGCCCGAGTAATCGGTAACCGTGTCGCCCGTAACCGTAATCAGTCCGAGCGCGCTGCATCCCTGAAATACCCAGTATCCCAGAGATACCGTATCGGGAAGAGTCACCGAGCTGAGAGAACCGCATCTCTCGAAGGCGAATCTGCCGATATCGGTCACGCTTGCGGGAATCTTCAGGGAGACAAGACTGATGCATCCGTAAAAGGCGCTTTCGCCTATGGTTTCGACTCCGTACGGTATCGACACCGAGATCAAATCGGTGTTGCCGTAGAATGCGGCCGCCGCAATTTCCTCTACGTTCTCCGGAACGGCGAAATCCGATATTCCGGTTACCGCGCGTACAAGCGTTTTTCCGTCGGCCGTGTAGAGAGAGCCGTCGACGGTTACGTAAAATGAATTGTTTTCGTCCACGGTTATCGAATCTACGGAACTGCAGCCGACGAACGCCCGCCTGTGGATGCCTGACGTCTGTTCGGGGATGTCGACGGACGACGCGGCACCCGGCACCTGTATGAGGAATGCTCCGCCTTCGGAGAACAGGGAACCGGAAACGGTATCGTAAACATCGTTCGACGGGTCTGCCTCAATGGATTCCAGATACGGACATTCCATAAACGCTCCCGCTCCGATGGTTTTCACCGAAGAGGGTATGAAAACCGAAACCAGAACTTCGTTTCCTCTGAAGGCGTCCCGATCGATGGCCGATACGCCGTAAGTTCCGGTATCCGTGGAAATTTCTGCGGGTATAATCAGATTTCCGGCGTCTCCGCCGTATGAAACGACGGCGGCTTCGGTTCCGTCGATCCTGAACTCTATACCCGATTCGTCCGTATACGCGTCGGCGTCTCCGCCGTCCATAACCATTGCTGCCGCAGCCAAAACTACGAAGGCCGCCGCTAGCATCCCGACTAGCGTTCTATAGTTCATGCATCCCCATCCTAAATTATTTGCAGAAAACGGTAGGTTTTGTTCGTATTTAATATGGTTGTCCGAATCTTTCCGGAAACTTTTGCGGAGCCGAAGAATCCGTAACCGTCTCCTGCTCACGGAGTGTTTCGAAGCGTCGCTATTTGCACTTATTTTCTGCTTGGATTTGAAGAAAATATCTGTGTCTGGCACATGCGATGAACTCGGTCGGGGGATGAGTCTTTTTTTTACAGAACGAAAAACGAAGGTAAGGCCCGTTATGTGTTCTGAAACGATCCGGGGCCTTCGGAACGTTCGGACGGGTTGCCCCTAAAACGTTTGATGTCCGCTTACATGCCGTCTATGAAGACGGTACCGGAAACGGGAACGCAGATTTCGCATTCGCCGAGGTATCCGGCGGACATCATCCCTTCGGTATCGAACCACAGTTCCGACATACGCACCATCCGCCGATATCTAGGACCGCGGCCGTATTTTTACCTTCTATGGAAAATACGGCGTTTCAGATGATACACGTCCCCGTTTCAACAAAATATAATATAAGGGACGGATTACGGAAACGAGAGGAACGAAATGATAGACAGGGACACGGTAATCAGGAACCTGAAAAAGATTAATCCCGAGAAAGCCAAAGTCGGAGTGCTCGGATCCCACTCGGCGCTTGACACCTGCGACGGAGCCGTTTCCGAGGGATTCAGAACCGTGGCCGTGTGCCAGAAAGGCAGGGAGAAAACTTTCAACAACTACTTCAGAGCCCAGAGGGACGGCTCCGGAAAAATAGTCAGAGGAGCCGTAGACGAAACCGTGGTTCTCGACAGATTCTCGGACATTCTCAAACCCGAAATCCAGAACGGTCTCATAGAAAACAACGTACTGTTCGTTCCCAACCGTTCTCTTGTGGCGTACTGCGGCATAGACGCAATCGAAAACGATTTCGCCGTTCCCATCGTCGGCAGCAGAAACCTTCTGCGCTCGGAAGAAAGAGGTGACGAAAGGGATTATTATTGGATTCTCGAGAAAGCGGGTCTTCCGTTCCCCAAAAAGGTCGAAAAACCCGAAGACATCAACGACCTGACAATAATCAAGGTCCATCATAAGACCAAAAAACTCGAGAGAGGATTCTTCACCGTCAAAGATTACGATCAATTCGTGCAGAAATCCGAAGAACTGATTTCGCAGGGCGTCATCGAAGAAGATTTCCTTAAACACGCCAGAATGGAACAGTACATCATCGGTCCCGTGTTCAATTTGGATTTCTTCTACTCTCCCTTGGAAGAAAAAGGAGAAAAACTCGAGCTTCTCGGAATCGACTGGAGATTCGAAAGCTCTCTGGACGGATACGCGAGGCTGCCCGGAAAACAGCAGGTCGAACTGGAAGAAATGGGAGTGATTCCCGAGTACACCGTATGCGGACATAACTCGGCCACTCTCAGAGAGTCTCTTCTGGACAAGGCGTTTGCCATGGCCGAAAAATACGTGGAGGCCTCCAAGAAGTATTACGACCCCGGAATAATAGGTCCGTTCTGCCTGCAGACCTGCGTCGACAAAGATCTCAATTTCTTCATTTACGACGTTGCGCCCCGCATAGGCGGAGGAACCAACGTCCACATGTCCGTGGGACACCCTTACGGAAATGCGCTCTGGAGAAAGGAGATGAGCACGGGCAGAAGACTTTCCATGGAAATCAGGCGTGCAATAGAACAGGAGCGCCTGGAAGAAATAATAACCTGAGGTTTACCGATGAAAAACAAAATTATCCTGGCTGCAACGGTTCTCGTTATAGCGGCAGTTCTGCCTTTTGCGGGAATCATCGATTCGGATGAGGCGGATTCCGCGCCCGCATCCAGCAGCCTTATGATTCTGACTTCCGACATAGGCTACGGCGGATTCGACAACAGAACCGAGGGACACCTGGACGTACCGATAATCAACAACAACGCCGAAGAAGCTAAGGTACGGGTTTACGTAACGTACCAGAACAGCACAGATCAATTAGCCAGTACGGAGATTACCGTTTCGGGGAACGGAGGAATTACCGTCGCTTCCCTCGTATTCATGATCGGTTCTTCCGGAGAAAAGAGCCTCACGGTTCACGGAGAATCGCTTACCCCCGAGGTGGAGTTCGTCACCGATTCTTACGGAAATTCTCTGAACTATGCCAACGTCGTCATTAACGTAAACCACTCGATATGGTCCGATTGGACGACGTATGTGGCGATAATACTGGTGGTCATCCTCATAGCCGTCGCGTTCTACGTCAGGGGACGCAACGTTCCCAAGAAGGAAAAGACCATGACGTTCACGGAAATGGAGCAGCAGGAAAGGAACAGAAGATCCGCGAAAGAGGCTCCGAAAACCACCAAGACCACCACCGAAAGAAGAAGATACCAGAGCAAACGCAAGTGAACTGCAGATTCACAGATCTGGGTCATGTGGATCCGGAGCGGGGTGCGGCGGCGGATTCGGCCGTTTTCGGGCATGTTTCCGGAAAGCTCGCGCCGTGCACGGTCATGGTATATTCGAGAAACCGCCCTGCGGTTTCCCTGGGACGTTTCAGAAACATCGAAGAAGACGTCCGGTGCGGGAAACTGAAGGAATACGGCGTTTCCGCGGTCAGACGCATAAGCGGTGGCAGTACCGTGTTCACCGGAACGTCCCAGATTATCTATTCCGTGGTTGCGGAGGACAATTTCGGAAAGAAATCAGAATCTTACGAAAGATTGTGCGGATGCCTGATTTCGGCTCTGCGCAGAACCGGCGTAAATGCTTTTTTCAAAGAGCCCAACGACGTACTCTCGGAAGGTAAGAAAATATCCGGAAGCGCACAGTACCGCCGCGACGGATTCGTGCTCCATCACGGTACCCTCATAATGGAACCGGAACCTCTTGCTGGAGAAATTCTTAAACCTGTGAAACACGGAAACTATGACGGAATCACATCGGTAAACGAGTGTCTGGGTCATTCGGTTTCCAGAGATGTTATGGTGAAAAATATACGGGATGGTTTCGGAGAACTGTTCGATTTCGACGAAACGGGTCTCACCCGGGAAGAAACGGAACTCATTGACGAAACTGCCGGGAGATTCAGAGTTTCAGTTTCGGATCCTTGAGGTCGATCAACGCGACCTGCCTCGGGTCCATGAAGAATCCGGCTTTCTTGTGGAGCAGTATGGACGGCGCATTATCTCTGGGTATCGTGCTGTGGGCCACATCGGCACCCATGGCTCTGCCTTCTTTTATACACGCGATAAGCATTCTGTAGGCTATCTCGTTCCGTCTGAAATACGGGTGTACGCCCATATTTTCTATCCAGACCATATTTTCAGCGTCGCCTATATGGTGCAGCATCTGGGCGAAAAGGAAACCCACTATTTCGCCGTCTTCCTCGGCCACGAAACTGAGTCCGCTGTCCAGATACGCTTTGAAATGATTTTTGCTGCTGGCGCCGAGATTGTCTTTCCACTCGGCGGGAAGGTCTTCCCATTTGTTCTCTATGGTTTCCGAAAAATATTCTCTGATACAGGAGAGTTCCAGATTACGTACTCCTTCCAAATCCTTCAGCTTGAGTTTTCTGATTTCCATCACATTTCCTCCGGAGCACCCATACCCAGACAGTCGAGAACATTCGCAAGAACCGTCTTTGTACAGTATACGAGGGTCAGACGCGCGTTCATCCTGTCTCCCGATTTGAGAACGGGGACGGAAACGTAAAACTGATTGAACGCGGAGGCGACTTCGTGTCCGTAGGCGGGAAGAACGTTGACTCTCTTCTGTTCTCCAGCCTCCTTTATCACGTTGCCGAACCTGGAAAGAACCTTCACCAGCTTTATCTCGTATTCGTCGGTGAGTTTGGACGGATCGGTATCGAATTCGAATTCGCCGGTTCTGCGGAGAATGCTCGAAGCCCTGGCGTGGACGTACTGAAGATACGGCCCGCTGTTTCCGTCGAAATTCAGGGCCTCCTCCCATTTGAACGTGAACTGTTTTTCCGGCTGAACCCTTATCACGTTGTATCTTACGGCGCCGACTCCGATAATGCGGGCGGTTTCCCTCATTTTTTCTTCGGACATTCCGCGTAAATTCTGCGGACCGTCTTCGGAATCTTCCGTGCGCCTTTTCTTTATCTCGCCGTAAGCGCGTTCCACCGCCTCGTCTATCAGGTCGTCCAGGTAAACGACGACGCCTTTTCTGGTGGACATTTTGCCTTCGGGCAGGGATACGAAAGAGTAGAACATGGGTTCGGGCTCCCTGTCGCAGCCGATCATCTTGAGAGCTATGCGCAACTGTTTCGACCCGAGTTTCTGATCCTCGCCAAGAACGTCTATGACCCTGTCGGACCTGGAGAATTTGTTAAGGTGGTACGCAAGATCTCTGGTCGTGTAGAGAGTCGTTCCGTCCGACCTTGTGAAAGTGAATTTGGTATTTTTCCCGTTGATGCCGAATTCTGCCATATCGACGAACCATGCGCCGTCTTCGGTCTGACCGGCATATTCGGATTTTTTGAGTTCCGACACCACCGAAGCCGCGGAACCGTCGGCTATGAAATCGGATTCCCATGTGTATCTGTCCAGCTCGACGTTGATGCCGGAAAGGGACTCCTTCAACCCTTCCATCATGATTTCGGCCGTGTGGCGGACGGAATCGATGACCTTTCTGTCTCCTTTTTCGAACTCCCTCAGCATTTCCGAAATCTGTTCGGCGGCTTTCGGGTCCTCTTCCATCCGTTTGTTGGCTTCCCTGTAGTATGCGACGAGTTTGTGGTCCGTCTTGTCTCTGTCTCCCTCGTCCAGGGAACCTTTCGGAATGTTTTCCACTCCCCATGTGAGAACCACGACCTGTTTTCCCACGTCGTTCACGTAGTATTCGGTGGTCACGTCGTAACCGCACATTTTGAGACATCTCGCCAGAGTATCTCCGATTATCGGGTTTCTGGCACGTCCCACGTGAATCGGTCCGGTCGGATTGGTGGACGTGTGCTCCACGTTGACTCTCACTCCGTTGGGAGGGAAGCTTCCGTAATCCTTTCCCTTCGACACTATCTCTCCGAGAGTCCCGGATATCAGTGCGTCGGTGCTTATCGAAAAATTAACGTATCCGTTCACCGCGGATACCGAGCCCACGGTTCCCGACGGCTTTATGCGTTCTGCGATTTTCAGGGCAATGTCCTTCGGGGAGGCTTTCATCGTTTTTGCGAACGCAAAACAGGGAACGGCAAGATCCGCGTCTCCCACGGAAGGTACCTCCGTGACGAAATCCCCGCTGTATCCCATTTCCGACAGGACTCCGGCGACCGCATCCGAAACTTCTTTTCTGAAAACAGACGTTATTTCCATTTCGATTCCTTCACGAAATTCTGTATCTGAGTACGGCGGCGATTCCTCCGAACGCCCTGATAAGCATATCCCCCTCTTCGGAGTCCGGAGATATTATCTGAAGATCCGTCGAAAACTCGTCGGCGATTTCAAAGAAATCGTCAATGAGATCTTTGTCTTCGGTTACCTGGGCGGCCGAGCCGCATTCGGGACATTCGAACTTTTCGTCCGCATTGTCCACGGTGACTTTGGTTACGTGCCCCGAACCGCACTCCAGAGTAATGCGTCTTTTGTTCAGGGATTCGGAAAGAAGAAGAGTGTCCACGGCCCCCATTTCCGCTGCCGTGCGGACTTCGTCTTCCCCGTATGCGGAAAGCCCTCCGTCGGCTTTTCTGATTTCTCCGAGGAGCCTCTGCATGTGTTTCTTTTCGTCGGTGAGCTTGATACCTTCCATTGTGTCTTTCGCGGCTTCCACGAGTTCCCTGAGACCCGATTCGTCAGTGTTTCCGGTATCGAAAAGGGGCTGAACGATTTTCTTTCTGAGTTCGTGGTGCAGGTACTCTTCCTTGACGAAAAAGTCCTTTGTTGCCCCGGGACCGCCGACGATGATTCCTTTGAGTTCCGGTTTGTCCAGGAAGGCTTCGGTGCAGTAGTCTGCGACTTTTTTGTAGAACTCGTGGGCGGCTATTTCAATAAGCCTTTCGAAACGGACGGAAGACTGACCTCCCTGGTGGTGCTTGCTGGGGACCAGGGAATCGAAGTGCTTCATGACGATTATTCTGGAACCGCTGACGATTCCCACAGTTGCTTCCCTTCTGTCTATGGTTATGAGTCCGTAGGAAGTTTTGTCCAGAAGCATGGACTCAAGGGGTTCGGTGAAGAATGACGAATCGCATCTGTAAATGAATGCGGTTATGGGTTCCAGCGGTTCGATGGTGTACTGAACCATTTTGGTTTGGTCCCCTGCTCTGGGGACTTCGCCGCAGAAAATCACCAGACCGTTAGGCGGGGGACTTTTGTACGTTTTGAGACGGGCGGCTATGGAGTCTATTGCGCTCGTGACGTTTTTCATCGTCGTTTTGGATTTTATGTTGGAGGCCTGGGACTGTTCTTCCCTGAGATACGCCATAACCTCCGAAATCTGTTTCGATTCCGGAATATATACGGAAATCAATTCGGTGTTGCGGCCTCGGTACTGCATAATCTCCTGCATAGCTTTCTTAAAATCGTACCTTGCCCTTTCAGAAATACCTGAATCGCTCATCTGCGCACCTAATATTTTTATGTCAAGTCAGCCTCCGTAATATAAGTATTGGTGGTATCACGGAAAAAATCGTAATCTCCATAGGCGGCTCGGTCCTTATTCCGGGGGACGACGACGGCTCTTACATAAAACGTCTGGCCGGAATGCTGAAAGACCTTGCGGACAAGGTCCAGATTTATGTAGTGTGCGGAGGGGGCAAAACCGCAAGATATTACGCCTCCGTCGCAGCCGAACTGGGCGGTACCGTAGATCAGATGGATCTGCTCGGCATAGGGGCCACCCGCATGAACGCGGGACTTCTGGGTCTTGCTCTCGGAGATTGGTGCTATCCCGATATTCCGTTAACGGTTGAAGAGGCCGCGAAAAAAGGCGGAAAAGGAAAAATCGTTGTCATGGGAGGAACCGAACCTGGACACACCACGGACGGAGTTACGGCGCTGCTTGCAAGAGAGGTCAAAGCCGACCGCATAATAAACGCCACTTCGGTGGATGCGGTATATTCCGACGACCCGAGGGCAAACGGACACGCCGAAAGGTATTCCGAAATAACCATCGACAGACTCGAAGAACTGGTGTACGGAAGACACAGAGCTTCCAGATCCGGAGTTTTCGATCCTCTGGGAGTTCAGGTTGCGAAAGAAAGCCGCATAGATATCTACGTGGTTTACGGGCGCGACCTTAACGATCTGAAATCGGCGATACTGGGAGAGAAAATAAAAGGAACCGTCGTCAGGTCTCACTGACCCAGTTCTTCGAAATCCGAAGAGCTCGCGACTTCGAATCCTTCGGATTCCGCTATTTCTTTTATTTCGGCCGCACACACGCCTTTCATGGATTTTCTGTGCAACAGAATGGTTTTCGTATCGGATGCGGAACAGGCTTCGCGCATCATTCTGGCTATGTCCTCCCTGTCCCTTCCGTCCAGCTGATAGTTGGGAATCATGTGGCCTATGTCGACTTTGCGCCCGAGAACCGCTTCGGTGAATCTCGGTGCGTAATGGCCTCCGCCCACACCCACGGCAACGGGATAGTTTTCTTCTTTGTAATTCATAAGAGCCAGTGCCAGAATTTCTGCGGCATGTTTATTGCCCCATTGGGGAACTCCGCTTCCGACCTCGATAAAGAATACGGGACAGTCCAGCCACGGTCCGTGATGGGTGACTTCGAAAGAAACGTCCATATTTTCTATGTCGTTCAGGGCGCTTATGCTTCTTAGCGCGGCGCTCATGGGCGCGGGCGCGGATTTTACCAGAGTTTTTTCTTTTCCTCCCAAATCGTTTCCATGATAGTTTCCTATCGGATGCACGGTGAGCACGGGTTTTTTACTTTCCGAAGAATGACGGGACATGAAAACTGTCAGATCGGGATGCACTCCGAATCTTCCCGCAACCTCCAGGACGTCTTCGAATTCCACGTGCCAGCGCTTGGAAGACATTATGTAATCGCTGCCGCAGCGGACCACGGATGTTCCGTCTTTCGAACCGATCGGTTCCCACTCTCCGAGTTCCTCGAGAGAATCCCTCATATTGACCGATGGCGGGTCGGATTCTGTACAGATCAGAAGCCTTTCCATAAAACCGGTAGTGCATCGCGCCCTACTAGATAGTTTTCTTGAAGCGAGTAAAGAAATATTAACGCATTAAGTTATGACGAAGCATCATGGACGTTACCATACGCGAAAGAATTCTTCTTCACCTCGACCGATTCAAAATGATAGACGAGGACGAGGTCTACAATCTTCCTTTCGATCTGACCCAGGACGGCATAGCTTCCTCGGTCGGAATATCCAGGGCCCACGCTTCCCTCGAACTGAAAAAACTCAGACAGACCGGAAAGGTCAAGGAAAATCAGGTTCATGTTATAGGTTCCGGAATCAGACGCAGAGTTTACTATCTGGAACCGGAAGGCAAGACAGAAGCGGAACATCTGAAGCAGAAATTCAAAGAAGCGGGAGTTCCGGTGGAAACCGTATTGGATATGAGACGCTGCGACCCGGCGCTCATGTGGGACAAACTGTCCCATTACGACAGGGAAGCACTGGGACTCGTGTGCGCCATAAGAGTACCCGTTAACAAAAAATCCCTGCCGGTTACCGAATCCGGAGTGATTCCGTGCGCCCATGACGGCACCGTTACGCTGTCCGCGGAAGTCAAGAAAAACTATCTTAAAGCCGTTGACGAAGAGTCGGTACGCAGATGGAACAGCGCCGCCGCCGACTGGTGGATGGACAACGGAGGGGACATTCAGGAAAGACTTTACCACCTCTCTGCGGCGGGAAGGATGACCGAAGCCAGAAAGATGCTGATTAGGAAATCCGAAGAATTTCTGGAAAATCACAACGACGACCTTTTGGAAATAGTCAAAACAATACCGGAAACGGGGGACAGCGCCGAAGCCCTGCTCAGCATAAAGTCCGAAATAGCCGTAGCCTGCGGCGATTGGGAATATGCGGAAAAGTGCGCGAAAGAACTAGAAAAATTAGGTTCTTCCGAACCCGAAATAATACGCGCGGAAATCAAACTTATCAAAAAAGACGCGGAGGGTGCCCTGTCCGACGCGAAGAAAATCTACTCGGAAAAGAGAACCGCCAGAGCCGCCATGCTCATGGGCAGAGCCCTGTACACAATCGGAGAATACGAAAAAGCAGACAAAGCGCTTTCGGACGCGGTTGCACGTTTCACCGAATCCGGAGACGTATCCCGTTTCGACGAAATACAGCTCATGCGCGCCGGAATAGCATATGCCAGAGGAGAAAAAGACGAGTGTATGAGCCGTCTCGGAAAGGCTCTGAGATCCAGTCGCAACGAATCCCGCAGGGAAACCATAGAGCTCCTTTACAAACAGGTAAAGAACGGGAAACCCGCCGTCTTCGACTTATAAGACTCTGCTTTCTTTGAGAACGTCGATATCGGATATGTAAAGGTCTCTGATGTCGCTTATGTTCCATTTCAGCATAGCCAGTCTTTCGAATCCGAAGCCCCATGCGAGAACTGGATACTTCACTCCGAAGGGCTCCACGACCTCCGGTCTGAATATGCCCGCCCCGCCGAGTTCCATCCATTTTCCGTTGAAGAACACTTCGAGTTCCAGGGAAGGTTCCGTGTACGGGAAGTAAGCGGGTCTTATCCTAATCTGATCGAATCCCATCCTCGAATAGAATTCGCGGATCAGGGAGATGAGCATGTCGAAGTTTCCGTTTTCGTCTATGACTATGCCTTCAATCTGAGTAAACTCGGGAAGATGGGTGGAATCCACGGATTCTTTCCTGAATATCCTGGATATCGAAAATGCCTTACAGGGAGCATCGGGATGTTCGGCTATGTAGCGGATGCTGCTGACCGTGCTGTGCGTCCTCAGTATGGCGGATTCCGAAAATTCTCTGGACCATTTTCCGCCCCATCCCGTCGAACCGGCATCTCCTCCGTTTTCATGGAGATTTTTGATTTTTTCCACCAATTCTTCGTTTTCCTCTTTGATGGAAGCGGGGTGCTCGAGGTAGAAAGTATCCTGAAGATCTCTCGCGGGATGGTCCTGAGGGGTGAAAAGAACGTCCATATTCCAGAAAGAGGGCTGGACGTATTCGGACGACATTTCCGTGAAGCCCATATCCAGAAGCATTCTGCCGATCTGATCGCTCAGCCTCGTTATCGGACTCCTTTTCGCCGGGTACACGGAGGGAGCAAACGTCTTTACGTCGTATCTCCGGAACTCCGCGTCGCGCCATTCTCCGCTCTGGATTATGCGGTCTGTTATGTCCGTTATCTCCTTTTTGAGTTCCAGTCCGGAAGACGCAATGCGTTTTCCCTCTTCGGTTATGGATACGGTTCTGCGGACAGACGGGGATTCTTTGATTATTCCGCCTCTTCCCTTCAGCTCTTTTATGAATTCGGAAGGAGCGTCCGAACTCTTAACGGGAGAGGAGGCCATCTTTTCCAGAAATTCCTCTATCGGCATTTTCTTTCCTGTCGAGGAAAGTCCTTTTTCGGTAAGTGCCAGAACTTTTTTTCCGTTCTCGGAGGATATGTCGGCGAGACCTTTTCTTTTAAGCCATCCCACGGCGATTCTGTCCTCCCCCGGAACGGCTTCGGCAAGGTCGGACATATCCATTCTGCCCCCCGCGGCGGCAATAGCTTCGATTGCTTTCCTCTCGGGGAGACCGTCTTCGACCGCGGAACGGTCGGCAAGTTCGTAATACACTTCGGTTTCTTCTTCGACCGAAGCCAATCCCTTGGATTCCAGCCATGAAGCGGCACCCATCACCTCCACTTCCAGCGAGAAAATTCCTTCCGAAATCAATTCCTCGGGTGAAATTCTCTTACCGTTTTTGTTAAGTGCCAGAAGCAGTTTTGTTTCGTTGTAGCTGATATCCATTCAATCGTTCCTCTTCCATTCGAAGCCGCAGGCCATCTTTTCCACCGCATCAGCGGCTTTCTCGCGCTTGGCCTGATGGTCCGCAAGAAATACGTTGATTTTCGACGTGAGTCTGGCCTTGCATTCGCCGCACAGTATCCCTCCGGATCTGCATCTTTCGGCCAGTTCGTTGAGTTTCGAATCGTCTTCCTCGAACATGAAATAAAAGTAATCGAAAACCGCGCAGACTTCGGGATTTCCCCCTTTCTGTCTCTGCTCTTCCACGGAAACGCAGCCTCCGGTGAACGCTCTCCCGATTTTCTTTTTCACGGTTTTCGCATCGTCGGTAGTGTATATCGTGGAATTTTCGTCGGAAGAGGACATCTTTCCTCCGCCGCTCAGTCCGGGGAACATTTTGCAGTAAATCATGGCGGGTTTCGGATATCCCAGTCCCGGAGCCGCATCCCTGGCAACCCTGAAGTGAGGGTCCTGGTCTATTCCGCAGGGAATGAGACAGGGCACCGGTTTTCCCGCCATTTCCGTGGGAAGGAAGGCGGGCGCGGCCTGAATCGAAGTGAAAAATATCGAACCTATGTTGGTGGAATTATCGAATCCGAAAACGGCTTTGGCCGTGGAGAAAGTGGTCTTTTTCGATACCTTGAGAGCGATTGGATACAGCGTCCGTATGTTTTCCGTATCCAGGAGAATTTTCGTCTTCTCCGGATCGAAACCCAGAGCGGCGAAATCCAAAGCGTTTTCGTAAGCCATTCTCTTGGTGTCTTCGAGGGTCATATCCTTGAAAAGGAACTTTTCGTCGTCCGTGATCTGAAACAGCATTTCGCATCCGAAAACATCCTGGACCCACTTGTTGAAAATCCAGGGCATGATATGACCCAGATGTGTATTTCCGGAGGGACCTCTCCCCGTATACAGTACGAATTTGTTTCCCTTGTCGTACTCGTCCAAAACGGTTTTAAGATCCCTGTGGGAATAGAATATTCCGCGTCTGAGCATCGGATGTATTCCGCCGTATCCGGAAATGCGGGAAAGCAACGAATCGTCTATGGGAACGGTTCCGAAACGCTTCTGGAGCAAATCGTAATCAATATCCCCCGTCACTTCCCAGGGCGTAACCGTAAAATCCTCTGCCATTGCGAACGCAACCTTCACCCATCACAACGGTTTTAATCTTTCCGTCATGCCGCGGGAATATTTTTCCAGACCAACGGAAACGAACCTCTTATCTATATGTTTGCGAATCGGATATCATGTGGAAAATTCTCGGTAAAGAAGCGATTTATTTGGACATTCCGAGTGTTTTTGCGGAAAAAATGTGCGAATCGGCCGGAGACGGCGAAAAGGCCGAATTCTTCAGAAAATGCATCAGCGAATCCGAAATCAGTTTCATGATCAACGGAGAAACCGAAGAATGCTCTTTCATAGTGACCGTGCCGGACAGCATGACTCCCGAAGAAATCCAGGACGCCGCCGAAGTTGCTCTTGAAATTGCGACCGCGTACGAAGCCCCGTTCATAACCGCCGACAACGTCGAACAGAGATACAAAATCATAATAACCAATCAGAAAGAACCCGAACTCATTGGTCTGAACAAAACCGAAGGGTACAGTTCCGGTCAGGTTTTCATACCGATTTTCGAATCCCTTTCGTCTCCGGGAAGGGCCAACCCGAAATTCCTCTGATTACCTTAACGGCGGTAAAATCAGCTCTCCGAAATCGGTTCTGTCTCTTACCGGGGTTCCCGGCAGTCCGTCCATAGCGGGAGCTTGTTTTCCCCTTTCCTCCTCCAATCCGGCGAAAATCGGAACGGGACGGAATATCTTCCACTTGGCCACGATATCGGAAACGATTTCCCTTTCGTTGGTTGTGTAGAAGAATATGCAGGTGTATCCCACGACGAAAATTATGGCCAACGCGGATATCCCTATGAACGTCAGCACTCTGAGCGGGTCGGATTTGTTAATAGCCAGAAGAACGAAAAACAGCGCTGCCATTATGGGCAGGGCCATTCTCTTCAGGGTTTCCATGGCCCCGTTGTGAATGCGGAACGCACGGTAATTGGTTTCCACCCTCACGTCCAGAGATTTGAATATCGTCAGCGGAAGAACTAAGAGGGGTATGATCAGAATCAGAGAGAACATAAAGACCGGTATCGAGTCTATGATTTTCGTCTGCATGAAGGACGGATTCATGGAAACGTAAATCCAAATGAACATACCCAGCATCAGAGCGGTCATTATCGTCTGCATCATTTCCTTCCAGGGTATGGACGTTCTCTGCAGATTGTAATTCATGGTTATGTTGCGCGTATCCAGGTCGTCGGGTACGTTGAACAAGAAGGCGACCGACTTGTCCCAGAGAGACAGTTTTTTCTTCACGTTCATGTACTCGATGGAATGCACGACCCGGTAGAATATTGCCCTCTGAATCGCTTCGGCGAGGAAAACCACTCCCGTGGCTCCTATGAGTATGAACATAACGAAAAACAGAACCGTTACGGAAATGTCCACATATTCCAGATACCAAAGTACGGCCAGAACCGCGGTTATCACCAATATTACGAGAAACTGCTTCCATCTCTTCTGTCCCACGTACACCAGAACTCCGGCGAAGAACAGAGGCATAGTCAGAATCGGAATCAGATCGTACGTACCGTACTTTCCCGTCTCCGAAAGAAAATAATAAGCAATGATGCACGGAATGAGAGATATGACGGTTAGAAGAACGATGTTCCTGTCGGACTTCCTGACGAGACTCAGTTCGGACGACATTCTGGTGGACCAAAACGCTCCTTTGTTCCCCTTCTCCAGTTTGTGTTTCATTTCCTCTCCATCCAGGCTTCGACTTCCGCCTTAGCCTTGTCCCCTCTGAACAGACCCAGAATGAATCCCATTTCCGTCCAGTCCTCGGTGGAAATCGGTCCCAGGGTGTAATCGGTCACTCCGTCTTTGTGACCTATGGGCTGTCCGCGCTGATTCAGCACAGCCAGGTCCACCGGGAAATCCGACTTCACTTTTACGAAAAGATGACGTTTGGGTTTTACTTCGATCCGGGTGCAGATTACGTTCCTGTACCCTCCATCGGCTTCGGGATCGAATTCTCCCACCGAAATAACCTCGGGTCCGAACACGGTCTTTTTTCCGGAAAACAATGCCATTTTATCTCTCTGACCTTAACCGTTGGTCGTTATTAGATTTTGGGTTCTCAGTGTAAATCCGTAGAGAATTTCCACATCTTGGGATAATGTCCCGGTTCCATAATTACCCTTTCGGTTTTCACCGCCGTGCCCTTTTCCGAAGCCATGATTTTCGGAGAAGACATAATCGTCTTTCCTATTCCGATCAGTTCGCCTCTTGCGGTGACCATCGCAGCGACGGAGTTTCTTCTGATTCCCTTTTCCAGTTTATGGATTCCCGAAACGGTCAGATCCGCGCCGTGGCAGACCGCATCGACCGCAGTCGGCTTGACTACTATTTTCGGAAGCGGTTCGGTAAGATACTCGACGGGTTTCACCATACTGCGCAGCCAGTTTTCCCTTCCTTTTTCCTGCCAGAACATGTATGCGTCCCTCAGGTCCTGAAGACTTACCGCGTCTTTTTCGGTCATTCTTCCCGAACGGGTGCGCCGCAGTTCCGCCATATTTGCGCCGCATCCCAGCGCATCTCCGATATCCGTACAGAGAGTGCGTATGTAGGTCCCGGCATCGCAGGATACTCTGAAAAGAACGTCCCTGCCTTCGATTTCCAATATTTCCAATTCCTTTACGGTGCGCGTCCTGGGCTTTCTTTTTACCGAAGAACGCGCCGGAGGCGTCTGCCGTATCGTACCTTCGAACCCGGAAAACACTTTCCTTATTTCCTTACCGTCCCTGTCTCCGTGGAGCCTCATCGAACATACGTATTCCTTGTCCGAGGAAAGAAGAACGTCCGTCAGACGCACCGCCTTTCCCGTGACTACGGGAAGGACACCGCTGACTTTCGGGTCGAGAGTCCCTCCGTGGCTTATTCTTTCGGTATGAAGAGCGTCTCTGGCCCATGCGGCCGCCTGGTGGGAAGTGGGGCCGCGGGGTTTGTCCAGAACTATTACTCCCGCTTCCAAAAGTTCCCCTGTGGTACGGTCCGACGGTCTTTTACCCCATCTGTCCTGAAGGGTGTCCGGGTCTTTAACCAGCCATTCTGTCATTTATAGCTCCGAGAATTACGGCGGTAACCTGTTCCGGAGCGAGATTGTCGGTATCGACAATCAGATCGTAAACGCTCAGATCCCCCAAATCTATGCCGTAATATTTCATGTACCGTTTGGCTTCCGATTTCTCGCGTTCGGCGGTTTCCGTGCATGCGGTATCGTAACCGCAGGATTCCCTGCCGCATATGCGCTCCGCCCGCACCTCGGGACTTGCGCGGATGAGTATTCTGAAAGCATCGATTCCGTTTCTTTTGGTGAGATAGGCGGAAAGTCTCGATTCCAGAATAATGTCTTCGTTGGACTCGGCTATTCTGAGAATTTCAGAGTCTATTTCCCTGTCTATCTCCGGATTCTGTTCCGCCATCTTTCCAAGTTCGGCAACAGATATGTTCATATCCGCCGCCTTCTGCCTGAACAGACTGCCGAAAACCACGGCTTCGTATCCCAAAGCTTCGGAAAGGTTTCTGCATGCGGTGGTCTTGCCGGAACCGGGAGGACCGCTGATGGTAATTCTCATCAGACCGTTGCCTGCCGCTCTTCGGCGTCCAATTCCGCCAAGCGTCTGCTCAGCAGGAGATATCTTATGATTTTGTTGATCAGCTGTCCGATGGGTATGCTTATCAGAGTGTATATCAGAATCCATACGGGGAGTACGAAGGACTGGGTAAGATTGACGACTGCCCAGGGGACGTTGATGATCGTCGATACCGCAGTGTTTTCTATGAAGTACCAGACCCACGTGTAAATGGGTATGACGATTACCATCGTCAGCGGCATGATTTTCATCTGATCCTGGCTAGACTCCATGGAAGCTGCCATCATCTGAGGCTGCTGTTCTCCCAGCTTCTTGAGCTTGTACAGGTTGTTTTCCATCCTGGCCTTCCTCATCTCGGCGTTGAACTCCTTCTGAATGTGCTGGGATCTCGCCATTTTAAGAGGATCCGTCAGGAGAGATCTTATGATACTGCTGAGCGACGTCATTATGAGACCCATAAGTATCAGCGTGGTGACGGGGTACAATCCCCCGAAATCGACGTATTGGAACACATAGTTCAGATACTTTCCCACTTCTGCCCTGAATCTCAGGAGAACAAACATCAGTCCCAGGGTAAACAGCATACCCAGCAGCGTGGTCTTGGACATGGGAGGCATGCCTTCCATCGAATTTTTCATAGAATCGGGACTTCCGGGATTAGCCATTTCACTCGCCTCCGAAGAAGCCTCTCAGCATGGGGTTCATTTCCATCATCTGTTCACGCCCTATGGCTTCGTAAAGCTTTATTATGATTCCTACCGTAAGAAGCACACCCGTACCGCTGGCGTTTCCGGTGGTACCCAGCATGTCGGCGAAAGCCGCAAGGGCACCGACCAGTGCACCCGAAAGCACGGTAATCGTGGGTATGTATCTGTCCAGAACCCTCTTCAGAACTCTGGGATCCTTACGGAAACCGGGAATCTGCATACCGCTCTTCTGAATCTGATTTGCGACCGCCTCCGAACCCAGATTGGTGGTCTGTACCCAGAATTTGGCGAATAAAATCGAACCCGCAATCATTATCGACGCATAGATGGCCACGTGGCACAGGTTGGATATTATTCCGTGGCCGTTTCCGTAGGCTGCAGGGTTGATCATCGGCAACAGCCAGGAAGACAGTCCCGTCGGCGCCGACAGATACCAGGCAAGACCTCCGGTTGCGGAAGTCGACCCTTCTTCGAAGTAACCCAGCAGATCGTTGTGTCCCAGAAGGGGAACTCCGCTCAGGAAATCGTTGGTATAGAAGAGCAGTGCGAACATGCTTACGTTCGCAAGCAGCGCCGACATGAGTATGACCGGAATGTTGCTTGCGTAGAGCAGCTTGATGGGGTAGCGTCCCCTGGCGCCTCTGGCACTTCCGTGGGACAGCGGCAGTTCGATTCTCGTGGACTCCAGATAGGCCACCACGAAGAACACTATCAGCGTACATATCAGCGCCACCATCGAGTTGGGCTCGCCCAGGAATATGGCTTCGTAACCCCAGGCCGACATTTCGGCCGAGTTGGTGTTCATCAGTATGTATATCGCTTTGGGAATGGTTCCCGCCGGAGGATTGTTGAGGCTTACCGCCGCGCTCTCCGACACGGGATTCCAGTTAAGGGCTCCCGTGAACAGGGATTCCGCAACTCCCGCGGCTATGAACAGCGAGATACCGCTGCCTATTCCCCATTTGGAAACCAGCTCGTCCATAAGAAATACGATGTACGAACCGACGCAGAGCTGCGCTATGATTATGACTTTGGCCCATCCCGCGCTCGTTTTCTCGATAAGTCCTGAAGAGGGCACCAGGTAACCGAACACCTGGGGGGTGGCCTCCACGATTATCATGACTATTACGAGAAGCTTGAGGACCGATTGGTAGCATGCTTTGTCGTCTTTTTTCGTCAGATCCAGTTTGATTATCTTGGCTCCGACGAAAAGCTGCATTATGATGGAAGCGGTGACTATGGGGCCTATACCCAACTGAAGAATGGTACCGGATGCTCCGGCCATTATTGTTCTGTACTGCGCGAACAGGTCCAGGGTTTTGCCCTGGTCCAGTCCGTACACGTACACGTTGGTCATCACGAAGTAAAGCACCAGAACGACGATGACCCACATCATCTTCGTTCTGAAATGTACATGTCCCTCCGGACGCTGTACGGACGGCAGCCTGTCAGCCACCGGCTTTACCTTGTACAGTAGGCTCGGTCTGTCTTCCATCCGTTATTCCTCTCGGACTTCACTCGGAAATACTGCCGCCCGAAGCTTCGATCTTTATGCGAGCTTTTTCCGACGAACGTGCTACCGTAACCTTCACTGCTACATCAATATTCCCGTTGCCGAGAAGCTTGTCGTAGCCCGCTTCGGTAAGGTTCACCGAGTAGGAATCACCGTCTTTGGTGGCAAATCCTTTTGCGATGAAATCGTCCATACGCTCCTGGAGTTCGGCCACGTTTATGGTGAAATCGGAAACGCTGAGACACATGGGCCTCTTGAATCCGTACCTTCCGAGGAGCTGGGGTTCGTGTTTGAACATGTAGATCTTTCCGGTCTTGCTCAGTCCCGCCCTTCCGCGGCCTCCAATGAGACCTGCTCCGCGTCCGGCTTTCTTACCGCGGCCGTGGGTTCTGGATCCTCTCATCTTTTTGGTTCTGCTTGGCATCTTTATCCCTCACAGCATTCTCTTGATCAGGGCGTTTATTTCCGCGCCTCTGTATCCGAGGGCTCCTCCGGTCGAGAAGGGACGTTTGATCCCCTCGTAACCTTTTACCGGCGGATGCAGGCGGAACAGCGGCTTTGCGCCGTCCACGTCCCTGAGTCTGCAGTCGTTGTTCAGTATCGCTTCCGCGAGTTCGGCGGCGCTGGCGAACTGGGAGTTGGCCTTGAGAAACTCGTCGTCCAAATCCCCTCCTCCCTCGGTTTTTCCGCGACGGGAGATCATTTCGGTCAGCGTTTCCGCGTCCACTTCGCCCCAGGTGCAGTAATCCTTGATTTTCTGCAGCATTCCTTCGGTGGAATCGTTCTGGGGAACTATGGCGCAGTGGTTCACTTTGTTGAGTCCCAGCAGCATCATGGTGTGCTTTATGTCGTGATTAACGTCGGGCTGTCCGCGGACTCTGATAACGGCGTATGCCATTTCACTCCTCCTCCGTAAATCCGCTTTCGGCCTCGGCGAGACCCACCGGTCCGGAAACGATGTTCAGTTTTTCCGCCTGTTCGTCGGTGACTCTCATCGAAGCGGTCATTCTGAGGGCTTCGAAGGTCGCCATGGCGTAGTTGACCTTGGTTTTGGTGTTTCCGCGGGCGAATCCCCACGCGTCCTTTATTCCTGCCATCACCAAAAGGCTCTTCGCAACGTCGCCCACCGCGAGTCCGATGCCGCGGGGAGCGGGTTTGATGAACACGGAAACGGAACCGGTGGAACCGGATATCTCGAAAGGCAGAGTGTGGGGCGTTCCGCATCCGCACTCCCAGGAACCGCATCCTCTTTTAATTTCGATGAGGTTCAGTTTCGCGTTGTCGATGGCCTTCTTGATGGAAGGTCCGACTTCCTTTCCTTTGGCTCTTCCGATTCCTACGAATCCGTCGCCGTTTCCGACTATGCAGGTGGCGGCGAACCTTACTCTCCTTCCCGAGTCGGTCATCCTCTGAACCATGTTCAGGTCGATGACCTCGTCTTTGAGGTCGGGAAGCAGGATATCGACGATTTCCGCTTCGCGGAGGGGCAGTTTCGTTGCCAGAGCGTCGCTCATGGTTGTGATCTCCCCGTTAAGGACCATCTGGCCCAGTCTTGTTTTGGGAATCCAGTCGACCATATTCATTCAGCCTCCATTTTTTCTTTCATGCTGTCGACGGCGCTTCCGAGGCCGTCTCCGATGTGTTCTCCCCTGAGTCTGTCCTCGGAGGGGAAAACATCTTCCCCGTGGGGAATCTCGATGCCTGCGTCGCACATTCCGGCGACCGCGGCGAAGAGCACGCCTCCGGCTCTGGGATTCTGCATTCCCAGGTCGAGGACGGCGTATTCTATGCCCTGCGCAACCGCTCTCTTACCCGCCAGATATCCGGCGAGATAGGCCGCGGGAATGGAAGAACACGAGTGTTCCCATCCCATGGCGCGCAGGTCCTTGGTGCTGGCAGCGGCCAGTATTCTGTCTCCTTCCATACCGAACTCGGCGAACTGGATGCTGACGTTTCTGTTGGAACGCCTGAGCACCGCTCTTACCTCGCGGCCGGTGAGAAGTTTGCGGCGGACGTAGTAATCGGTACGTCCTTCCCTTCTTCTGCGGAAGGGCACTCTGTATCTGGGTCCTGTTGCCATCAGTTCTCCTCCTCCTTGAGGTATCCTCCGCTGATCATGTGCTGCCTGAGGTTCCTGCGGGACCTGTACTGGCCTCCTTTGGCCCTCCTGTAGAACAGCCTGTAAGTGGAGGGGGTGATTTTTCCTTCGTCTCTCAGGGTTTTGAGTTCGTCGCGGATCGGTCTTATGACGGCAATCCAGCGTTCTTTGTCCTTAACCCTGGCGTTGGCGGTTCCCTCTCTGCTTCCGGGACCTTTCCTCTTGCCCGACGACTTCTGGACGGCGGCATAGCGGATTCTTCCCCTGGAAGTACCTTCTTTGGCTTTGGCTTTGATCATGCCGGCGTTTATCGCCACGCGGATGTCCGAGCGGGTGATGCAGTCGGCTATGTCGTCCATTCTTTCGGGGTCCATCCACACCCTGTTTTCTCCGCATTTGAGAATTTCGGATGCCATTCTTCTCTGGTTTCTCAGATCGGACATGTTCACACCATCCTGTTGAGAACTCTTATGCCCAGTTCATCGGCTCTGTCTTCGATTGCTATTCTCTTTTTGGTTCCGACGGTTCCGCTTATGCGTATTGCCTGAACCTTGGGGTCGATGTCCTCCAGCCCGTCGACGTTGTGGACGAGTACTTCGGAGAAACCCGAGGGGTGGAGTCCCCTTACGGCGGCGGGTCCGCGGAATCCTACGTCCACGACCGGCGGGCGCTGTTTGTTGTTTCTCTTCATCTTGGAGTGTCTTCCCTTGGGCCTTCTCCATTTCTCTCCGAGCTTGGAGTATCTGAACCACTCCTGCCTCTTGAAGGCGGGGCGGCGGCCGCTTATGATTGCCCTTTTGGCGAGACCGTCGGCGGTTTCCTCGTCAAGCTCGGGTTTGGCCTTGACCTCGTAAACGTCCGTTCCTTCCGTCTCCACGATTTCCGCTTCGGGAACTTTTTCGGGCTTGGCGGGAGCTTCGGCCGTTTCCAAAAGACCTCTCCATTTTTCGGCGGTCTTGGGGCCTACTCCGGAAAGGTTCTTGATTACTTCTTTGATTTTGCCTTCGTCGTTAAGCGCTTCGGCGAGTCCCTGGATGTCGGTGATGCCCATGGATTTGAGCTCTGCCAGGTTTTCGTCCTTGAAGCCCGGAAGGTCGCTGAAATTCTTCACGGTCATTCTTTCACCTTGTGGGATCTGTGGACGATGTATATTCCGTCCTGGAACGTTCTTTTGTCGAATCCGAGCCTCTGGGTCGCCCTTTCGATGTTGGCCGCGGTCTGTCCGCACGCCTCGATGTCAATGCCCTCGATGGTTATGTCCGCACCGTTGACTTTGACCTTGCATCCGCGGACGATATCCGCGTAGCGCATTGCGTGACCTCCCAGATAGTTTCCTATCTCGACCTGGTCGCCTTTGACGGTAACTTTCATCGGAAAGTGGGAGTATACCACTTTCATTCCGTAGGTGTACCCTTCGGTGACCCCGTGGATCATGTTCCTGATGTGGGCGGCGAAGGTTCCCACCATCGCCTTCTCCTGGGTCTTGGGGTACTCGCAGCTGACGACCGCATGGCCGTCTGCGACTGCGACTGCTACGCTGGGGTGTGCGAAGTTTCTGCTCAGTTCCCCCTTGGGTCCTTTGACCGTAAGAGTCGTTCCGTCAAGAGTGACGGAGACTCCTTCGGGGACGGCGATGGTTCTTTCGATTATCCCTGCTATTGTCATTCTTATTCCTCAATATACGTAAGCAAGAAGTTTTCCGCCGATTCCCAGCTCTTTGGCGCGGTCCTGGGTAATTACTCCGGCGGTTGTGGTCATTATGAGAAGACCGAAATCCTGGGCGGGGAGGTACCTCGCTTCGTATTTCTCTATGTCCGCTATTTTGACCGAATACCTGGGCTTAATCACGCCGCAGTTGTTTATCGCTCCTTTGAGCATGACGCGGAATTCGCCTGCTTTTCCGTTCTCCACGTACTCGAACTGGTTTATGTATCCGTGATCCTGCATAACTTTCAGCACGCGGCCTATGAGTTTGGAGGACAGGGAAATCGTGCACTCGTTCTTTCCGTTCGTCGCTGCATTTTTCATGACGCACATTGCGTCGTTGAGTGGATCGCTCTGCATCTGTTCACCTCACGAGTATTTCTTGAAGCCCAGCTCCGGAGCCATGTCTCTGAAACATTGGCGGCACAGATGCATGCCGTATCTTCTTATGATGCCCCTTCTGCGTCCGCAACGGGTGCATCCCTCGATTCTGCCGTATTTCTTCTTCGGTTTCATCAGACCACCTTCACTTCGTAATTGTCGGCCATGAACTGCATGGCTTCTTCTCTGTTCACGCGCTGGCTTTTGGGTATCTTTCTGGACATCAGTTTTCTGCGCTCGATTCTTCTGCCGGGCCTGGTGAAGACCACGCTGACGTCCATTCCGAATATTCCTATTTCGGGATCGTATTTCATGCCCTCGAAATCCGTGTAATCGGATATTCCGAAAGACATGTTGCCCTCTTTGTCGAAAGAATAGTTGTGTATACGGTTTTCCCTGATGGACAGAGCCTGTCTGAGGAACCCGTCGGCCTTTTCGTTTCTGAGGGTGACTTTGCATCCGATAGGCATTCCCACGCGTATGCTCAGGTCTCTGTTGACGGTTTTGGATACGGTCTGAACGGGTTTCTGACCGGTAACCATTTCCAGAACTTTCTGAGCTTTAACGAGTCTCTCGCCGGCTTCGCCGACGCCTACGTTGATTACCACCTTTTCGATGGAGATGTCCTTCATGGTCATTGGGACGCCTCCGGAAGTTTGATTTCGGGCTTTTTGCCGCCTATTATGAAGACGTTCTTCTTGACCGTGCTGGTACCGTCTTCGAAAATCACGACGTTGGCGCCGTTACCCATGGTGGGGGTGTATTCCGAAACGGTTTCCGCCGAACCGGCGTGGATTCCTTCGATGATGAGGGCGGATGCTCCCGATTCCAGTTTGTAGTGGCCGAGAACCTTGTTGTCGGTCAGACCCAGCTTGAGGGTGTCTCCGGTTTTGTAGTCGTTTCCGTCGAGAACGATGTTCCTTCCGCCGCTGAGGTTGATCTGATATTTCCCGCCTTTTACCACGGTCTTGTTTTCGACCCTGCACAGGGTCCAGCCGGAATTCTCTTCCTCGATGGCCGTTGCGGTCAGTTTTCCTTTGTCGGTCAGGAGGATGCGGTAGTGGGCGTTCATCTTGGGTATGGTGACGACGTCCATTATTCCGACGGGCATCTTGGGGTTTTTCGCGGGTTTTCCGTTTACCAGAATTTCGCGGTTTCCGACGATCCTCTTGGCCTCCCTCGCGGTGTCACAGACCCCGAGCATATCTCTGAGAAGAGTTACCAGGGGCATGCTGGCCTCCACGGAGTGGGCTCCGGGAGACTGCTTGGCGACCCAGATGCTGGCCTTTCTTTTGATGGGCCAGCTTCTCGGAGCCGCCAGTCTTTTCATGTGGTCGCTCATTGTTTAGCCTCCTTCTTGTTTTCCAGGGCGTCCATCCTCCATTTGTCTTCGTCGTTGATTTTGACGATGACCAGGTTGGATGCGTGTACGGGGCGCGCGGTGGCGGTCCCGTCTGCCTGATTTATTGTTATTCCTTCCACCGAAACTCTTCCGGTGTCGGTGAATACTTCGAGAACTTTGCCTTCGATTCCGCGGATGTCTTCGTTTCCTCTGAGAATCACGACGGTATCGCCCTTGCATACTCTGGCGGTGCGCACTCCGTATTTGTCGCGGAGGTCGTCGCTCAGGTGGGCCGAAAGCATTTTTCTTCTGGTGTGGGCCGGAGCATTGTACTGCTTCTTTCTCTGTACCCTTGCTTTGCTGCTTTTCATCTCTTCCGCCTCACACAATCGTATTTGCCGTGGCAGATACGCGGGGCCATCTTTCGGCCGCCTCTCTGGCCACCGGACCTTTTATGTCCGTACCTTTCGTTTCGCCGGTTTCCGTCGTTATTACCGCCGCGTTATCTTCGAAAGACACCATGATTCCGTCGGGGCGCCTTATGGAGCGCTTCTGGCGGACGATTACGGCGTAAACGATCTGTCTCCTCATCTGGGGAGTTCCTTTCTTGACGGATGCCATGACCAGGTCGCCTATTCCCGCGGAGGGGACTCTCCTGGCAACGCCGTGGTATCCCGGCACCGCTATGATTTCGATGACCTTGGCGCCGGTATTGTCTATGACGTTGAGACGCGATCCGACGATGAATCCTCTGGTCTGATTTCCGGATATTCCTTTCATTCCGGCTTCACTCCTTCTTTTCGATGACCGCGAAAGCCACGGTCTTCGAGATCGGGCGGCACTCCATTATGGTCACCTTGTCTCCGGCCTCCAAATGCATGCACGGGGGAAGGTGGGCCGAATAGCGTCTCGTCCTCTTCTCGTATCTTTCGTATTTCTTGTTGTATCTGGTAAGAGTGCGCTCGACGACCGCAGTCTTGTCCATTTTGACCGATGCGATAACGCCGTCGATTATCTGGCCTCTTACGGGGAGCGTGCCGTGGAAGGGGCAGTCCGGGTCGGAGCACTCGGTCTCCGGAGCCTTTACGTTGATTCCGATGTTTCTGGCTGTCATATTAATCACCTTGCTTTTTTGATTCTGTCCTCGGGCCTGAAGAGGATGTCCGAACCGTTAAGGTCCGCGGTTCCTTCTTCCGTGACGAATCTGAACACGTTTCCCGGCTTGGGTACCATTTTTTCGGATCCGGCGGATTCTATGACGAACGTGTTTTTTGTTTCGTCCACCACTCTGCCGGCTATTCCCGAATACGGTGCGGACAGCACCGTCACTTCCAATCCGATAAGTTCAGCTCTCACGATTTCCGCCCTCTTCATTCATCTTACTTCCGTTGTGAATCCCATCTCCTCGAGGACCGCTTTTACTTTCTTTTTGTGGTCGCCCTGAAGTTCGATGCGTCCGTCTTTGTATGTTCCTCCGGCGGCGCATTTGTTCTTCAGCTGTTTGGCCAGGTCCGCGATGTTGATGTCGTTCTCGTCAATCCCGTCGATAACGGTGACCATTTTGCCGTATCTGCGGCTGTCCACCGATATCCTGACGCTCTGCTGTCCGCGTGCGATTTCTTCGCACATGCACAGCTCGCTGGGAAGTCCGCAAACCGGACAGATTCCTCCCATCAGATTTCTTCCTCCTCCTTCTGGATAGTCAGAATGCGGGCGATGTTCCTTCTGAGCGCACGGATGGCTCCGGGGCTGGTGGGTGCTCCGCCGGTAGCGGAAACTCCCCTCTCGTGCATAAGTTCGTCACGGAGCTCCTTGAGCTTCTGGTTGCGCCCTTCGTCGGTCATGTTCCTTATGTCGGAGGGCCTGAGGGATGCCATCACTGCACCTCCCCGGCAGGCTCTTCGACAGCCTGTTCTTCGGCAACCGGTTCTTCCGCGGCGGGTTCCTCGACGGATTCCGCCTTGAACAGATCGGGGAGAAGTTCGTAAGCCTCGGTCTTGCTGGCTATCACGATGTCGGTGGGCAGTTTGGAATCCCTGTCCATGATTTCGACGGTGACTCCTATGACTCCCATCTTGAGTTTTGCGACGGCGAAACCTCTGTGTATGAATTTTTCGCTGGGTTCGCCGCAGAACTTGATGTAGCCTTCTTTGAACTTCTCTGTTCTGTGTCTCTGACCGGTAAGTTTTCCGGCAAGGATAATGTGGCATCCCCTGGCGCCGGAATCCATGATTCTGCGCACGGTGGAGTGCCCCGCCCTGCGGAAGTGCCATCCCCTCTCGAGAGAGAACGCAAGCTTTTCCGCCATAATCTGGGCGTTAAGGTTGGCGTTTTCAACTTCGATGGCTTCAATCTGCGGATTCTCGAATCCGAAATCGTTGCTGATGGCTGCGGTCAGAGCTTTGATGGTCCTTCCGCGAGTTCCGATGACCAGACCGGGCCTTTCGGTGGTAAGCTCCACGCGGGTTCCGTTGGGAACTCTCTGAACCTGGAGCCCGCCGAAACCGGCACGGCTGATTTCCTTCATCAGGTACTCTTTGAGGAGGACCCTGCGTATGTTTTCGGTGACAAACTTTCTCTCGGATGCCATTTCACTCTTCCTCCTCTAATATCACTTCTATGTTCACGGTTTCCTGATTCCACTGAGTGGCCCTTCCCTGGGCTCTGGGCATGCGGCCCATTATGACCGTGCCCCTGGAAACGGAAATCGTTGCGATGAACATGTTGGACGCGTCAAGTCCTTTGTACTCGGCGTTGGAAGAGGCGCTTTCGAGAACCGAAAGAACCGCTTTCGCCGCCTTCACCGGGTATCTCCCGGGTCCCGTACCGGGTTTGTGGGAGACGCGTTTGTTGTATCTTTTCAGAGGCACCGCTCTCTCGAGAGCGATGACTTCTTCAAGCATAACCGTGGCGTCCTCCACTTTCTTTCCGCGGATCATTCCCACCACTTCGCGGGCGAACTTCGGGGAGACGGGTATGTCTCTTCCCACCGCTTTCGCGGAGATGTCCGGATCGGATTCTGCCGTATATCCTGAATTCATCTTTTTTCACCTCACTTCAGCGGCATGAACTTCGAAGACCTGGTTGCACCGACTCCGGGTCCGGAGTGCTGGGGTTCTTTCCTGTTCATGACAAACTCTCCGAGGAAGTGGCCGATCATTTCCGGTTTTATTTCCACGTCCTTGAATTCTTTTCCGTTGTACACGGATACCGTTTTTCCGACGAACTGCGGTACGATCGGAAGGTCTCTGCGGTGCGTTCTGACCTTTTTGTCCGATTTCGAAAGCTCGTCGAAAAGAAGCTGCTGTTCGTAGTTGAGACCGCGGAGATAGGTCCTTCTGGCCCTGGAGGGCAGAAGTCCGAGTATCTCGTCGAAGGGCATGGCGAGAAGTTCGTCCATCGTGAATCCGCGGTAGAGGAACTCTTTCTTTCTCCTCGCCTGGATCGCCGACGCTTTCTTTCTCGTCCTGCGCCTGGATGCTTTCGCGGATCCCTGTATCTTTACTTTTGCCATATCGATTACCTCCTGCCCTTCTTATTTTTCTTTTTGGCGATGAAACCGACTTTCTGTCCGGGAGAAGCGGTTCTCCTCTGGCAGTTGGGTCCTCCCACATGGGGATGGCTTCCTCCGCCGTGGGGGTGGTCCACCGCGTTCATGGCCACTCCCTTGGTGTGGAAGTTCGCCTTTGATCTGGATCTGAGCGCCAGTGCGTTTGCTCCGGCTTTACCCAGGGGTTTCTCCACTCTTCCGCCTCCTGCCACTATACCTATGGCGGCGCGGCAGTTGGGGTGGAACTCTTTGAGCACCCCGGAAGGCATCTGCAGAACAACGTATTCGCCTCTGCTGACGACCGTCGCCGAAGTTCCCGCCGTTTTGACGAACTTTCCTCCGTCTCCCGGTATGCCTTCGACGTTGTGCACCGGAGTTCCCTCGGGAATCTCCGAAAGCAGCGTGATGTTTCCGGAGCGGATTTCGCTGCCGCCCACGGTAACCGTCTGTCCGACTTTCATTCCCTCGGCCGCAAGCTGGTAGTCGTTTACTCCGTTGAACTCCACCACTGCGAGAGGACAGGTTCTTCCGGGGGCCTGTATCAGATCTTTGACGGTTCCCGTTCCTTCGCTCATGGAAGGAAGTCTGACATCATCCACGTGCCTGTGGCTGGGTGAGCGGTAGAGGGGCGTTCCGCGTCCTCTTCTCTGTGTCCTAAGTCTTTTTCCCATTCGTCTCACCTCAGAATATACCGACCCTCATGCCCACATCTTCGGCGGAATAACCGTCCGCCAGTTTGATGATGGCGTGCTTGCCGTCTTTTTCGATTCTTACCCATACTTTGTCGACTTTGACTTCGAAACGCTCTTCGAAGATCGTCTTTATGGTCTGCTTGTCTGCCTTTCTGTGAACGATGAACTCGATTCTGTTTCCGTCTTTGAAATCCTGTGCGGAAGTTCCGGAAGTGTGGTTCATCGACTTTTCGGTCACATGGGGCCTGATAAGAACGTCGCTCTGCCTCATTGTACCCATCCTCCTATCTCGGCGATGGCAGACTCGGTGTAAACTGTGAGTCTTCCCGCGTCTCCTCCGGGTGCGAGAATACCCGTGTTGAGCGTTCTGACGGATTCCACCTCGACTCCCGCAAGGTTGGACGCTCCCTTGAACACGGGAACTTCCCTGTCGGAGACCACTACGAGCACGGAAACGGGAACACGGTATTTTCTGTTCCTCATCTTTCCTTTACCCGCGCGTATTTTGGTTCCGTCTTTGGCGCGTTCCACGTCGTATCCTATTCCGATTTTGTCGAAAAATTCGGCGACTTCCGCCGTGGACGAAATGTTCTGGAAAGCGTCTTCCACGACAATCGGGAAAGAAACGCTGTCGTCGAACTTGTGGCCGCGTTCTTTCACGCAGACGGCGTCGCCGGTGGCGGCGAGTGCGGATCTGCGGGCAATCGCGAGTTCTTTTTTGTTTATCTTGTGTTCCCACTTTCTCTCGGGCATCGGGGGGTGCGCTCTGCGTCCGGAGACGTTGTTGGGCGATTCCGCTCCCTTTCTGCCGTCCTTGAGCCTCTGGACACGGGAAACTCCGCGTCCTTTTCCCCAGGTGCTGACAGAGTGCCTCATTCCGGCTCCTCTGGCGGGACCGTAGGGCTGTCTTCCGTTGGCGGCAGCCGCGAGCACGGCTTTCTTTATGATATCGGGTCTGTAGACCGTCTCGAATGCCGCGGGAACATCGATTTTACCGGAAACTTCTCCGTTGATACTGTAGACGTTTGTCTGCTTCATCTTCATGCCCCCTGTTTGGATTCGGTGGACACGTAGGTCACTTCGGGCGCTTCGGTGTCCACTTTCTTCGGGAGCCTCGAGGCGTCCCTGAATCTGATTATTCTCTTTGTCGGTCCGGGAACGGAGCCGTGCACGAGAACGTAAGTGTTCCTGACTTCTCCGTAGTTGAGGAATCCGCCCTTGGGGTTGATTTCGGCTCCCTCTTCTCCGACTTTTATGATTTTCTTGTTGAATTCGGTTCTCTGGTGGTAACCCATCTGACCCGCCATGGGGACGGTTCCCCTTACGTATCCGGGTCTCTTGGGCCCCAGGTTTCCGATCATGCGGCGGTGTTTGCTGTTCCTGTGGGAAAGCAGCTTGATTCCCCAGCGCTTGGTTGCGCCCTGGAATCCTTTTCCCTTGGTCACCGCTATGACGTCGACCAGCGCTCCTTCGGGAGCGAAATCGGTGATTGTTACGTCTTTTCCGAGAATCCCTTTGGCGTAGGCGACCCTCTCGTCGATTGTTCCGCCGCCGATTCTCAGTTCCATGAGTTCGGGCACTTTCTTGGGAACTCCCGTGACGAGTTTGGGCTGTGTGTATGCGAGAACGCGCACGTCCTCGATATCCAGTCCGTCATATCTCGCAAAAGATTCTTCGGTGTGGCCTTTGGGCACGCTCATCTTCTTCTCGAGCAGGGGGTCAAGGTCGGTTGCCCACACTTCGCCCGCGGTTTTGAGGCCGAGGGTGCTGTTTTCGTAGAATCTGACCGCAGCTACCTTCATGGGCGGAACTTCGACGACCGTTACGGGCGTCTGAACCTCCATCCTCGCCGTCGTGCTCTTCTGGTTCTTGTCGAGGACGAAGGCGTGGGTCATTCCGGCCTTGTATCCTGCGAATCCCTGAATCTTGGGAGCGCCTTTTGCTTCGGGCCAGGAGTCCAGCACCGGCCTCTGCGACTGAGCTCTTTTTCTGGGGCCGTACCCCATCGATCCCCTTCTGGGGTGTCTTCTCTGTGGCATATTTTCACGTACCTGCGAGGGTGTCTCTGCTATCCTCGCTGTCTTTACAGACGAACGCTTTAAACATCCGGCCGTGACGCCCGTTCGACCCCATAACGTGTTTTTTCCGGGCGAACCTGGGATGCCGAAGCATAGCCCAGAGCGTCTGGTCGGACATTATATTGTCCAATCTAGCCGTTGGTATAACCAGGTTATATATAAAGAGTGCGCAGCCTCCCCTAATAGGGACGCGAATGCGCAGAAAAGTTTAAAGAAGCCCCTTCTTGGCTTTGTCCTGGGCACGCTTCTTGCGCGCCTTGACGTCGAAACCGGTGGCGGCTTCGAGAAACGCGTTGAGTTTTCTCTTCGTGTCGAGTATCTCTTCGTCGTTCATCGGCCCTTCCCTGTTGACCGTATCCACTCTCAGAACGGTTTTGGAAATCATTTCCGCTTCGATTCTTCCGAGAACGCCGTATTTCGAAACCAGCATATTTCCTTCGGCTTCGACGTTTCCGAAAGTTTCTTCCATGATTTTCTTCAGACCGCCGTTCTCGATTTTTCCTGCCCATCCTCTCTTAATGTCGAAATCCGTCATGCTTTTACATCCTGAGTGCCAGATTGTTGATCAGCCCTCTTTCCAAATCGGCCGATGTACCGAGTATTTTTTCGGCCCTGATATAGTTTTTCCACGTTTCCCTGCAGATGCATTCGACGTTCAGGTCTTCCGCGTTCTGCGAGAACGAATATTTCTCCACCGCGTCGAGTGCCCTCCTGTCGCAGTCTCCGCAGTTGTGGACTCCCCTCTTAGAGCCTCCTCCGGAAGGGGACGACATGAGTCTCGCCATGGTCTTTCCGTGAAGGCGTCCGAACACCTCCAGAAGAGACCAGATCCACGGGGGTCTGAACTCGCCGCGTTTCCACATCTTTTCGGTCAGGGTCCCGTATTGAACGTTCAACGGATTTACGGAAATTTCGGAAGAATAACCGTCCGCAAAAAGAGCCGAAGCAACCGTATCTTCGATTGCCTGGCTCTCCGTTACGTACAGAGGTTTGAGAAGCAGATACGTGCGGACGTCCAGACCGGCGTCCCTTATTATTTCGCCGGCCGCTCTGCTTTCTTCGGGCGTGAATCCCTTGTTGATTGCCTTCCCGAGTATTTCCGGATTCGAAGTTTCGAGACCCAGTGCCACGGTTGTGTTTTTCGGAAGGGATTCCGCCGTTTCTTCGGTGACAAATTCGGGACGGGATTCGAAAAGAACGCGCTCGCATCCGGAAAAATTGTCGAAAATCGTGTCTCTGACCCTGAGGGGTATTTCTTCCGTGTCGAGGAAACTTCCGGAAGTGTATATTTTGACAAAAGGCTCTCCTTTGTATTTTTTCATGATTACGTCAATCTGGCTCATCAGATCCGATTCGGAAATTTCCGGCGAAGAAGCGTTGTTGTAACCGCACATGGTGCAGCCTCCGGTTTTTGCCCAGCAGCATCCGCTTGTACGCATAATCGCAACCATGGCATCCACTTTTCTGCCTTTGGACATATCCTTTTCTTTCCATACCGCCTCCGGTTCGGAAGGAATCCTGCGCTTCATGTCCGCTTTCAACCGCGAACTCCGTTATATCTTTTCCCGAACCGTCCGCCCCGATACGGCCGGCATTCCGGGAAACGTTAATAATACGCAGTATCATCCACGGAGCGGTAAGCCACATGGCTAGAAAGATATTGATTATAGGCTCCGGCGCGGCGGGTATGACCGCAGCATCGTCTGCCAGAAAACACGACGCAAAGTCGGAAATCACGGTCATAACCGAAGACGAAGATATTGCCTATTCTCCCTGCGCAATACCCTGGGTATTGGAGGGAAAAAACAACTGGGACAGCATCGTAATGCATGATGCCGAGTACTACAAACGCGAGAAAAACATCAGCGTTCTGACGAAACTCAGAGTCGACTCTGTGGATGCGGAAGAGAAAACCGTATCCGCGGGAGGGAAAAAATACGGTTACGATTCTCTCGTAATCGCAACCGGCGGCAAAGTTTTCGTTCCGCCGATACCGGGAACCGATCTGGAAGGTGCGTTCACCGTAAGAACTGTCTCGGACGGCAAAAAAATCCAGGAACGCATGAAGAAAACCGATAAAATCGTGATTGCCGGAGCGGGAGTCATCGGATTGGAAATGGCCGTGGCTTTCGTCAATGCCGGAAAAAAGGTCACCGTCATCGAGATGATGGATCAGGTGATTCCGCGCATAGCCGATTCCGACGTGGCACTGTGCGTCAGAAAATACATGGAAGAAAAAGGAGTCGAAATAGTCACCGAAGCTCCCGTGGAAGCCGTAATCGGAAAAGACGAGGTCACGGGTGTGAAGGCCAAAGGAAAGGAATATCCCTGCGGCATGGTTATTTTTGCTACCGGCGTGCGCGCAAACCTGGATATCCCCAAGGCGCTTGGATTCGACATAGGAATGCTGGGCGCGGTTGCCGTATCGCCCACTCTCCAGCCCTACAGACGCGGACGCCTTGTGAAAGACATTTACCTTGCAGGCGACCTTATACAGTGCCAGTCTGCCGCCGCACCCGGACCCACGATGAGCCAGCTCGGTTCTTCCGCAGTTAAACAGGGAGAAATCGCCGGATGCAACGCAGCCGGCGGAAACAGAATCTTCGGACCCACTGCCAGCCCCTGGATCAGCGTTATGGACGACATGTACGTCGCCGGAACGGGACTTTCGTCGGGATTGGCTTCCTGGTACGGAATCCGTACCGTCGAAGGAAAATCCAAGGGATTTACAAGAGCCAGATACTCGCCCGGAGGAAAAGATTTCTCCGTGAAAATCATCGCCGACGGCACTTCCCGCCGCATTGTGGGAGCCCAGATGGTTGCCGGAGAGAACATAGTGGGACGCATTAACTGGCTAACCTCCGCAATAATTGCGGGCATGACCGCCGACGAGTTTCTCGTTTCGGCCGAAAACGCTTACTGCCCTCCGGTATCCATGGTTAAGGACGTGGTCCTTTCCGCCGCCGAAGACTTGGTAAAAAACCTGAACGGCTGATTAAATGGATTATACAGAATACAAAAAAATATACAACGGCCTGAAGACCGCAGCGGACGTAAACAGACTGGAAGCCGAAGGATACGACAGAAGGATGCTCGAATCCCTCCTGACCCAGAAGGTTTCCAGGGATGTCAAAAAACGGTTTCACGTGGTGAAAAAGAACGCAAAATACATGCTCAGAGATTGGAAGAAGGGAAAGACCATAATGCAGATTGCCGACAGGCAGCGTTTCCCGCCCATTCTCACGGCCATGATGATTTTCCAGGAAGACGGAGCGACGAAAAAACAGTTCTGGGAATTCGTCAGAAACCCGGAACTGCTGGAAAGCGAAGAGACTGCCCGGGAACTGAGGGAAGCCACCGAGAACGATCTTATTTACTCGCCCTACGGAACCGCGAAACAGAAAGAAAGGGGAGTATGGGGAGAGTCCCTCCTCGAAGGGTGGCTGGACGGACAGGGAATTTCGTACAGAACCGAAAACGATCTGCGCGGAAAGTTCGAGAAAACGCCGGACAGTCTGCTGGACGAGCCGATGCTGTACGAAGGGAAAAAAATCTTCTGGATCGAAAGCAAAGCCTCTTTCGGAGACAACGTGGAATTCAGATACAACTCAAGAAAACAGCTCATCCCCTACACGAAGATTTTCGGACCCGGAGTGGTGGTCTACTGGGTGGGCTGCCTCAACGATCTGGAACTTCCCGACGGTATTTACGTCGACGACATCTCGATTTTGGATAAAAAACTGAAACCGATCTGATTCATTCGGCTTCTTTTCTGAGCTCTCCGAGAGTCGCCTCCCTCTGAGCGAATGCGTTGTGCTTGTGTATCGACTCTTCGGATTCGCTTCTTACGACCACCGCGGAATTGTCCGGAAGTTCCGTGAAATTATCCACTATCCTGCTGAGAACTCCGCGTACAACGTCTTCCACGAATTTCGGGTTGGTGTGCGCGTTTATGACCACTCTCCCTTCGTCCTCTCTTTTGAGGAGTTCGAAAGTGGGCGACGAGAAGGATTCTTCGATTATGTCGATCAGAACGTCGGCTTCGACTTCGAAATCTTCGTCCATGGTTATGGATGCGGAGCAGACGTTTCTCTGGTTGTGGGATATTACCGTCGTCTCCCCGGAACATCCGAGAATTTCGGTAACCGTCTGCTGGGCGCAGGGACATGCGGTCATGCCGATGGCTTCTGCTCCGATGGTTTTTCTCACGCCCTTTCCGCGTACCGCTTCGGCCTCGGCGGTAAGTCTGTAGACTTCGTAGGTATCCCTCCCGTTGGGAGTTTTTCTGGGCCTGAAGTAATCCGCGCTTATGGAGACGTTTGCGGTCTGCGAATATTCGTGATGATCCAAAAGCTTTCTGCACATGTCTGCCGCCATATTTTCCAAACCGGATACAGGTTCGTTCAGACTCTCGGACACAACGTCGGTGAGGACCTCCACGTTTCTGGACATGTGGGAACCTTTCTGTTCGGCCGGGAGGTCGACAAAAATGTCTATGTTACAGTTGAGAGACTTGTTTAACTCGTTTTTCTCTCCTTTTCTCCTGACCATTACCGGTTTTTTCACTCCGGTGACGCCCACACGGGTGAGCCTGAATTCGGAATCGGTTTTCCCGTACTGTACGTCGCATTTCAGATTCATGCCGGCATCGTATAACTCGTCCGACTTAAAGTATATACGGTTACCAAGTATCGGGTAACCGGTGGTTCCGTGAATTACTGCGGCATAGACGAGGCAGGAAGAGGCTCGGTAATGGGGCCTCTCGTGGTGGCCATTGTCAGAACCGATTCCGACGGAGACCTGATGAGCATGGGTGTAAAGGATTCCAAAAAACTCACCCCGCACAGACGGGAAGTTCTTTACGAAAAAATATTCGGTAATTACGAAACGGAGTTCCTGGAAGTTTCCGCCGAAGAGATCGATTCCCTGAGAAAGAAAATGTCTCTCAACGAAATCGAACTCGATATGTTCGCCGAAGCAGTCGGAAAGCTTCCTTCCGGTCTGGTTTACGCCGACTGCCCTGATGTAAACACCTCGGCGTTTTCTTCGCGTCTTTCGAGAAAATGCGGAAACAGATTCAAAATCGTCGCGGAACACAAAGCCGACGATAAATATCCTGTGGTTTCCGCCGCTTCGATCGTCGCCAAAGTGATAAGGGACCGGAGAATAAAGGAAATATCCGAAGAATTCGGAGAATCAGTGGGAAGCGGATACCCCAGCGACAGAGTCACGATGGATTTCATAGAAAGATGGATTAAAGAAAAGGGGGTTCCTCCTCCGAATACCAGGTGTTCCTGGGAGTCCGTCAGAAATCTGACGACTCTTGCGGCCAACACAAAAATCAGCGATTGGTGATTACATGACAATGTACGAACGTTTGGACGGGCTCGTGAAACAGTTCAACGAAAGAAGCGAAAAAGACGAGGAACTGCGGAACGAAATCGCACATCTCAAGAAAACATTCCTCTTGGACCTTGGTACCGAAGTGTACACTATAAAACTCGAAGATTCGAAGATAACCGAATTCAAAGAAGAAAAAACGGAAACCCCCGACGTGACGGTCATATCGACCCCCGAGCATCTGAATGCGCTCATAGACGGCGAACTCAGACCCATGAGGGCTTACGTCACGGGCAAAGTCAAAATCAAAGGAAAAATCCAGGATCTGAAATTCCTGAAAAAATTCCTCTGAAAACACGCGTTCGCGATGTTTTCGACCCCGTTTCCGGGGCCGTACAAAAAGATATATACTAAGGGCTAATAAAGCGACGTATAGCGAGGTAGGGTAGCCAGGATATCCCGTCGGGCTCATAACCCGGAGACCGGTCGTTCAAATCGACCCCTCGCTACCATCTCTGTTATCTGCAGTTTTTTGTTGATTCCGTTGCAGCGGAAAGCTTATTCCAGCAGGGATTTTGCCTCTTCCGGCGTCATATCCAGCGCTTTGAGCATGTACGAAAGGGCTTTCTTTGCAAAGGGAGCACGCGCCTTGGGGTCGTCCATGATTTCCCCGTATCCCGCAAGCACCGTGTTGTAATACTCTATGGCGAATTCGGAATAAAGAGCGGAAGACCTGGATTCGTCCATCTCTGCGGCTTCGTTGTACAGTTTCTCCGCGTCGTCGAATTTGTTGATAGAAATGCAGAAAAGTCCGTAGGACTGGTAGAAGTCGACGTTCTCGGGATCCAGTTCGCAGGCTTTCTCGTAAGCGGAGATTATCTCGTCGGCGGAGATTTTGGCGCCGAACATTCCGGACGCGTAATTTCCGCACTCGGCACGGGCATACCAGCATTCCGCATCGTCCGGAAATTCGTCGGTGAGTTTTTTGAACTGAGAATAGGCTTTCTTGAAATCTCCTTCATCCATGGTTTTCATGGCTGTGGCCAGTTTCTTGTTGGATGCTGCATCTGCCATCGTTATCAACGGTCGTAAAGTTTGCATGCTTAAATCATTAATCCCTCCGCCGCCGAAAAGCGATATAACCCTGTCGGAAGATACCTTTGGAAAGATGTACGGATTTATCGAAAGACTGAGGACGGAGGGGTTCGAAGTTCTGAAAACCAGGGTACCGGAAACTTCCCCCGAAGCGGAAGAGTTCAGGACTCTGTGCGAAAAAAACGAATGCGGATGCTACGGAACGAACTGGGGCTGTCCTCCCGGAACGGGCAGTATCGAAGAGTGCTCCGAAATTCTGAAAGGTTATTCCGAGGCGTACCTTGTCCGCAGAAGGTATGTTGTAGATCCTAAAAACGCCAAAGACGTCAGACGCGTTTCCGACGAAATGATCGGCAGTACCAGACGTGCGGGGGATATGATACGTCCCTTCGCCCCGGTAAAAATACTGGGGGACGGAGGATGCAGATACTGCGGCACGTGCACGTATCCCGATGCGGAATGCAGATACCCTCTTCAGAGAGTCGATTCGGTAAGCGCTTACGGCATCGACATGGGGAAATACCTGAAAGACGCCGGTAAAGAACTGACGTTCGAGAAGGGCGCCGTCACTCTGAATACTATAATACTCATCGGACGGCCGACGGGCAAATATTAAAATCAAATCGCATATTTTGAGGTGTGGGTCTGTAATGGACAGAGAAATCTTGGAGAAAGTCGCGAGAGGCGCACACCTCAAATTCACCGAAGAAGAGTTCGAAAAGTTCGGCAGGGATTTGGAAGAAATACTGGAATTCCTGTCCGCGCTCGACGGAGCACCGGAATCCGAAACCTTCGGTATCGGTCCGGTGGAAGTCGCCGACGTAACCAGAGAAGACGTTCCGTCCAAAGAAATCGACCCGGAAGTTCTTCTCGGAGACATGAACACCTACGAAAACTACGTAAGGGGGCCCAGACTCCTATGAGTTCTTTTCCGAAGGATCTTTCCCTGCTAAACGAAAAATACCGGATGTTCAGAACGCTGACCGGCGGAGAAAAAACGGGAAATCATAAGTTTATTTTCTCCGCGGAAGACTGTTTTGCCGCCGAAGGTACGGAAACCTGCTGCGGTTCCAGGATTCTGGAGGGATACCGTCCCCCGTTCGATGCCACTTCCGTTTCCGGAATGAAAGAGGCGGGAGGATTGCTGATCGGGAAAACGAATATGGACGAATTCGGTCTAGGAAACTTTTCGGTAAATTCCGCGTTCGGAGTTCCGAAGAATCCTTACGACCCGAACAGAACCTGCGGAGGTTCCGCCGGAGGAGCGGCCTGTGCCGCCGCGCTTATAGACGGGCAGATATCGATCGGAGTTTCGTCAGGAGGTTCGGTATGCCTTCCCGCAAGTTTCTGCGGAGTTTACGGATTCGTTCCCACTTACGGAAGAATATCGAGATACGGGACCATAGGCTGCAGCAGCTCGCTGGATAAAGTGGGGGTGTTTTCCGCCGACGCCTCGGATTTGAGAAAATACGTAACTATTATGTCCGGAAAAGATGCGAAGGACCCTGCGTCCTGCATTCAGCCGGAACTTAAAGACGGAACGGTGAGAAAAATCGCAGTTCCCGAAGACGCGGACCGCGGCGTATCTCCGGCGGTGAAAAAGGCTTTCTCGGAAAGCACGGAAAAACTCAAAGATATGGGCATAACCGTCGAAAGAATCGAAATGCCGTTCGCAGAATACGCGGTTCCCGCATGCCATGTCATAGTCGCCGCGGAAGCTTCCGCAAGTCTTGCATGCTACTGCGGCATGAGATACGGAAGACAGGACGGAGATCTGACACTGAAATTCGACGACTATTTCACGTCCTTCCGTTCCGAATATTTCGGCGAGGAGACAAAACGCACGATTCTTCTCGGAACTTTGGCCGGCATGTCCGGATACAGAGAACGTTACTACACAAAGGCGAAAATGGTGCGTCAGAACGTAATAGACGGATACCGCTCGGTTTTTGAAAAGTACGACGCGATACTCACCCCGACCGTGCCTTTCGTGCCGCCGGAATTCGGAAAGATTTCCGAAATGACTCCGACGGAAACGTACAGGGCGGAAACGTTTGCGTGTCCTCCCGACCTTGCGGGAATTCCTCACATGTCCGTCCCCTGCGGCTACGACGGAGACGGAATGCCTATCGGAGTCCAGTTCGCTTCCGCCCACTGGAACGAGGACGCTCTGTTCTCCCTCGCGGAAGAATGGAAGAAAAACTTCGACATGATAAAACCGGAGGCGGAACCGTGAAGATAGGTTTGGAAATACACGTACAGCTTCCCACCGAATCCAAGATGTTCTGCTCCTGTCCCACGTCGGAGGCGGAACCCAACACGAACGTCTGCCCCGTATGTCTGGGTCTTCCCGGTTCGATACCGTCCATGAACAAAAAGGCCATAGAATACGGGATACTTCTGGCCAAAATGCTCGGGTGCACCGTGGCGGACAGAATCTGGTTTGCCAGAAAGATTTATTTCTATCCGGACAACGCCAAGAACTATCAGATTACCCAGTACGACTGTCCCGTGGGACTGGGCGGCGTTTACCGTCTCAGCGGAAAAAAACCCATACGCATAACCAGAATCCACCTGGAAGAAGACCCGGGAAAAACCAAAAGAACCGGCGATCTTTCGTCTTTGGTGGACTACAACCGTTCCGGCATACCGCTGGCGGAAATAGTCACCGAACCGGATCTTTCCTCTCCTGCGGAAGCGAGAGAATTTCTCAAACAGCTCATAGGCGATATCCGTTATACTCTGAATCTCGGCGACGACGGGGAACGCAGCATCCGCTGCGACTGTAACATATCCGTCGGAAAAGAAAGATGCGAAGTCAAAAACGTGACCGGTCTCAGAAACGTGGAACGCGCTCTGACGTACGAAGCGGTCAGACAGACCAGGCTTCTGAAGGCCGGAGGAAAAGTCGTAAGGGAAACCAGACGCTTCGACGAAGAAAGGGGAGTTACCGTCTCCGTCAGAAAGAAAGAGACGGAATCCGACTACGGATACATCGACGACCCCGATCTTGGTGTTTTCGACATCAAAAATCTTGCTGATTCCCTGGTTCTGAAAGAAAGTCCCCAGAAGATGATAGTCCGCATCTCCGAACAGTACGGAATAGACGAGAAAACTGCGAGACAGTACGTATCCACTTCTTTGGATCTGGCACATCTCTTCGAAACCCTTGCCAAAGAGACCGATTCCGAAACGGCGAAATCCTGGGTTTCCGGTCAGATAAGTTCCGGGTGGAAGGCGTTCGAAGCCCGCGGCGGAGGAGACGTTTCCGAAATCGTGGACGCCGTGAAAAAATTCAAGGCAGGAGAAATCACAGATACCGAATGCAGGATACGCATCAAATCTTTCCTGACCGGCACGGATGTTTCCGTCGCATCGGAAGCGGCCGGAGATCTCGACAGAATCGTCGAAGAGTATCTGGACGGAAATCCCTCTATCGTCGATGATTACCGCAAAAACGAAAAGGCCGCAAACAAAGCCATAGGCTACGTTATCAGGAAGACCGGAGGAGCGTATTCTTCGGCGGAAGTGGCCGATGCGGTGAAAGAACTGATAGAGAAAAGACTCTGATCACTCTTCGTCTTCTTCGAATCCGAAGTCGATGTCTTCCACGGCAAGCGTCATGATCTGAAGCTCTTCCAGTTTTTCGTCTGGAACTTTGGCCGGAGAACTGTCCAGGAGAGACACGGCTTTCTTGTTTTTCGGGAAGGCTATCACGTCGCGTATCGTATCCTTTCCGAGCAGTATCGCTATGAGTCTGTCCACTCCGATGGCTATTCCGCCGTGGGGCGGCGCTCCGTAACTCAGGGATTCGATGAAGAAACCGAATTCCGCCTCTATGTCTTCGTCGGATTTTCCTATCTTTCTCAGAACCGCCCTCTGCATCTCGGGGTCGTTTATCCTGAGGGAACCGGAACCCAGTTCGTTGCCGTTGAGACAGAGATCGAAACAGGCTCCGCCGCAATTTTTGTCGTCGATATCTCCGAGAGGTTTGACGAAAGGATGATGGAACGCATCGAATTTCCCGGATACGGGATCGACTTCGAACATGGGACAGTCGACCAGCCACGAGAAGTGGAAAACACCTTCGGGAACAAGACCCAGATCTTCGGCGATTTTCTTTCTCAGAAGTCCTCCGCCTTCGTATGTGGACTTCCACGGACCCGCAATCAGGAACAGAACGTCTCCTTCTTCGGCACCCATTTTTTCTTTGATTGCGAGAAGAGTTTCTTCGGGGAAATATTTCGTTATGTTGCTCGAAGGTATTCCGTCCTGGACTCTCATCCATGTCAGTCCCCCGAGTCCGGCCTTTTTGGCGTAGTGGATGTAACGGTCTATTTCGTTTCTTCCGAGTTCTTCTTTGGATAGGGATTTGCTTACGTTCAGACCTGCGACGATTCCTCCCGCTTTGATTATTTTGCGGAATATTTCGTAGGGAACGTCTTTCACCGTATCCGTGAGTTTCACAAACTCCAGTCCGTATCTCATGTCGGGCTTGTCGGAGCCGAAACGCTCCATGGCATCAACGTATCCGATACGGGGGAACGGTGTTTCGAGCTTCTTCCCGTACAGCCCCTCCCAAACATGTGCCAGCAGTCCCTCTATTGTGTCCTGGATGTCTTTTTCTTCCACGAAGGACATCTCCATGTCCAGCTGTGTGAATTCGGGCTGACGGTCTTTTCTGGAATCCTCGTCCCTGAAACATCTGGCAAACTGGTAGTAACGGTCGATGCTTCCGACCATCAGCATCTGTTTGAAAAGCTGGGGCGACTGCGGGAGAGCGTAAAACGATCCGGGGTGGACCCTGGAAGGTACGATGTAGTCTCTGGCACCCTCGGGAGTGGAACGTGCCAGTATCGGAGTTTCGACTTCCAGGAAGTCCCGGTTTTCGAGATACTGCCTCGCGAGATGCATGAACCTGCTTCTGAGCGTGAGAGCTTCGATCATCTCGGTGCGCCTGAGGTCCAGGTACCTGTATTTCATCCTGACGTCTTCGTTGGGGAGAACGCCTTCCTTCTGGTCTCCCACTTCGAACGGCGGAAGTTTCGATTTTCCCAGAACTTCGGCATCCGTGATGAGAACTTCGACTTCTCCGGTGGGGTTACGGGGATCCGCGGTGCCTTCCACTCTCTTTCTTACGATTCCGCTGACGGAAACAACGGATTCTCTGGTGAAATCTTTCATAACTTCAGCGAGTTTTTCGGATTCCGCGGGGACATCCTCCGGATCGAAAACTATCTGGGTTATTCCGTAGCGATCGGCCAAATCGATAAAGGCTACGCCTCCGTGGTCTCTCGAGAACCTGACCCAGCCCTGAAGACATACGCTTTTACCTACGTCCGCAAGTCTGAGATCTCTGCATGTGTTGGTTCTCTTCATGATTATTTCTCCGAATGGATGCTCTCCGCTACTTTCTAATTCGTATAAAAATTATCCCTGGTTTCAGTCCGACAGACGGGGGACGAAATCCAAAGGATCTTTCGCTATGCTGAGAACCACCGCGGTATTTGTCTTCCTCACGTTGGGCAGATTGTTTATTTCCTTGACGGCTTCGGAAAACTCTTCCCTGTCCGTGCAGGCAACCCATGCGATGATGTCGCTTTCTCCTGTCACGTCGAAAACACCGACCACTCTCGGCATCTCCGCCAGGGCATTCTGGACGCTGACTATGCTGTCCGCATAAACATGAACTATGCCCATGTACTCGAAACCCATCTTCATGTAATCCGTCTTGGCCCTGTACCCTTTCACGATGCCTTTGGATTCGAGATTTTTGACCCTCTGTATAAGTGTCGTCGGATGTATCCCCAGCTGTTTTGCCAGCTGCCTGTAGGAGCCCTGGCTGGAAGCGCACATCAGTTCGACGATACGCCTGTCCAATTCGTCCATGTCGCGGATACCTCCCATAAAAACCAACGCTAACGGAACCTGTTACCGATATTTATTAGATTAGGGATGCTCTCCCCGGAGTTATGACGGAAGAACTGTTCAGACACGACGGCTATCAGTTCGAATTCGGAGCCGAGGTCGTGTCCGCGGAAGGGGACAGGGTGGTTCTGGACAAAACCGCGTTCTATCCCGGCGGAGGCGGACAGGTGTGCGACACCGGATTTCTGAACGGTGTGTGCGTAACCGAAACTTTCTACGGCGAAGACGGAAACATAGTGCACATAGTTCCCGGAAATTCTTTCAAAAAGGGCGATGGAGTCTGGGGAAGCGTGGACTGGGAGAGGCGTTTCGACCTCATGGCGGGACACACGGGGGAGCACCTTCTGTTCTGCTCCCTGAAAAGAGAGGTTCCGGACCTGGAAATCGTGAAGATATTCATCTCTCCGGAAAACAAGTATGTGATAGTAAACGGCGAAATCGGATGGGAAACTGTGCGCAAAGCTCTCAGGTTCGCTAATTCCGTGATATCGGACAATCTCACCGTGGAAAGAGTGATGATGAGCCGCGACGATCCGGATTTCAAAGAAAAAGTCAGAATGAAGGCCGAACGTCTGCCCGAAAAGGGAGATGTATGCATAGTGGAAATCGGCGATATCGACTATTCCGCATGCAGCGGAATACACGTGATGGAAACTTCCGAAATAGGAATGCTTTTCGTCGACCGCATTGTGTCTGCGGGCAGGGACGGGACTTCCGTTCACTTCAAAGTGGGAAAAGCAGCAGCAGAGGCGGCAGCGGAACTTGCGATGACCTGCATGGAAACGGCGGAGGCGGCGGATTCCAAACCGGAAGATCTGGTGAAAGCCGTCTCCAATCTGAAACGCGAATCGGAATTCATGAAAAAAGCTCTCAGGAAGGTCACGGGTTCGGTTCTTTCTTCCGTCGTGCCGATTCTCGAAAACGGAAACGAAATCTACGCCGCGTCCGTTCCCGGCGCCGACCGCGGCATACTTTCGGAAAAAGCCGAAAAGGTGAAAAAAGACGGTGGAACCGCAATATTCGTGTCCGAGGGAGAGAGCCTTTCCGTTATCGTTTCTTCCGGAAACGAAAACGTGGACTGCAAGAAGATTCTCGGCGAGACGCTTCGGGAATTCGGGGGCAGAGGTGGAGGAAAGAAAGATTTTGCGCAGGGCGGAGTTCCCGACACCGATGTTTCGGAAAAACTCCTTGCGGCGCTGGTCGAAAAGGCCAAAGAGGCCGTTTCCGCACAACGTTAATTAAACATGCAGTGATTCGGGGTATCGTATGGCTAGAGTGAATCCGCGCCAGATGAAACAGGCGATGAAGAAGATGGGCATAAGCCAGACCGAGGTTCCGAACGTAACCGAAGTTATCATCAGAACCAAGGAAAACGAAATCGTCCTGACGGATGCACAGGTAGTCCGTATAGAAATGAGCGGTTCAAGAAGCTATCAGATTGTCGGAAACGAATCCGTAAGGCCTCTTTCCGCTGAAGCCGAAGCCGGCAGTACGATACCCGAAGAAGACATCGAGCTCGTAATGTCCCAGACAGGCTGCGACAGAGAAAAAGCCATAGAGGCTCTGGAGGCTTCCGGCGGTCAGCCGGCCGAGGCTATTGTACTCATAGTTGCGGGGTGAAAAAAATGTGTTTGGCAGTTCCCGGAAAAATTGTAAAGATAGAAGGAGAAACAGCTGACATAGATTTCGGAGGAGTGATCAGACAGGCCAGCGTCGCAATGATCGACGCGGAGGTCGGACAGTGGGCAGTCATTCACGCAGGCTATGCCATAGAGGTCATGGACGAGGACGAGGCCCGCGACACTCTGAAACTCTGGAACGAAGTTCTGGACCACGACGGCGTGGAATACCGCTGATTCAGCGGAAGAGCTTCTTGGAAATCATGTTTCCCAGACCGCGGCCTATCGCGGATGCCGCATTCCCTACGGTTCTGTCCGCCATTTTCTTTGTGTAAGAGGATTTCTTCTTACCGGACGAACCGCCGGAACGGGCTTTTTCTTTCTCGGTCTCTTTGGCCTTCTTTTCGGCCTCTTCGGCCTTTTTTTCCTTCAGGTCGGCGAGGGCTTCGTATGCCGTATAATTGTCTACACGCTCACGGTATTTTTCGTCAAGGGCACTGCCGTAAACCATCGCTCTGTAATCGTCGTCCGAAATCTGTCCCAGGAAGGATTGGGGCGGAAGAATGAAAGCTCTCTCCACAATGCCCGGACGTCCCTTTTCGTCGAGGAACGAAACCAGCGCCTCTCCGGTTCCCAGTTCCATAATTACTTCCGAAGTATCGAATTTGGGATTGGGGCGGAACGTTTCGGCTGCGGTTTTTACGGCTTTGCGCTCCTTAGGGGTGTATGCGCGCAGCGCGTGCTGAATCCTGTTGCTCAACTGTGCCAGTACGGAATCGGGAATATCGGAGGGACTCTGAGAAATGAAGTAAATTCCCACTCCCTTGGATCTTATCAGCTTTACGACCTGCTCCACCTTCTGAACCATTACCGGCGGGGCATCGCTGAAAAGCATGTGCGCTTCGTCGAAGAAAAAGACCAGTTTGGGCTTATCCATATCGCCCACTTCGGGCAGAACTGTGAATAGTTTGTTTAATAGCCAGACGATGAAAGTGGAATAAAGTCTGGGGTTGTGCGCGAGTTTCACACAATTGAGAATGTTTATCGTTCCGCTGCCGTCCTCTCCGGTTTCGAACCAGTCTTCGATGTCCAGAGAAGGTTCTCCGAAGAAGATGTCTCCGCCGGCGTCTTCCAGCGACATGACCGAACGCTGAATCGCCCCCAGTGACTGGGCGCTCATGAGGCCGTATTCCTCTTCGTACTCCTTCCTGTGTTCCTGTATGAATCCGACGGCGGCTTTGATGTCTTTGGTATCGATGAGTTCCCAGCCTTCGTCCCTGCATATGCGGAACACCATTCTGAGAACGTCCTCCTGAACTTCGGACAGACCCATGATTCTGGTCAGAAGATCCGGACCCATGTCGTCGACAGTCGTTCTGACCGGATGTCCGTTCTCCCCGTAAATGTCCCAGAACTCGCAGGGGAATCCTTTGTACGAGAATCCGTCCACTCCGAGGGTTTTTATGCGCTTCTGCATCGAATCGCTGTCTTTGCCCGCACGGCACAGTCCGCTGACGTCTCCTTTGACGTCGGTCATGAAAACGGGGACGCCCATGGCGCTGAAAGATTCCGCCATAACCTTAATCGTGACCGTTTTACCGGTACCGCTGGCACCCGCTATCAGACCGTGCCTGTTGGCATATTTCGGAAGCAGGTATACTTTTTCGTCTCCCTTGGCAATCCACAATTTTCCGTCAGAGTACATCAAAACCCTCTCGCTGACACTATGATGTAGACTTTTAACAATTTTTCGAAAAGACGGAAACAATAATTATAATATCCAGACGATACGGGGACGAAATGATTCTAATCAAGCTGGGTGGCAGCGTCATTACGGATAAAACCCGGTACAGAACGTTCAACGAAGAACGAGTGGCCCGTCTCTGCAGAGAGATAAAGGAATCCGGGCAGGACGTACTTATTGTCCACGGCGCCGGGTCGTTCGGGCATGTTCTGGCAAAAAAATACAGACTCCAGAACGGCTTCAGCTCGGAAGACCAGATTCTTCCCGCGTCCCAGGTTCAGTACGACGTGAGGAAACTCAGCCTGATGGTCGTCAAACAGCTTATCGATGCGGGCATTCCCGCCGTTTCGGTTCCCCCGGGATCCTGTTTCGTCATGGACGGCGGAAAACTGATTGCCCGTGACACCGAAGCGATTGTAAGGCTCAGGAATCTGGGTATCATGCCTGTAACCTTCGGAGACGTGGTAACCGACAGGAGGAGAGGTTTCGGCATATGTTCCGGAGATCAGCTCATGGAGATACTTGCCGATCTTTTCGACGTCAAAAAAATAATATTCGTATCGGACATCGACGGACTCTATACCGACGATCCCAAAATCAACAAAGACGCGAAACTGATAGCTTCGGTCGGACTCGATACGTTCTCTTCCGTTTCTTACAGCGACAGAGTCGCCGATGTTACCGGCGGCGTACGCGAAAAGATGGAAACCATGCTGCGCATGAGCAGAAACGAGAGAGAATGCATTCTCGTAAACGGTACGGCGGACGGGAGACTGGGTGCGCTTCTGCGCGGAGAAAAAGTTACCTGTACGATAGCAAAGGGCGGATTGCAATGAAATTGATAAAAGACAGAAAAGCAGACCACATTAACATCAGCCTCGAAGAGAGAATCGCCCCGGGATACTGTTACTGGGACGACGTGAGACTGATTCACAACGCCCTTCCGGAAATCGATGCGGAAGAAATAGACACCGGTATCGAACTGTTCGGCAAAAAACTTAGTTTTCCTCTCATCGTCACCGCGATTACCGGCGGGTTTCCGGGAGCCAAGAAAATAAACTCCAACATCGCCGAAGCCTGCGCCGAACTGGGAATAGGCATGGGAATCGGAAGCGAAAGGGCCGGAGTCCGGGGAGTGGAGCCGGAAAGCTACAGCGTCATCAAAGAATTCGACGTTCCGCTGGTCATAGGAAACATAGGCGCGCCGCAGCTGATTCCCCAGCACGGAAAGGACCCGTTTTCCCGTGACGATGTGAAAAAAGCGTTCGATCTCATAGACGCGGATCTGGTCGCCGTGCACCTGAATTATCTTCAGGAAGTGGTACAGCCCGAGGGAGACACCAACGCGAAGGGCTGCCTCTCGGCGATACGCGGACTTGCTTCCGAATTTCCGATAATCGTCAAAGAGACGGGGGCGGGAATATCCCGCGACGTTGCGGCGAGACTGAAGGGAATCGGAATAAAAGGAATGGACATAGCCGGCATGGGAGGAACCAGTTTCGCGGGAGTCGAAATGTACAGGGCCGCCGAAGCAAACGACGAGGTGCGCACGTACATGGGCGAAACTTTCTTCGACTGGGGGATACCCGCTCCGGTTTCGCTTGCGGAGGCGAAATGCGGACTTCCGCTGATAGCTTCCGGGGGCATCCTCGACGGTACGCACGTGGCCGCTTCCGTAGCCATGGGCGCTTCGTGTGCCGGAGTCGCCAACGCAATCCTGAGGGAAGCCGCCGAATCGGCGGATGCCGTGAAAAGAAAACTTACCGTAATCAGAGAAGAACTCAGAGCGGCCATGCTGCTTACCGGGTCTTCCGATATCAAACAGCTTTCAAGAGCCAGGTTCGTCGTTTTAGGCGAAACCAGGCAATGGATGGAGAGTCTAGAATGAACGCCAAAGAATATCTTTCGAAAACCTCGGCCGAACTCGACGGTCCGATTAAAAAGTACATAGAAGACGAAGAACCCGCCAACCTGATCGAGGCTACCAGACAGTACCCTTACGCGGGCGGAAAGAGAATGAGGCCCGCGATGGCCCTGGCCTGCTGCGGTGCCGTCAAAGGAGACAAGAGCAAAGCCGTGCCTCTTGCGGTTGCGGTGGAATACATACACAACTTCACTCTGGTCCACGACGACCTCATGGACGGGGACGATATGCGCAGAGGAATGAAAACCATACACGTCGGCTACGGAATGCCCACCGCGGTACTTGCGGGAGACGCGCTTTTCGCCAAAGCGTTCCAGATCATTGCCGAACTGGATATTCCGGCAGAGGCCATGAGGAACGTTCTGAAATACGTCACCAAAGCCGTCTGGGACCTGGCGAGAGGCCAGCAGATGGACGTGAACAACGAAGGCAACATCGTCACCGAAGAAGTATATACTGAAACAATCAGACTGAAGACAGGGGTTCTGTTCGCCGCCGCCGCTGCCGGAGGAGCCATAATCGGAGGGGCCGACGAAAAAACCGTGAACGCCATTTACGAGTACGCAATCGATTTGGGTCTCGGATTCCAGATGTACGACGACTATCTCGGAATCGCGGGCGATTCTTCGAAAACCGGAAAGTCCGTGGGAAACGACATACGCAAAGGAAAATGCACGGTAATGGTCACCCATGCGGTCAAAAACATCAAAGACCCGAAAGAACTGGAAGAGTTCAAGAAAATCCTCGGCAAGGCCGACGCTTCCGAAGAGGAAATATCCAGAGTTCTCGGAATCATGAAAAAGGCCGGAAGCATCGAATACGGTCTCAGACTCGCCGAAGAGAAAGTGGAAAAGGCAATCGGAAAGATTGAATTCCTGCCTCCCGGCGAGGACAAGGATTTCATGATCGAGCTTGCCCGCTTCGCCATAAACCGCGAAATCTGAACGGACTTCCCGGAAATTTTTCCGGGAGTCCTAATCAGGACTGCTTTTCGCCCTTCATGTTGACATCCAGTTGCGGGAGGGGTATCTCTATTCCGTTTTTCCTGAACTCCTGATAGATTTTTTCCCTGAGCTGACCGTCCACGGAGAAACTGTCTTTGTAATCATATACGTAAACGGAAAGTCTGAGAGTTACGCTCGAATCTTTGAGGGAAGTCATCCTGACACCGGGCATGGGAACAGACCCGTCCTTCATTACCTTCGGGTTGTCGAGGGCCACGTCCATCATTATGCTTTTGGCTTTGTCCATGTCGCTTCCGTAGGCCACTTCGAAATACACGTAGATGTGCCAGAATCTGTTTTCCTTGGTGTAATTGTATATCACGGACGAGGTAACCATGTTGTTGGGCATGGTGATTATCATCTCGTTGTCGTTGTGATAGAATCTGGTGTTCATTATTCCGACGCGGTTGACCTTAAGAACGGAGGCCTCGCTTCCGACTTTCACTATGTCCCCCTCTCCGAAGGGGCGCGATATGAGAAGCATAAGTCCGCTGAAGAACTGATTCAGCATGCTCTGGGCTCCCAGAGACAGTGCCAGACCCGCGATACCCGCACCGGCGATTATGCTTATCAGGTTGGCTCCCAGTGCGGAAAAGATTGCGGCGACGGCAACCGTGCCTATGACAATCTGACCGATCATACGGAACAGGGGTATGAGCGTCTCGTCCACTCCGCCCACCGAAACGTTATCGCCTATTTTGCGGAATACGTGGTTAATCGTTACTAGATATATTCTCCATACCACAACGGCGCCCATCAGGACCACTATGATTGCGTAAAGGCTGTCGTAAAGCGCTATGGTCCTGTCGGGCGCACCGTACACCCTGAGTGCCTGGGCTATTCCGAACACCGCGGTAATCAGCACTATGGTTCTGTTGATTCCTCCGACTATCTCTCCGCGGACGCTCTTGTTGTGTTTAAAGGGAATCCACAAAACCGCGGGAATGATGACGTAAGCGAGAAGAAGTCCGAAAAATACCCAGAACACAAAGGTTATCGTCGCCGAGTAGGCAGGCTGATTGAACGGTTCTTCGAGATTGTTGGGGAAAATTCCGATAATTTTGTTGTAACTGTCTTCGCTGGCTACCGTGGAAATTATACTGAAATTCAGATTCACGTCGCCGGAAGTACTGGTCTCGGTATTCACGTCCAAAACCGAGATTCTGATGACCGCTTCGGTATCACCGTGCACGATTGCTTCGGAATGGAACGTAACGTCGACGGATGTGCCTCCTCCGGGGCTGATTGCAACCTCTCCCGGAAGATCCACAGAGGAAATCATATCCCCTGCGGACATGACCTACATGGAAACCAGTCTGGTTCCGGGACTGACACTGTCCGGAACGAAAAGATGGAAACTCAGGGTGGAGGAATTTCCGGAAAGTATCTCTATGGTTTCTCCCGCGGAAATTTCCTTTCCTCCGGAATACGCGTAGTATCTGACGTCTCCTACATCGGTAGCGGACGAATCTTCTGATAGCGGGACGGACGCAAGCAGCAGTGCCGAAAGCAATACCGTTGCCAGGAGGAACCGTTTGAATTTCACGACAGCCCCAGAGGCTACTCAATTATTATAATCTGCGCTCCTTTACCGGGCTATGCCGATTCCGACGGAGTGGATTTCCTTCGCGCTCAGTGTCGCGGTTTTTGCGGTTCTCGCATCCGCGGCCGTAAGCGATATCCGCCGCAGGGAAGTGCACGATTGGCATTGGCTTGCAATCGGCGTATGCGGCATCGCCGTATGGCTCGCAATGAGTTTCGATCGCGGAATGAAATGGGAATACGCCGTCATCGCGGCGGGATTCGCAGTGATTCTTTTCGACATACTGTGGGATTCCGACCGTTCCCTTTACGTTTCCGTCCTGATTTACGTAACGGTTTTCTTATCGTTCCTGATTCCGTATGTTGCGTCCTCTTCCGACAGCTGGGTCATTGCGGGACTGATGGCCGGAATATTCTATGCGGTCTATCTTCTGATGTATGTGTTCGGACTTCTTAGAGGCGGAGCCGATGCCAAATGCATGATTTCTCTTACGATTGCTTTCCCTGTGTACCCTTCTTTCTTCGGCCTGCCTCTGATTGAAGTGCCCGGGGGGCCTCTTCCCGTGATTTTCGTTTTCTCCCTTGCCGTCCTTTTCCTTGCGCTGCTGTTCTCCCTCACGGCGGTGATTTATTTCGCGTACAGAAACGCCGGAAAGACGAAAATGAACAGACTGGCACTTTCCGGATATATCATGGATTTGGACGAAGCCGAAAAATCGCACGTCTGGCCTATGCACGACGTGGAAAACGGAGAACTGGTGAAAATTCCGGTTCCCGAAGAAACGGAGGAAATATATGCCAGACTGAGAGAACACGGAGAAAAGGAAATTTGGGTTACGCCGATGATTCCGTTTATACTTCCGATTCTCGCCGCAACCGTTTTCGTTGCGCTTATCGGAAATCCCCTGTTCCTCATCTGATGATGTTCAGCTCGTGCCTGCAGCCCGCGCACCTGTTTCCGTCCAGGGCCTCGATTTCGATCAGGTACCCCAGACGTTTTATCACGTCCGTTCCGCATTCGGGACAGTACGTGTCGCTTGCGCCCTCGGCCAGAATGTTTCCCGTGTAAACGTAATTCATTCCCTCGGACATTGCGGTCTGGCGGGCAGCCAGAAGAGAGTCGGGAGACGTCCAGTTTACGTCGTTCATCTCGTTGTCGGGGTGGAATCTCGTGAAATGTATGGGTACGTCCGGGGACAGCGTATCCCTTACCCAGCATGCGAACCTCCCTATTTCGTCCATGCCGTCGTTCAGTCCCGGAATCATCAGATACGTAAGTTCCAGGTGCACGTTTTCATCGAATACCGTTTTCGCGGAATTCAGAACGTCGTCGAGATGGGCACCGCAGATTTTCATGTAAAATTCGTCGGTGAAAGCCTTCACGTCGATGTTCATGGCCGAAGTCACCCTGCAGAGATTCAGAAGGGGTTCCCGGCTGATCAGTCCGTTGGTAACCAGCACGCATATCAAATCCGGGTCCAGGTCCATTACGTCCATTATGTACTCGTACCATATCGTGGGTTCGTTGTACGTGAAGGAGAGTATGTCCAGCTTCTCTCCCCTGCACATGGACACCAGTTTTTCGGGGGAGACATAGGTCGTTCTCTTCTTGCCCGTCGCGTTCTGGGATATGGCATAATTCTGGCAGTGGCGGCAGGACATGTTGCATCCCACGCTTCCAACGGAGAACGTCTTTTCGCCGGGATGGAAATGATACAGTGGCTTTTTCTCTATGGGGTCGACGCATATGGAGGAAAGCTTTCCGTACGTGTAGGCGGTGAGCATATCTTCCTCGCCGTATCTGGAAGAACATCTTCCGTAGCTGCCCGGCTTTATCAGGCACCTGTGGGGGCACAGCCCGCATCTGTAGCCGCCGTTTTCTCTCGTGTAATACGCGGCTTCCACTTTCGGATTAATAGACGCCGTGTTTCATAACCTCCCTTCCGTCTTCGCCGAATACTATCGGTTCCCTTCCGTTGGTGACCGTACCTATAATCGAAAAATCAACTTTGCCTTCGTACAGTTTTTCCACTTCGTCCTTTCCGAAGGTGAACATCAGTTCGTACTCTCCGCCCCAGTAAAGCATCATTTCGTCCTTGGAAACCATAAGTTCCGAATGTATATCGTCAACACCCGGGCCTTCCGGCAGAAATTCGCGGCACACCTCCATGCCGACACGGCTTGCCGAACAGATTCCCCATGCGGCTTCCGCAAGTCCGTCGGAAAGGTCCATGCAGGAAGTCACCGCGCCGGAAGACGAAAGGGCGATTCCCTCTTCCCATCTGGGAATCGGTACCATGAGAGCGTCTTCCGCGTCTTCCAGACCGAATCCGTTCTTTATGGAATGCCATCCGGCAGCCGGTGCCCCCAAAGGTCCGGTCACCGCAACCAGATCTCCGGGTTTGGCTCCGCTGCGCATCATCGGCTTACGGTCTTCCGTATCGCCGATGGCCGTGGTCACGATTGCTCCGTTTCCGTTTTTGGTGTCCCCGCCGATAACGGCCGTTCCGCAGAATTCGGCACATTGGTCGATACCGCTCATGATATCGTAAATTTTTTCTTCGCCGAGAGAAGGAGGAAACATCAGAGACGCAAGAATCCCTTTGGGCCTGGCGCCCATGGCGGATATATCGCTGAAACTTACCGCGGCCGAATACCACCCGAACTGTTCGAAAGTCATCGTCTCCGGCATGTGTCTCTCGACCGTGGTAGCGTCCGTGGATATCGCAAGACGGCCGCTTATGTCCGCAAGGGCGGCATCGTCTCCCGGACCGTCTCTGCCGGACGGCCTGATTATCTTCATGATGTTACGTATGGTTTCCCTTTCGCCCGTTTCTCCGAATGATGCCATTCAGTTCCGATCTCCGTTTATGCCGTTCGCTGTTTTCTGTAAACGGCGCGAAAATTTAATAATATATCCGAGATAAGACGTCGGTTATGAACATCGATATCAAGTACGGAAAGGATGGGTCCCTGCCTGCCGAAATCCCTGACAAGAACTACATAGGGGCGTACTACCCGAAGGACGTCGTCTGCGGACCCGTGGACAAAACCATCGGAGAGTCCATAGACTCTCCCGTCGGATCGGAATCCCTGAGCGATTTCCTGAAGGGCGGGAAAGACGTGGTCTTCATCGTCAACGACGGAACCCGTCCCACGCCTACCGCCAAGGTTCTCGACGCACTCTCCAAGAGAATGGATCTGAGGAGTGCCAGATATCTCATAGCGACGGGAAACCACAGGGCTCCCACCGAAGAGGAATACGACTTCATATTCGGAAAACACTACGAGAGTCTCAAGGACCGCATAATCGTTCACAACGCAAAAGAATCGGAATGCGTAAACCTGGGTAAGTCCAAGAACGGTACTCCCATGGAAGTCAACAAAATTGCCGTCGATTCCGACAGACTGGTAATAATCACCAGCGTGGAACCCCACTATTTCGCCGGATACACGGGAGGCCGCAAATCCTTCCTTCCGGGAGTCGCCTCTTTCAAGACGATAGAGACCAACCACAAGATGGCCATGAAGATGGAAGCGCAGTCTCTGGCACTCGAAGGAAACCCTGTCCACGAAGATATGATGGATGCCCTGGAAGCGGTGAAAGGAAAGAAGATATTCTCCATACAGCTGGTCCTCGACAGACACCAGAATATCTACAAAGCCGTAAGCGGAGGTCTGAACGAAGCCTTCGGAAAGGCCGTCGAATACGCCAACGAGGTGTTCTCCGTCGCCATTCCCCGCAAAGCGGACGTGGTCATTTCCGTCGCTCCGTACCCCATGGACGTGGATCTGTATCAGTCCCAGAAGGCTCTCGACAACGGCAAGTGGGCTCTGAAAAAAGGCGGAAAAATCGTTATGGTGTCCAAATGCCGCGAGGGTATCGGCAGCGCCACATTCCTTACCCAGCTCACCTGTCCCGACGGTCCGGAACAGATTCTAAAAAATCTCAGCGAAGAGTATAAACTCGGATATCACAAAGCCGCCAAAATGGCCGAGATAATGACCTGGGCCGAGATTTGGGCCGTAACGGATCTAGATCCGGAGTTAATCAACAAAGCAAACATGAGAGCGTTCCCTTCCGTGCAGGATGCCGTAGACGAAGCGCTGAGGCAGAATCCCGAAGCGGAATTCATCGTCCTGATGGACGGAAGCGTTACCATTCCCAGAGTTGAGTGAAACATGTCTGACGTAAAAACCGAAAATCTCGACAAAATAAGAAAAGCTCTGAACGTCTGCACGATGTGCGGATTCTGCAAAAGCGTGTGCCCGTCGTACAAAGAAATAGGCTGGGACACGGCGTCTTCGAGGGGACGCGTAACCATGGCGTACGGACTTGTGAACGGAGACCTTCCCGCCGACGAGTCTGTGATAAGAAACATGTACACATGCACCACCTGCGCCGACTGCGTAAGACGCTGCCCTTCCAAAGTGGATGTGGTGGACATCGTCGAAACCGCCCGCGCCGACCTGGTGAAAAACGGACACATGCTCCCCAAACACAAAGCCATGACGGACAGCATCGTGAAATACGGAAATCCGTACCGCGAAGAGAAAAGCGTTGAGGAAACCCTCGGAGTGAAAAGGCACAAAGCGGAGGTGGGATACTTTGCCGGATGCACGGCAACATACCGCTCCAAAAAGACTTCCGAGTCCACCATGTCCGTACTCAAAAAACTGGGCATCGATTTCACGGTTGTCGACGAAGTCTGCTGCGGTTCCGTAATGCAGAGAGTCGGATACGACAACGAATATACCGAAACTCTGTTCCGTAAAAACGTAGACGCCATAAAGAAACTCGGAGTCAAAACCCTGGTACTCTCCTGCGCAGGGTGCTACAGGATGTTCAAAACCGAGTATCCGAAGTACGTGGACGTTCCTTTCGAAGTTCTGCACATAACCGAATTCCTTGCGAAACAGGACCTTAATCTGAAACCTCTGAACGCCACCGCCACATATCACGATCCCTGCCACCTGGGAAGACACTGCGGAGTTTACGAAGAACCCAGACAGGTCATAGCCAAAATCCCCGGCCTGGATTTCAGAGAGATGAAGTATAACCGCAGCCTGAGCCACTGCTGCGGAGGCGGAGGCGGAGTGAGAAGCGCCTTCCCCGAAGAATCCCTCGGAATATCCGCGACCCGTCTGGACGAGGCGGAAGGCATCGATATGATAATCACCACCTGTCCTTTCTGCGTGAGCAACCTCAGCGCCGGAAAAGGAGACAGAAACGTCGAGATCGTAGACCTCATAGAACTCGTGGACAGACTGATGCCATGAAGTATCCCGCCGTAATGGGAATACTCAACATGACTCCGGATTCGTTTTCGGACGGAGGTTCCTACAAGGACACGGACGCCGCTCTGAAAAGAGCCTTCGAGATGGTCGACGACGGCGCGTCGATAATAGACGTGGGCGGCGAATCCACCCGCCCCGGATGGATTCCCGTATCCGCAGAGGAAGAAATTTCCAGAATAGTCGACGTCATAAGGGAGTTCACGTCCTCCTCGGACGTTCCCGTTTCCGTGGACACCATGAAACCCGAAATCGCCGCCGCCGCGGCGGATGCCGGAGCGACCGTAATAAACGACGTATACGGTCTGAGAAACGAAGGAATGATCGAAGTCGTTTCGGAAACGGATTCGTACGCAATAATAATGCATATGCACGGCGGACCGAACGAGCTGCACTCCGTGGAAATGAGCGGAGACGCAAAGCCGCAGATAAGGGAATTCCTTAACGGACGTGCCGAGGCAGCGATAGCGGGCGGAGTAAAAAAGGAAAGAATCATACTCGACCCGGGAGTGGGATTCGGAAAAACCCACGAACTGAATTCGGAACTGACCAGGAGCGCTTCGTATTTCGGAAAAGAATACCCCGTTCTGATAGGTCCGTCGAGGAAAAGATATCTGGAATTCGAATACGGACGCAGAGACGACGACGCATCCGCGGAAGCGGCTGCGGAAGCCGTGAAGCACGGAGCCGCCATCGTCAGGGTTCACAACGTAAAGAAAACCTGCGAAAGACTCAGCGCATCATCCAGAAAATGACGGAAAGAACGATTATGCCGATTGCGGCTATGATGTAAAATCCGTTTTCTTTGAGAAAATCCTTTTTCTTCTTTTTTGCGTAATGCCCGGCGCAGTCCTCGGAACAGAATTGCTCTCCGTAAGCGACAGGGTCGCCGCAGAACAGGCAGTGGGAATGTTCGGGCAGTTCCGCCATGTCTTTCCGATAGTCTTTCGGAGTATAAAACAGACCGCGGTGTTTTATTACACGGAAGCTCTGCCCGTGCGATGAAGACCGGAGAACGGGATTCCGACAGATTCGACCGCATGAAAAGAATCGAATGGATTGACATCGACCGCATAGCCGATTCCAGGATTCTCGTCGTAGGCGCGGGAGCCCTGGGAAACGAAGCCGTGAAATGTTCGGTTCTGGCCGGTTTCAGGGACATAACCGTTGTAGATACGGACAATATCGTAAAATCCAATCTGAGCCGCTGCGTGTTTTTCAGAGAAGAAGACGCGGGCGGACCCATGAAATGCGACATACTTGCCGAAAGAGCGAACGAACTGTCTCCCGACGCCGACGTGAAAGGAATAGTTTCGGACGTACGGGAACTGAAGTCCTGGGATTTCGATCTGATTCTCGGATGTCTCGACAACATAAGTGCCAGACTTCACGTGAACTCCCACGCGAAATACTACGGAATCCCGTACATCGACGGTGCGACCGACGGTATGTCCGGAAAAGTACAGACCGTTGCGGACGGCCCCTGTCTTCAGTGCGCCATGAATTCCACCCACTCAAAAATCGCAGAACTGAGGTTTTCCTGTACGGGAAATTCCCACATGTTCGTTCCCCATACCGCAGCGGAGATTACCACTACGTCCATAATCGCGGCATTGCAGGTGAGGGAAGCCGAAAAGATTATTTCGGGAAGAGAGGAATTATGCGTCCGCGGAATTACGTACTACAACGGGGAAAAAGGAACTTTGGACACTGTTTCTTTGGATATCGATCCAGATTGTCCGAATCATACGAGGAAGTGAAAAAACGACAGTGAAAATTACGGTGGTAAACACGGCGGCCGGAGCATCCATTCGGATGGAGCTGGAACCTTACGAAAAAATATCCGACATAATCGATGCGGCGGCGGACTACTGGGGAGAGGGGGCGGGTGCTTTCATCCTCAGAAAAGGGCCGAAACTGCTTCTGGGAAGCCGTACCATCGCCGAAACCAACCTTTCGGACGGCGACGTTGTGGAAATGATTCCGGACCCGGAAGGCGGAATCTGATGGGACTGGTCAAACCGATTCTCGTCAAAAGAATCAATAACGAAATCAACGGCCTGAACGGGTATCTCGGACTGAACATACCAAGTATTCCGGAGAACGCGGTTTTTCCCATAACCCTTAGCGTGGTTCTGATGAACTCGCCGGCGAGAATCTCTGAAACCGAAATGTCTTCAGAACACAGGTTCGAACTGATACTCTCCGAAGAATATCCTTTCGAAAGACCCAGAGCATCCTGGAAAACCCCTATTTTCCACCCCAATATAATGATGCCTGAAGACGGCGGATACGTCTGCGTGAAAATATTGGACAACTGGAACTTCGGTTCCAACCTTACGTCGTTCGTCATGGGCCTGGAGAATCTTCTGGCAGACCCGAATCCCAAGAGTCCCTACGGAACGGATTCCTGCATGAAGGCGTCCCGCTGGTATATCGAAAACAAACCCGCCTTCAGGGCTGAAGTCAGATTCGGTGACGGCAATGCCTAAAATCATCTCTTTCGAAAAGAAGGAAAGAACCTACAGAAAACGCACGGTGAAGAAAGCGGACCTATTCGTTTCCGAATCAGCGCTTGGAAATATGCTTAATCACGCCGACGAGGGTTTCGCCGAAGGAAAAGAAGTCATGGGATTCGTTCTCGGAGAGGTTTACAGAGACGACGGCGGAGAATATGCGGTGGCCGAAGGCACGGCGACGTCCGAACTGGATTCGACGGAAACCAGCGTGAGATTCGATCCCGAAGGATTCGAGGAACTGTTCGCCTCCATGGACGAAACCGGAGGCTCGATTGTGGGCTGGTACCATTCCCATCCCGGATTCGGATGCTACATGTCCGAAACGGATATAGAAACGCACGTTTCCATGTTCGGAAACGGCACCGGATTCGCAATAGTCATCGACCCTTCCGACGGCACGTTCATGGCGTTCCGCACGGAAGACGGAGAACAGAAAGACGCATGTATAATAATCTGCGAAGACTGATCAGACCCAGATAGCGTGTCTGCTTCTCATGTCGTCTTCGCTGCACCCGAGTTTTTCCATCATGTCCGCCACGAAACTGTCGAAAAACATAAGGGCGGAAAGTTCGAACACCGTTCCGAGGGGAGCGAATTCCGGTTTGATCTTCCCTGTTTTCAGAAGAATCACCGTATCCGAAGCATGCGCCAATTTGCTGTTAGGGTCCGCCGTTATGCATACTACGTGAGAGCCGATACGACCAGCAATGTTTGCTGTTTTCACCACGGAAGCAGTTTCTCCGGTGTTGGAAACCAGAATCAGCAGGTCGTCTTTGCACATGATTGGGGTGGTCATCTCTCCCACGAAGTGAACGTCGAGACCCAGCTGTACCAGACGTACGGAAAAAAGCTGGCCCACCAGTCCGGAACGTCCGGAACCGTAGATAAAAATTTTGCGCTTGGATACTATCAGGTCGGCCAGTTTTCCGCGGTCTTCTCCTGACACGGAAGATGCGGACTCTCCGCATTTGCCGATTATGTAATCCAGCGCAGAATCCACGTTTATTCCCCGGCAGCTTCCGCGGCTTCCTGTTTGCGCTTTTCTTTCAGATGCTTCGCAACTTTCTTACTGAGAACCCTTTCGGCGATTATTCTCATGTACATGGCGTCGTGTTCCAGCAGCGGAGAGCAGGATATGATTTTGATTTCCGGCTTCATATCCGTAAGCGCATCCGCAAGGGTTTCGAATTTCAAGTCTCCCTTTTTGATGGGTGTGTACTTTTTCTCTTCGCCGTCGGCGTGTTCGACGCCCGAAAAGTGGGAATAGATTCCGTTTTTGGCATAAGGTTCCACCTGTTCCAGAAGGCTGATGAAGTCTTCGGTTTCGCCGAGAGAACCGAAGGTACGGGAATGGTGGTGGGGGAAATTCACCACGGGAACCAGACCTTTGATGCTGTCGCACAAATCCAGTACCTGTTCCAGGGAACCGAAGGTTTCCTGATGTCCGGTTATCTCCACGCCGAGACTGGGCTTAAGTCCCTCGCCTTTCCACCAGTCCATAAGGTCCGCCACGTTTTCGTATATGCGCGCGTCGGTTTCCTCCCTGGATCCCAAATTGTAAAGACCCAGACTGGTAACCACGGTGTCTCCGCCCAGGGCGTTTGCGATCAGAGCCGCGTGGCGGATGCTGTTTATGCAGATGTCGGCAAGAGGGGTTTCGGATCCCAGGTCCATGTAGTAGGGCGTGTGTACAGACATGCTTACGTCCATTCTTTTCGCCGTTTCGCCTATGCCGTACAGAGAACCGAAACTGTCCGTGATGCCGGAAGACATGTAAACGAGTTCGTCGTCCTCGTCGATGGGGACGTCGGGGTCGCATATGAGCTCCCCGTTTCTTACGAACTCGATGACAAAATCTTCGGTTATTTCTCTGAGTGTCAATCCGACCTCTTCCTCGTCGGGATACCTTGTGTAATTGCCGGGTCTGACCATCTGCACTTCCATCGCCGTCAGACCGAGGTTGTGGACATCCTCGATGCCGTCTTTGAGAGTGCGGCCTTTGCACGAAAGCGGTATTCCCGCAGGTCCGAATCTTATCATGATATCGGGCGTTGCTAATGCGCGGATGTTATTAAATATAGCGTACGCGGAACCGGGGATGCGGAGACCTGTGCCGAAACCCGCGTTTCAGCAATGTTTATAAATAGGTCCTGTATACGACAGACTCACCCAAAGTCGGGAGAGTCAGAAAATGAAGGCAAGTTTGAAAACGGACCCTTCGCTCATCGCCCTGATCTACGATCTCAAAGCGGTGTCGAGGGAGAACGAATCTGCCGTCTGGCGAGACATTGCGGTTCGGCTCGAAAAACCCAGAAGGAATTGGGCCGAAACGAATCTGAGCAAAATCGAAAGATATGCGAAAGACGGGGAGACCCTGATAGTCCCCGGAAAAGTTCTCGCGGCAGGCAGCATAACCAAGAAAGTGACAGTTGCGGCATACTCCTTTTCGGAGAAGGCGAGACAGGCAATCAACGAAGCGGGCGGCAAAGCCGTCGGCATAAGAGAACTTATGACATCCAACCCCAAGGGTTCCAACGTCAGGATCATGAGGTGAAAAGATGGTTACGTTCATAGACGGAAGCGGCCTGACGTACGGAAGGCTCGCAAGCATCGTGGCCGAGAGAATCATGGACGGGGAAGAGATAGTAGTACTGAACTCCGAAGCCATACTCATCACCGGCAGGAAAGAACAGGTGTTCGAAAAATACAAACACCGCATGGACCTGGGAGACGCCACCAAGAGAAAGGGGCCCTTCTATCCCAGAAGAGCCGACCTGCTGTTCAAGAGATCGGTAAGAGGCATGATTCCCTGGAAAAACACCAGCGGAAGAGAAGCCTACAGAAGACTGCACGTTTACGTCGGAACGCCCAAACAGTTCGCCGACGTAACCGTGGAGGTACCCGCCGAAGCGAAAAAGAAGATTACCGGCAAATACACAACCCTGGGAGCCGTCTCCAAATTCCTGGGTTCGAACGTGAGATGATTCCATGGAACGCGTGAACACTAGCGGAAAAAGAAAATCGGCGGTTGCGAGCGCCGTTATCGAAGAAGGAAACGGCAAAGTTACCGTCAACAAGATTCCCCTTGACATTTACACTCCGGAACTCGCGAGACTCAAAATTCAGGAGCCTCTCGGACTCGCATCCGATAAAGCCGACAGGGTCAACATACGCGTAACCGTCAAAGGCGGAGGCGTGATGGGCCAGGCCGCGGCAGCGAGAACCGCGATCGCGAGAGGACTCGTGGACTTCTTCAAAGACGAAGAACTCGAGACTATGTTCAAGAACTATGACAGAACTCTCCTCATCAACGATGACAGGAGAAAACTGCCCAAGAACCAGCTCGGACACGGTGCCCGCGCCAAGAAACAGAAGTCGTACAGGTGAGATAAAATGATAATACCGGTGAGATGTTTCACATGCGGAAAGGTGGTGGGCAGCGCCTACCCCGAGTACGCCAGACGCGTAGAAATGGGAGAAGACCCGAAAAAGGTCCTCGACGATTTGGGATTCGAAAGATACTGCTGCCGCAGAATGATCGTGTCCCACGCAGACCTCATCGGCAACATCGCGCCTCTCGGCTAAACTCTTTAAACAAACCAATTAAGGGCCCGTAGGGTAGCTTGGTATCCTCCATGCTTGGGGTGCATGAAACTCCAGTTCAAATCTGGGCGGGCCCACCTGATTCTGCTGGCTGTCTGTTTTTTCACTTCTAATTCTTCTTTTTTACGTTTTCGGTTCCCGTGAATGTTTTCCCTCGCCGATACCTCAGCGTCCCGAGAATAATCTGTTCGCTCCGTTTTCAACACGGGTCGCTTCCGTCTCCGACGTCCGAAGATCCGCGGATTTGCGGGAACTGATTTCCGCAGAGGACGAATCAAACGTATTTTCCGACGATTTCCCTGAACTTACCGTCGTTTTCTTTTATCCAATCGGAAAACCTGCCCGGCGAAACGGCCTTTCCCAAATCGATGAAAAATGCGGGCAGGGATTCCTCCGGAATCACCCCAAGTGGTTCTCCGATTACGACGTCCAAAGGTTCGTCCGACCCTTTGTAGAAAATCTCGAAACCGGGCTTGTTGCCTTCGGGAGTCTTTGCGGTGGCTCCTCTTAGACCCAGTTCCCCGACCTGATGGGCGGAGCAGGACGAACCGCACCCGGAAATCCTCACCCTCGGAAGGGTGCCGTCCGGGAAATTCTGTTCCTTTTCCGCACTCAATATACTTTTCAGGGCGGCCCTTGAGTTCCTCAGACCTGTCTGGCATATGTGGCTTCCCACGCAGGAAACCGATCTCCGGAATTCCGTCTCCGAGTACTCCTTTGACAGGTTTTCGGCCGCCTCCCTCGGGAGGTTGATGAAAAACATCTCCTGATTGGGCGACGTCCTGATTTCGGAACCGGGGTTCTCCCTGAGAATGCGCAGGAACTTTTTCAGTTCCTCTTTGGTCGGGTCGCCGCAAACGGGCGAAACTCTCGCCGCATACATACCGGGCTGCTTCTGGGACATCGGCCACCCTTCAGTTTTCGAAGGTTTAGCCAGAATCACATCTATATCCAAATCCAACCCTCCTCTCTCGCGGGATGCGCGCAGGTGTTCCCCGAAAGCCTCCACGAACCTTTCCTCGCCCAGTCTGTCGCGCATGAACCTGGTTCTGGTCTCGGCCCTGGTTTCGTACGCCCCGTGCTCCAGGAAAAGCGTAATCATTGCTTCGACGCAATACAGAACGTCGGACGGTTCGCAGTCGCTGAGTACGAGAACGCCCGCCCTGGGACCTCTGTTCCCCAGACCTCCCCCGGCGTAGACGTCGAATTTACCGTTGGGTTTGGCGACGAATCCCAGATCTCTGATGGTGGCGTGAACGTCCGACCCGGAACCGTTGGAGAAAGCCATCTTGAATTTCCTTGGAAGTTTTATCGACTCCAGGATTCCGAGAAGATAGTCCTCGGATGCCTCCGCGAAAGGCAGAACGTCGAAAGCTTCCCCGGGATCGACCCCGGAAAGCGGCGACGCGGCAACGTTGCGGGGATTGTCCCCGCCGCCGCCCATGGGTATGATTCCGACATCGAACATGCCGTCCAGAATCTCGCAGGCATCTTCCCATTGAACGTTGTGGAATTGAATAGTCTGACCCGTGGTCAGGTGCACCAAGTCGATACCATATTTTTCGACCGAATCCACGATGTAAGCCAGTTTGGGTTCCGTGAGCCGTCCGCCGGCCAGACGGAACCTTACCATATGGGTTTCGTCGTCCCTCTGGGGAAGGCTCCCGAACCACCCCGAAAAGGACTTGAATTCTTTCTTGTTCATTTCGCCCGAATGGAATTTCCGGGCGGCTTCCGCAAACTCGGGCAACCTTGCCCTGAGCGCGGCGGGGTCGGCGTGCGGCCTGCCGTCGCGTACGAACGCTGCATTTCCCGTCATGGCGGGACGATTGGTTTGAACGATATTAACCGTTGCCCGGATACTTTTGACGCCGGTCGGAAGCATCCCGGGTATGGCACGGTACTCCCTGCATTTCGCGTCGGGACGAAACAATAAAAACGGAAACCCCCATGGAAACCCATGGCTAAATTCGGAACCGTTGTAAAAAACAACGTACAATGGGTCGGTAAAATCGACCGTGACCTGAGAAAATTCCACGGAGGCGACTACGATGTCCGCCACGGATCCACGTACAACGCATACCTCATAAGAGAAGGCAAGAACGTGCTGGTGGACACCGTTTGGGAGCCCTATGCAGAAGAATTCGTCGAAAACCTCGGAAAAACGATCCCCCTCGACGAAATCGATTACGTGGTGATGAACCACGGAGAAAAGGATCACAGCGGGGCCCTTCCCGAACTGATGAAGAGGATTCCGGACGTTCCCATATACTGTACCGCCAACGCAGTGAAATCGCTCAAGGGTCAGTACGGCGGCGAAGACTGGAATTTCGTCACGGTGAAAACCGGAGACACGCTGGACGTCGGGAACGGCAAAAAACTTGTCTTCGTGGAGATGAGAATGCTCCACTGGCCCGACAGCATGGCCTGCTACCTCACCGGCGATAACATACTGTTCTCCAACGACGCCTTCGGACAGCATTACGCCGCGGAAGAACTGTTCAACGATCTTTGCGATTCCGAGACTGTCCTCAAAGAGTGTATGACATACTACGCCAACATCCTCTCGCCCTTCTCCGCCGTCGCCAAGAAAAAACTGGCAGAGATAGCTTCCCTCAACCTCGACATCGACATCATAGCCACCAGTCACGGCGTGATTTGGAGGGACGACCCCATGCAGATCGTGGGTCTTTACGAAAAATGGTGCGACCGGTATGCCGAGGACATGATTTCCATTGTGTACGACAGCATGTGGGAGGGCACCGAAAAAATCGCCAAGGGCCTCGCCGAGGAAATAAAGAAAATATCGCCGGAAACGGAGGTCGTCCTCTGTCACCTGCAGAAGATGGACTCGAACGAAATCATGACGAACGTGTTCAGGTCCAAATCAATAGCCGTCGGAAGCCCCACCGTAGTCAACGACGTGATGTCTTCCATGGGCGGCTTCCTCCACTACCTGAAAGAGCTTAAATTCAAAGGAAAAAGGGGTGCCGCCTTCGGCTGTTACGGATGGAGCGGCGAATCCACGGCGAAAATCAAAGAAGGCCTGGACAAAGCGGGCTTCGAGGTAATCGAGGACGAGGTTCGCTGTAACTGGAATCCCTCCGAGGAAGATCGTGCCGCGTTGGCAGCTGTCGCTAAAGCGCTAACATCCTGATTCCGGACGCCTATCTCATAGAGACGGAAGCCTGCAGTAGACAATAGCTTCGCTGATGGAAACTTCGAGGCTAACCTCGAAGAAAACTAAACATCTGCCGAATCCGTATATGCCAGCTCAGCCGCCCGGTGAACTTGCCCGGGAGAGTATGAACAAATCCAAAATTCCGGCCGATTTTATTGTGCTGTACATTTAGTCAATATAAAATGGACATTTACAATATAGATACTATATATTATACTCTCGAATCATATAATATTTATTAATTTTTTGGTTGGATTTTAACTTTTATATCCTCGTCTGCGGATTTCTTGCATGCTGTGACCCCTGCGGGGGCGAGAGCGGGTATTTATGGGAAAGAACGGCAAACCACCGAAGTCGAGAGGCGGGGACGATATCTTCAGCGAAATCGTACCCATGGTTACCCTCGAACTTCTGGAACCCGGATCTTCCCGAGGATTCATTAAAAGCGAAAGGCCCGACTGGATTAACGAAAAACGAGGCATCGGACTCGAAGTTACCAGCACGGCAAACTCCGGGATAGGACCCATGATGGGATTCTGCAGAAACAACCGCGGTCGCACTTTTGACGAACTGACCAAAAAAGACTTCGGCGGAATGAAGGGGATTCTTTACTTCAGAAGCAGGGAGCATTTCTACGGTTACGATCCGACGAAAAAGACCGTCAAAGTGGACGGTTCGTTCAGATCCGTATATGCCAACGAAATGTCCAACAACGATTTCTGCGATTTGCTGTCATCCGTATTGGCCGGAGGTTTTTCGTCTTCTAAAAATATCACAAACCCGTTCAAGTTCGGGAACGGCGTAACCGAAAAATTCAGTCAGAAACTGTTCAAACTGAACTCCCACTATCGATCCTTCGACAGCAATATATTGTACATACACGCCGATCCGCCCCGCGGGGGTGCGGACGGGTGCATGAGACCGATAGCAGAAAAGGTATCGGCCTCGCAGAAAGGTTGCAGCATTCGGTTCGATTCTTTGTACGTAGACCGCATGAACTCTCTTTACAGAATCAACACGGAATACAAGTCCGTCAAAAAATACGATTTGGAAAGACTGGGTCAGAAGAGAAGGTTGATTTCTTCCGCAATCAACGACCAATACTGGATAGACGGAAAACCCTTCGTCATGTGCGGGGTGTGATTTTCACTCTGGCACATGCCGGAACCTGATGGCAGAGTTCCAGGCCGTAAATCACCTCTACGGGTTTTTTCGCCGCTTCCGCGACGGCGTTTTCCCATTCGGGAAAATTCAGAACGTCTTCTATCAGCAGATAGTCCGCATCCACTGTTTCCGGAATGGAGTCGCCCGGTCTTACTCTGAGAACCGACGGATTAGTGTCCATCCGTCCTATTTCAGATTCGACATCGTCAAGAAGAGCGGCGACTCCGGAACGCCTCTTGCCCATCATTATAGAGTCGCTTCCGGCGAGAAACGCCCTGACTCTGTATTCGGGCAGGCCGACTCTGTGTTCAGACTGACCTGTTCTGCAGGTCATCTTATTTCTATAACAACGTCGCGCTTAAGACCCATATCGGAAGCCACTTCGATGGCTTTTATCATGGCGCACGGAACCGGGCAGGCGGTGTGGGCAATCGTATCATTTGCCTTTAAGTAGACTTCCGTCTCCCCTATCTTGGTGTCCAGGTTTTTCATGGGATCCATTTCGCCGAGAGCTTCGGCCAGCTTCATCACGCTGGGACAGTCGGATTCCACCTGAAATACAACCTTCCAGTCGTCGGTAACAGTCGCCTTGATCGTGGTGTCCAGTTTGCATACTCCGGGAAGTACTCTGATGTTGCATTCGCCCATAAATGTTCACAGTGTTTAGACATTTATAATACTATCGACCAACGCGGCGGGAACCTTCCTTTCCGTACGAATATTAAATGCGGATTTTTAAGTTAACTATAAGATTTTTGATATTTTATTATAATAAATCTTTGAATCGAATTGTTTTATCTTTTAAAAATCAAATTTGCTATAACAAATATAATAATTATTTATAGAAAAATGATTATAAGACTCATCAGATGGATATTATCGGCAGAACTGCGGAATTCAGAAAATACCTCGACGAAGAAACGAAGTACCGTTTCGTCGAAACCGCCGCAGCGCTGTCCCGGCTGGGAGGTTTGATAGAATGTTCCGGCCCAGGCGTAACGGATGCGCTGAAGATACGCGAATCGGCCGCATCGTCTTCTCTCGACGGTTCCGAAGTCTCGGTTGCGGACTGCTATTCTTCCGGAAAGACGGGGAAGGAACAGAATGCGGAAGGTGTGCAAAAAGCCGAAAAACAGCGCCGTGCCGCCGAAATCGGGATCCGTTACGTCTCGTCTGGAGGAAATTTCTCCGCCCCCCTGCTGGTAAGACTGCACAGAATAACCGCGGGAAACGGCAGCGTTGACGCCGATGCACTGAAGGAACTGTCGGTTCTGATGAACCGCAGGACGGAAAATATTCTTCTGGATATCGCCTCTGTACGGTATTTTTTCGATCTGCTGCTTCCGTTTTCCGAAGGGAACGGAACCGTAGGGAGAATATGCACGCAGATTTCCCTGAACAGATACGGCATTATCAGAAAAGGAGTGCTCCCTCTGAGCAGATATTTCGCGGAGGGAAGAACCGGCTATGTCGAAAAAGACTGCGGAGACGGAAAGGATTTCGAAGACTGGGTCATCTGTTTTCTTAACGCGGTGTCGTACGAATGCGAACGTACGGAAAGATTCCTCCGCTCCTATGCGCAATGCAAAAAAGAAATTACCGAAAAAACGGAAAACGTACGCAGACTGAGGGAAATGCCGGATGCCGTAATGGAAAATCCGTTTCTGAGAGTTTCGGACGTTCAGAGTATTTTCAGAGTGTCCCAGCCCACCGCCGCCTCGTATCTTGCGCAAATGGAATCTCTGGGTATATTCAGGGAGATACCCAGCGACACGAGATGGAAACTGTACCGCGCGGACGGCGTCCTCGAAGTACTGGATATGTAAAACGTACCGTATTCCGACGGCTTATACGCGGTTTCCGAAAAATATTCTCGGCGAACGTTCGGGTCCGGATTCCGTATCCCTGACGAATCTGTGATAGTGTTTGAATCCCCTGACCTCTTCGGAAACGTGAAGAACGGGAACACACTCCGGGTCTCCTCCGGCAATGTACAGCGCATCGTCTTCTTTGTAGGTGTAAAGATTGATCACGCCGTTGGTGCCCCTGGGTCCCGATGCGGCCATTATCGCTCTGGCAGCCTCCATGTTTATCGGTTTTTCCGAAACCATTATGTTTTCGGATTCGTCGACTCTGCCGTCCTTAAGATACACCGCAAAAACTCCCCCGTTGGAAACGGAACGTATGAAATCGTCGTCGAGAACCCTCATTTTTACGGTTTTGCCTCCGAACTCTTCGGCAAGTTCCAGTTCTCCCTCTTCGGGATAATAACAGCATCCGGCAGAGGTTATCTTCCTGTCTCTGATTATGTCCAGAAGATTCTGACCTCCGATATGGAACTCGTTCCTGAGAATAAGCACAAGAACTGCGAGCAAAATCACGAGCAGTATGACCGCGACGACCGTTAACGCATCCACGTAACCTCATGTTATTGAAGACTTATTATCATTCCGCAGATTTTCTGCGAAAAGCGGACGGCCGCGATTATTCCGGATGTGTAGCATAACGGGAATGAACGGTGGGGGAAACCAGGCCCTTATAACGGCAAAAGGAAATAAGCCGACAATGCATCCGATATCTCAGGAAACGGCATCGCATATATGCCGTTCGGGGAGTGAATGCGGAAATGCCGGATAAAACCATAAAAATAACGAAGAGCGGCCCGTACATAGTGTCAGGCGGAATTCCCATAAAGGTTCAGAAAATCGTGCCCAAGGGCGAAGGTTACGTGTGGGAAGACGTGGAAACCCTGGAAACGAAGGAAACCTATTCGTTATGCAGATGCGGACACTCGAAAAACACTCCTTTCTGCGACGGAAGCCATTCCAAACTTCGGTTCGGCGGAAAAGAGAAGGCCGATACGGCACCCTATGAAGAAAGAGCGGACGTTCTCAAAGGAGAGACTCTGGATCTTAAAGACGACGGCAGGTGCGCTCTGGCACGTTTCTGCCACACCGACAGAGGAAAAGTCTGGGGCCTCGTGAGAACTTCCGGAAACCCCGAAGACAGAGCTATGGCAATAAGAGCGGCGTGCGAATGTCCCGCCGGACGTCTCACCGCATACGACAAGGACGGAAAAGTACACGAGGACGAGCTCGAAAAAGAGATTGTGGTTATCCAGGATCCGGAGAAAGACTGCAGCGGAGGGTATTACGTCAAAGGCGGAATACCTCTGATATCCGGGGAAGAAGACAGGGAATACGAGACGAGAAACCGTTATGTCCTGTGCAGATGCGGACACTCCAGAAACATACCGTTCTGCGATGCAAGACACGTGCCGTACCGTTTCAAAGCCAAAAGATGAAACGGTTCACATAGACCTGTCCGGAGCGAAGTGATCGTTCGCCCTGACAATCATAACGGGGCATTTGGCGAATTTTATCACCTTTTCGGCCACGCTTCCCAGCTTGGCTTCGAAAAATCCGGTACGTCCCAGCGTTCCGATTACGACCATGTCGTAATCCCCCGAAACAGCCGCTATCTCCTTGTGCGGGATTCCGTTTTCTATCAGAGGATCCACGTTTATTCCGTACTTGGACCCTTTCTGCATAACGTCTGCCACGGCCTCTTTGCTGCGGTCGTTCATCTCCGCCTTGGCCTCTTCGGCGCGGGTGCGGGGGACATCCCTCGTATCGTTAACGCTCATTGCGGTAACTTTCGTACCCAGCGCGGAGGCGAGACGGAGTCCCGCATCCACTGCGTAAGAGTTCGCTTCGCTGCCGTCGGTCGCGATAAGCATCTTGTTCAGCACGCCGCCGTCGGAATTCCCGTTCTCGGATTTGCGGACCACGATGACCGGACAGCCCGCAATTTTGATTACGCGCTCCGCCACGCTTCCCAGGAACCACTGTGCCAGTGCCGTACGCATAGTAGATCCCAGAACTATCGCGTTCGCCTGAATCTCGTTGGCTTTCTTCACAATCTCGGCGGCAGGGGCTCCGAACAGAACAAAACGTTCGACCTCTATTCCTCTGTTCTTTCCTTCCTGGACCGCGTTCATCAGCGCTTCTTCGCCGGGCGTCGGTTCGTATTTTCCCTCTTCGATGGGTTCGTCTGCCACATAAACCGCCGAAACGCCGTATCCGAGTGCAGCAGCCAAATCGAGCCCGTATTTGATGGTCTCGTCACTGGCTTTGCTGCCGTCCGTGGCTATCAGTATTTCCGACAAGTGATTTCCACCGTTTCGAAGTACTCCGTACTTCAGAACCGATTATGGATGTTTTGATTCAAGAAGATTACTATAAACACGTCAGCACACAGCTCCTGGAACGTCCGATTCTCCCCGACCTGTCCATTAATCCCGCAGAGATTTCAGATTTCCTTGCGTCTGAACAACAGGTACGAAAGCGTCGTTCCGACGGCCCCCCACAGCAGACATACGCCCACGGTTCTGTACGGGTTGTAAGACGGATATAGAATGTCTATGCCAAGACTACTGTCGACGTAGCTGTCCATATGCGTCGGCCCCATGTCCAAAACCAGATTCAGGTCGTTCGTTATGATATCGATCATGAACCAGGGGTCGACCTTGGCGATTAACAACAGCGAAGAGTAGATTATGTTCGTTATAAGCAACAGCGTGAAAAACGTAAGCACCGCGGCGGTATTGCCTTTTTTGACAACCGCACTAATTAACAGCGAAACTCCGGTTGCCGCAAAGGTTCCCGCCACGAGAAGCAGGAACATAAGCCCCGAATACGAGGGTATTTTTCCCGTGGACGCTGCGACGGTTGCGAGACTGAGGAAGAAATAAATCGATACTGCCAGTATGCCCAAAACCAGTGCCGCAACGGTTTTTCCGATGAAAATCGATACTTTCCTGATCGGTCTGGTAAAGAGCACGAGAGCCGTGCGGTCTTCGAATTCGGAGACTATCGTTCCGGAAGAAAACATTGTTACGACGGCTATTATGAGGAACCATGCAAAGCCCATGTAAATACTGAGCTCTTCCGGTTTCTCTATCCCGTCACCGAATATGAACGCCGTGGATGTGAGCAAACCCCATATGAGAAGAATTATTGCCAGAAGGATTATCGCTTTCTTCCCGCGGGTGTACTTTATCATCTCGTTTTTGGTCACGACGAACATCTGTCTGAAATCGTCTGCGTAGTCCGCGGCCATCATCTCGACTCCTTTATCATTTCGAGGTATTTCTGCTCCAGAGTGTTGACGTCCTGAGATATGCTGTACACTCCGATGTCCATGTCCGCAAGAGCTTTCATAAATGCGCACTGGGTCTCTCTGTCGCCCTCGAGTTCCACGTGTATCTCCGTGTCTCTGATTTCGGCTTTGATTACGTTTTCCGCGCCGCGTATCCTGCTCAGAGCCGTATCTATGTCGCGGCAGGTTTTGACGGCTATTTTTCTTATTCCGCTTTCGGAAAGAACCGCGTCGAGGTCGTCGTGCAACAGAAGTTTTCCGTGGTTGATCATTGCGACACGGTCGCACAGGTCGCTGACTTCGTAAAGCATGTGAGAGCTCATGAGAATCGTAAGTCCGTCGCTGCCGGATCTGAGATTTTTCAGAATCTCTCTCATTTCCGCGGTACCGCGGGGGTCCAATCCCGACGTGGGTTCGTCGAGAATGATAACGCTGGGGTCGTCGAGAAGGGAAAGACCCAGAGAAATCCTCTGCCTCATACCTTTGGAGAACGTCCCGATTTTTTTGTCCGCCCATTCCGTCATTTTCACTTTTTCGAGAATTTCCGATGTCTGGGTCTTTATGGATTCGGATTTCATGCCCAGGACTTCTCCGATGTAGCGGAAGATTTCATCGGGAGTAAGATAATCGTAAAATTCGGGTGTTTCCACAACCGTTCCCACGCCCGAAAGGGCTTTTTTGGGATTTTCGGCGACGTTTGTTCCGTTGAGATAAACTTCCCCGGAGGTGGCTCTGCTCAGATTGGTCAGAATCTTCAGAGTGGTGCTTTTTCCCGCACCGTTGGGTCCCAGAAATCCGGTGAAACTGTTTTGTTTTATCTTCAGGTTAAGATTGTCCACCGCAACGAAGCTGCCGTATCTCTTTGTCAGGTTTATTATCTCGATAGGACTGTCCGAAATGAGAATCCCTCTGAAACGCACATAAGCGGACCGTATTTTAAATTTTTCAACGGAGTTTACTTTCCGAAACGGAGTATCCGTATCGATATTTATTATACGGAAACGGTCGAAGCGCGGAGACTGCTCCGATAAACGCAACCGGTTAAAGAATAATGGAAAAAGCTTACGGCACGGAACATGAATTATGGAGTTGTCCGATAATAAAAAACATTAACATGCTTACTCATTTCGGGACGATGCGCACGGAATATCCCGAAGACAGCTTTTTCGGAAGAATATACGCCGGTGTGGAGCTCAGCAACGACGATCCCGACTATCCTTCCTTTGCGGCCGCAATCGAAAGAGCCAGGGCTGTCTGCGCGGAATACAACGAACCCAAATACAAAACCAGAGAAGAACTCAACGGAATTCTCGGAAAACTTCTGCAGGCCGAAGTCGATCCGGAAACCGTGATAAATCCTCCGTTCTACTGCGACGTGGGTTTCAACATCGATTTGGGAAAATGCGTCAGAATAAACACCGGGTGCGTTTTTCTCGATTCCAACAGGATAATCATAGGAAATTACGTAATGATTGGTCCCAACGTCACCATAGTCACTCCCGACCATACCCGGGATCCCGAGGGGCGCCGCAACGTGGGTACGGTTTCCAAACCCGTCATCATAGAAGACGACGCCTGGATCGGTACCGGAGCGATAATTCTTCCCGGCGTCCGCATCGGAAGGGGCGCAATCGTGGGAGCGGGAGCCGTCGTTACCAAAGACGTGCCGGCAGGTACGACTGCGGTCGGAAATCCGGCCCGGCCCATCGGGGGAAAGTAATGTTTGGAATCACCATTCCCGGAGATTACATTACGGGCAGTTTTTCCGGAGACATAATACTGTTTATGATTCCCATAAACTTCGTTTTCATATTGTTCACTCTCTTCCTGGAGCGCTCGAATCCCAAAGGAACGATGCTGTGGATTCTCGTCATGATACTTTTTCCTCCGGCGGGTTTCATTTTATACCTGGTTTTCGGCCAGACGTTCTATCCCCGGTACGCGTTCCGTTCCAAAGCCCACGGGGACGATGCTTTCAGAAAAACGGTCGAAAAACAATGGAGGACGTTCGAAAAAGACAGACCCAAACTGGATGCGATTCACCCGAACTGCAGCGATTTCATAGACGTTCTGATGAACGCAGGGTACATTTATACAGAAAACAACAGCGTCAAAGTCTACTCCGACGGAACGGATTATTTCAAAGACATGATCGACGATATACGTAACGCCGAAGATACGATAAACTTCGAATTCTACATGATGAGAGACGACGAATTCGGCAAACAGCTGATAGACCTTTTTACCGAAAAGGTGAACGAAGGCGTCGAAGTAAGAATTCTGTGCGATGCCTATGGGTTCGGCAAAGGCCTTAAAGAAAATATCAAAAGATTCGTCGAGGCCGGAGGGGGGTTTTCTCTGTTCCACAGTCTGGCGACGTGCCTGCTCAGTCCGCGCAAAAACAACAGAAACCACCGCAAAATTATGGTCATCGACGGAAAAATAGGGTGGATCGGCGGATTCAACATAGGAATGGAATACGTCGGCGACGGCCCGTTGGGGTATTGGAGGGATACCGGGGCCAGAATCGTCGGACCTGCCGTGCTTTCCATGCAGATAAGGTTCCTTACGGATTGGAGATATGCCGTAAAAGAAGACATTACCACGGAAAAAAGATTCTACAACCCGGAATCGGACCCGGGGGATATTCCCGTTCAGATAATCTCCGGGGGCCCAGACATGCTGGCGAACAGCCCCATTAGGGCCCAGTATCTCATGATGTTCTCCAGGTGCAAAAAGACGCTGTACATTCACACTCCGTATCTTATACCCGACGACGCCACGATGGCCATGCTGAAAATATCGGCCATTTCCGGAGTGGACGTCAGGATAATCATACCCGACAAACCCGACCATCCTTTCGTCTATTGGGTGAATCTGTACTATGCGAATCAGCTTATGGAGTCCGGTGTGAGAGTCTACCACTACAACAACGGATTCCTCCATTCGAAGGCTATAGTCGCCGATTCTTTTTACTGCTCGATAGGGTCGGCGAACGTGGACGAAAGGAGCATGAATCTCAACTTCGAGACGAACGCGATGATATATTCGAAAGAATTGGGAGAGATGCTGACCGAAGCGTTTCTGAAGGATCTCGAAAAGTCCACCGAATACAGTATGGAGAAATACAAAAATAAAAAACTGAGAGAATCGGTAAAGGTCTCAATCTGCAGACTTGCGTCATGCCAGCTCTGACCTTACCTCAGACAAAGCTGTCTCCAGACGTCTTCCGCTCCGTCCAGAACCGATTCCGTATCGAAGGAAACAATCTCGCGGTCTTCCATAACCAGGTCTCCCTGGCACATCGTATGCTTCACATTGTGTCCCGATGCCGAATACGCCAGGTTTCCGACGATGTTCTCGCGGACGAGGGGTCTCAAATTGGGGGCCTTTCCGTCCAAAACGATTATGTCGGCATATTTTCCGGGTTCCAGGGAGCCTATTCTGTCGGCCATGCCCACGGCTTTCGCTCCGTTGACCGTTACGTAATCGAGCAGAGACTGCGCTCCGGCGACGGTTGCGTCCCATCTGCCGGCTTTCTGCAGAAGACCCAGCGTCTTCATTTCGGCGAACATGTCCAGCGAATTGTTGGTCGTACTGCCGTCGGTTCCCACGGAAACGTTGACTCCGGATGTCTCGAATTCCGGTACCGGGGCAACTCCGCCCGTGGCGAGTTTCATATTTGAAACGGGACAGGAGGATACGGATAATCCCGATTCTCCCATGAGCCTGATTTCGTTCAGGGTGAGCCACGCGGAATGGGCAGCCACGCCTCTGGGTCCCAGAACGCCTATGTCGTAAAGCCATTCGGCGGGTCTTTTGCCGGTTGCTTTGCGGTGTGCGTTCACCTCTCCCCGGGTCTCGGAGAGATGGAAATTCATGGGCAAGTTTTCCCTGTCCGACAGCTCTTTGGCTCCGATGCATGTCTCTTCGCTGCAGACGTACACTCCCTGGAGTCCGACGCCGGGAATTATTTTTCTCATGTTCTTGTGGGAGGCGCAGAATCCGGCACAGTTTTTCAGAGGATTTCCTGTCTGGGTCGTTTTATCTTCGTCCAAAACGCACCAGCACAATACTCCCCGGATTCCGGTTTGGCTTACCGCTTTGGCGATTACGTCCTCGGAATAATACAGATCCATGAAGGTGGTGGTTCCCCCGCGGATCATCTCCATGCAGCCCAGCTTGGTTCCCAGCTCGATGTCCGCGTCGGTTCTGTCCGCATCCACTTTGAAACTGGCGTTCAGAAAATCCGGAAACAGAAGGTCGTCCAGAGAACCTTTCATCACGGACATCGCGACGTGGGTGTGGGTGTTAATCAGACCGGGCATGACTATGTCGCCGGAAACATCGATTGTCCTGTCGGCGGACCCTTTGAACTCGGGGCCCGCGTAGATTATTTTCTCCCCGTCGACGGCGACGTCGCCTTCGAAGATATCTCTTTCCGCGTTCTGGGTAACAACCCAACCGCCTCGGAAAACTGTCAGCATGAATGCGTCAACCACGTATTTCGGTTTAACATTTGTCCACTTTTGTTACGTCCGGACACGGCAGCGGCCGAAAAAAGGGATATAGATCCGAAGCGTTGGAGTGTGCATGCCGACCCGCATCGTTTTTCTCGGTACAGGCGGAGGTCGTCATACCACCATGTACCAGACCCGGAGTACGGGAGGTTTCCTCCTCATGAACGGAAACAGAATCGTACATGTGGACCCCGGGCCCGGAGCACTGACCCAGATGCAGAAAATCCATTACGATTTGACCCGCACCGGCTCAGTGATAGTATCCCACTGCCATCCCGACCATTACGCCGATGCCGAGTCGGCAATCGAGGGGATGTCCTTCGGGGGCATGAAAAAGAGGGGAAATCTTTACGGAAGCCCCACCGTCCTTGAAGGAAGGGGAAATCTGGGGCCCTGTATTTCGGCATACCACAGAAACATCATTTCCTCCTGCACCGTACTGAATCCTGGAGACGTACTGGAAATAGAAGGGATGAAAACCGAAATATGCAGATCGATTCACAGCGACCGCACCAACGTCGGTTTTAAATTTCACACTCCGGACGGCATAGTATCCTATGTGAGCGATACGGATTATGCGCCGGAAATCGCAGAACAGTACGTCGGAAGCAGACTTCTCATTCTGCCCGTGACCGCGCCGAACGGAAGCAGAATCAGAGGACACCTGTGCACGGAAACCGCCATAGAGTTCATAAAAACGGTAAAGCCGGAAACCGCGGTATTCGTACATCTGGGTATTCTCATGATAAGACTCGGTCCGGAAAAACAGGCGGAAAAAGCCGAAAAGGCAACTGGAATCAGAACGCTTGCCATGCACGACAGAATGGTTGCAGACATAGGCTCCGAAATCGTTTTTTCGGATACGGAAACCTACGACGGAGAATGGATTCCAGATTCGTCTCCGTAATCATATCGGGAAAAATCCCAGATCGTCCGTCGGAACCGAAGAAATTTCCGGCTCCAGCTCGTAAGTAAGCGGCCTCTTCGTTCTGTCGGAATCAAAATACGTCAGAGCCGTGTAGCCTATGGGGTACTGACCCTCGGTCGTGGTTTCGCATCCGTAATACGTTATCCCGGCCACGGTCTGTTTCACGACATAGCTGTTGCCGTCGGAAAGGGGAAGTATTCCGGAAACGGCCACACCCGACATTGCATGTGTTGGAAGAAACACCACGGCAGTATCGTATCCGGCGGCCTTGAACAGAGCTGAACAGAGGAAAGACGTATCCTCGCAGTCACCCTGACCCTGCATTATCACTTCGGAAGGGAACGCCCAATATTCTTTCGTTCCGTAAACGAACTCGTCCGCGTTTATCAGAATATTTTTTTCCGTCTGGTTGGGAGGATAACTGAATGCGCACTGCACAAAAGTCAGAATGAACTGTGCGTATCTGCCGTCGTTCTCCGCGGGCGGACCCCATTTCGACGCGTACGCATCCCGCAGCCGGGATTCCAGCCGGTCCGTGATTTCCGATGGCGCGGAAAAAACTCTGATCAAATCGTAAGTTTCGTCCGTGTTCGAAAGCCTTCTTTTGCCGTCGTATTCGATTCCCGGAAGACATTCGCCGTAATCGAAATCAAGCGTCACATCGAAATCGGTCGGATTGTTGTCCGCGTAAAAAGTCCAGCTGTAGTCTCTGACGACTTTCCCCTGAAACGCGACCGTTCCCGTGTATTCGCGGAAATTCGTTTTGACTTTGACCGAGTAGTGTCCCGGAGTCAGATTGCACGACATCGAACGTCCGTCCGGACTGAACACCGCATCAGCCGGAATTGTGTGAATGCGATCGACGGCGTACCCGTCGCTTTTGTAATGAAGGGATTCGTCCATGGACCTGATTCCCCAAACATATCCCGTAACCGTATTGGCCGAACAGGTGAACGTCACCGAACAGATTTCGTCGAAGGATCTCCGTCTTCGTATTCCGAGATTTGTATCGCTCCGGTCGCAACGGAACCGCTGCCGTAAATTACGTATTCGTCGGTTTCCAGCGTCTGTCCCGAAGGCAAAGTCCAAAGAAATATTCCCGAGAAAACGGCTAAAATCAGTATGACGGCTACAGCTGACGCTGCTCGTACAGCCTTTTTGTTTCCTTTTGTTTTCCGGACCGGGGCAGAAACGGAAGGAATATCCAGATATGCTCCGCAATGATGGCAGAAATCACTGTCATCATCGTTTCGTGCCTCGCAATAGGGACAATGCATCGTATGTGTATCGTAACAGGGGTTTAAATCTGTAGGGAGACTCCGCCGGTTTTTCGGTTCGGGATACTCTTAAAGATATGATTGCGTTCTTCGGAGCATGAGTCTGGAGTCGGAAGTGCTCGATATCATAAGGCCGACGGAAGCGGAAAGGCGGCATATCGGGAAGACGGCCGAACTGCTCAGGAAAAAAACCGAAGAATACATCCGGAAGAACAATCTGAGCATTGCCGAAGTGAGATACGTGGGTTCGTATGCCAAAGACACGTATCTTTCCGATCCGGACCTGGATCTGTTTCTCATGTTTCCCTGCGAAACGCCCGGAGAACAGCTGGTCAAAGAGGGACTGAAGACAGGAGAAGACGTGGTGGGCGGCGTGCGCATGTATGCCGAACATCCCTACACCAGAGGAAAGTTCGGAGGTCTGGACGTGGATGTCGTGCCCAGTTATCTTCTGGAAAACACCAAAAAACTTCAGTCGTCGGTGGACAGAACGCCTTTCCATACCGATTATATCAAAAAAAATCTAAAACCCGAACAGAGAGACGAGGTACGCCTTCTCAAGAAATTCATGAAGGGGATCGAAACCTACGGCGCCGAACCCGACACCAGAGGTTTTTCCGGATATCTCTGCGAACTGCTTGTTCTCAAATACGGAAGTTTCAGAAAAGCTCTCGAAGCCGCATCGGAATGGCGCAAAGGAACCGTGATCGAAATCGAAGGGAAGGGTCCGAGCAGCGTGGCTCCGCTTACGGTATACGACCCTGTGGATCCACGCAGAAACGTCGCTTCCGCAGTTCACATCGACACAATGTCGCTGTTCATCGTTGCCGCAAAATCTTACCTGGCGAATCCCGACATAAGATTCTTCATGCCCCGCGAAAGAGAACCTCTGAGCCGTGACGTACTGCTGGCCAAAACCGAGCACCACGGCTCCCGTCTGATAACGGTGGTGTTCGAAAGACCCAACGTAATCGAAGACAATCTTTATTCCCAGCTCTGGAAGACCCAGTACGCGATTTCAAAGAAACTGAACGATTTCGATTTTACCGTTCTGAGGGCCGTGCACGAAATGGACGCGGACGAAATGAGGATTGCTTTCGAAGTGCAGAGAGACGTGATTTCTAAAACGTACAAACACTCCGGCCCGCCGGTGGGAATACCCAACGCCGACTCGTTCCTGGAAAAATGGAAGGACAACGAATACGGAGAGCCCTTCATAGAAGACGGCGGATGGAACGTGATTGCGGAAAGAACTTACTTTACCGCCAAAGAGATGCTCGCCGACGAGGTGGCAATAGCGGGAATAGGCAGAGAGATGGATCCCGAGACAATGATTGTCAGAGACCACGAAGCGACTCTCGAAGAAACTCCCGCGGATCTTCTTACCGAACTTCTTGATCCGAAGTTCAGCTGGACCAACTGATTTCAGATAAACGGCGCGTTTATCAGAAGAATCGTCACACCGAGTGACAGAAGCAGGAAAACCGCGTAATTTGCAAACATCATTTTGCTGTCGAGCATGTCGGGATTTATTCTGAACAGTGTCAGTATTTTCTTGAAACCGACCGCGACTGCTATGCATATTAGAAGACCTATGGACCAGTATGCGGAATTCGCTCCGTAAATCAAAGCCCAGGCGATAGCGCACGGAATCGCTAGCAGAATAGCTACGAAGAAAACTTTGGTCCCGAAGAGTTCCCTGAGTATGAATTCCCTCTCGTCGAAGTCGGCGGGTTTGAATTCGTAGGTTTCTGCAGGTTCCTCTTTAATCCTGCGTTTCTTTTTTGCCATCCCTCGTGAATCTGGAACGCCGATATAAAAGTTTAGTCTTTCACTTTCGGTAAATTCGGCGACCTCCCCCGCTTTCGGTTATATACCGAGGCTTCCTTTTTGCAGATGGTGAGATACCAATGGTCACACAAAGCCTAGAAGACATACCGGGAGTAGGACCAGCCATTTCAGAAAAACTCCGCGAAGCAGGATACACGGATATGATGGCCATTGCCGTAGCTACGCCTAAAGAACTTGCAGAAACCTGCGAGATTGGCGAGAAAAAAGCGGCGGACATCATCGAGGGCGCAAAAATGTGCGCCGATATCGGCGGGTTCGAAACCGGAAACGAAATATTGGAAAGACGCAAACTCGTAACGAAACTGACTACGGGATCGAAAGCCGTGGACGAACTTCTCGGCGGAGGTCTGGAGAGCCAGTCCATCGTGGAATTCTTCGGAGAATTCGGAAGCAGCAAGTCCCAGATGTGCTTCCAGCTTGCGGTGAACGCAACACTTCCCGAGGAGATGGGAGGTCTCGATTCCGACGTGGTGATAATCGACACGGAAAACACGTTCAGGCCCGAGAGAATAATCCAGATGGCGGAATATCTGGGACAGGATCCGGAGACCGTTCTGAGCAGAATCCATGTTGCCCGCGCATTCAACTCGCAGCACCAGATTCTTCTCGTGGGAAGGGCCCTGGAAATGGCCAAAGACACGAAAATCAGACTGCTCATCGTGGATTCCCTTACATCCCACTTCAGAGCGGAATACGTGGGAAGAGGCACTCTCGCCGAAAGACAGCAGACTCTCAACAGACACATGCACGATCTGCTGAATTTCGCTACGGTGAACAACGCGGTCATAGCCGTAACCAACCAGGTCTCTTCGAAACCGGACGCGTTCTTCGGAGATCCCACCAGACCCATAGGCGGAAACATCGTAGGACACACCGCGACGTTCCGCATATATCTGCGCAAAGGGAAGGCCGGAAAGAGAATAGCCAGACTGATAGATTCGCCCAACCTTCCGGAAGGCGAAGCCGTCTTTATGGTTACCGAAGACGGTATTAAAGACTGAAACCTATCGGGTCCCCATGGACCCGGAAAACCTTTCCGACTGCGGGCACGGCCCGGAATATTTCTTCGAACTGTCCGGAGAATTGGGGAACATGCCCGCAGCGGAAGCCGCGGGATGCGTCAGAGCGGAAACGGACGGCAATTTCTCCGTTGCGGACTGCGGTCCGGGATACGCGGTGATAAGTCTCCCCGAGAAGAACGTTCCTTATATTGCCGAACGTCTGGCACTTACTCACGGAATAGGCAGGTATATCGGTTCTTTCAGTCCTGAAAACATTTCCGGTTTCGATTTCGGAGAGCTGCCCGAAGGTACTTTCGCGGTGAGAGCGAAAAGATTCAGAGGGATGATGTCCGGCGTCGATTCCCAGAAACTCGTCAGAACCGCCGGCGATGCCTATTCTTCCGAAAACAGAGTGGATCTGAAAAATCCCGATACCGTCGTAAGACTGTTCATGAGCGACAGAGTCCACGTTTACATCGAAGAATACAAAACCGAAACGGATCTCTTCGAAAAAAGAAAGGTCGGAGAACGTCCGTTTTTCTCTCCCATTTCCCTTCACCCCAAGTATGCCAGAGCTCTGATAAATCTGATTTCCGCGAAGAGAGGAGAAACCGTACTGGATCCGTTCTGCGGAACCGGAGGGGTAGCCATAGAGGCTGCAATTATGGGCATGAAAGCCGTAATATCGGACTTCGACCCGCAGATGGTTGCCGGCACCGAAGAAAATATTGCCTACTACGGACTGAAACTTCACGGAAGCTCGGTACTGGACATAGGGGATATTTCTGAATGCTGGCACAATGTGGATGCGGTGGTTACGGACCCTCCCTACGGACGCTCCACGAAGACCGGCGGGGAAGACATTAACCACATTTATTCCAGAGCTTTTGAATCCGTACACAGGGTTCTCCGCCCAGGCGGCGGCCTGGGTATCATACTTCCCTGCGAAGCATCTCCGCCGGGATTCGAAACGGACGGTGTGTACCCTCAGAGGGTCCACAGATCCCTTACGAGATATTACCACGCTATGCGCCGGGTCTGAGCGACTAAATATTTAACGGCAATGTGCATCAGCATGACGTGAACAGGTTCCTGAGACTGTTCCGTTTCGGAAACGGAATAATGGGCGTCATAGGCGTCATCGTGGGCGCATTCATAGCATCGGGAACCGGAATCACGGAGTATGCGTTCGGAATCGGACTCTCCTGCGTCATAGTTTTCATATTCATGGCCGGGGGAAACGCCCTAAACGATTACATCGACCGCGAGATAGACAAAACGGCCCATCCCGACCGTCCAGTTCCCCGCGGAGAGATTTCGCCCCGCACGGCTCTCGCCGCCGGAATCGCGATGATGATCGTGTCCGCCCTTCTGAGTCTGCTTTACCGGGACATTCTGTCAACGGGATTGGTTCTTATCGCTGCGGGCCTGATGGTTTCCTACGAAGTTTTTCTTAAGCAGAGAGGATTCGCGGGAAACGTTACCATTGCCGCCCTCACAGGTATGCTTTTCCTCGTCGGCGGCGCAATATGCGGAAACATGTACGCCTGCGTGCCGGTAGCCCTGATGTCTTTCTTCGCCAACGTCGGCAGGGAAATTTCCAAAGACATAGAAGATGAGGAATCCGACGAGGGAAGAAGAACGCTGCCTATGGCCGTGGGAAGCAGAGCGGCCGCCGGAATCGCTTCGGTATTTTTTATTGCGGGAGTCGTTCTGAGCGTATGGCCCATCATAGAAAAAACACTGAACAGCTTCTACATGCTGGTTTTTCTCCCTGATGCAATCTTTATATACACCGCGATTATTGTTTTCAAAAATGCCAACAGAGCACAGAAATCGGCGAAAATCGCCATGCTCATAGCATTGGCGGCCTTCATTATCGGTGTGATCTGATGAATGTCAAAAAATATCTCCTGGACTTGATCGGAAAGGGGCCCGTGCACATGGCTCTTCTCGACCCCGACAAGCAAAGCCCCGAAGCCGCGGGAAAACTTGCCGCAGCCGCAAAAGAAGCCGGAACCGACGCAATAATGATCGGGGGCTCCACCGGAGTGACCTCCGAAAACCTGGGCGCCACCGCAAAAGCCATACACAAAATGTCCGGTCTCCCCTGCATACACTTCCCCGGAGGCCCGAAAGAACTTTCCCCGGAGGTCGACGCAATCTTTTTCATGAGTCTCGTGAACAGCAGCGACCCGTTCTGGATAATCGGGGCCCAGGCTTACGCCGCACCGTACATCAAAAAACTGGGAATCGAAACGCTCTCCATGGGATACATAATCGTAGAACCGGGAATGAAAGTGGGCGAGGTCGGAAAAGCGAATCCGATAAAACACAGCGAACCCGAAAAAGCCGCCGGATACGCGGTGGCATGCGAACTGTACGGAATGGATTTCGTTTACCTGGAAGCGGGAAGCGGTGCGGACCGTCCCGTCCCTCCGGAAATGATTTCGGCGGTGAAAAAATCGATTTCGGTTCCGCTGATTGTCGGCGGAGGAATCCGTACTCCCGAAGCGGCGGAAGCAGCACGCAAAGCCGGAGCGGACATAATCGTCACCGGAACGTTCATAGAAGAATGCTCCGAAATCGACCGTCTTAAGGCAGTGGTGGAAGCATCGAGGGGGAAGAGATGAACGGACCCGTATCCCCCAAGGATCCCATGTGGCTCACTCCCGAAGAAAGGGGAGCGGGCATAACAAAGGATCTCAAAATCGCCGCGCGCAGGTTCCTCTGTCCGGTGTGCGGACGGGAATTCAGCCTTTTCCAGTCCAGGGCGATAGCCTGCAGCGCCTGCCCTCAGGCCAATAAAAACTGCCCCAATGTGAGATGTCCCTACTGCGACAACGAATTTCCGCTCAGCGGATTCATCGTTCCCGACAAAGAAGATGCAGTTCACATGAACAATTACACGGACAAAATCTTCGACAACTGGGTCAATTCCAGCGGAATAATCAGACGCTGATCATTCGACTGTGAGCAGTTCGAATCCCGTAGCCGCATCTTTCTTTCTTACGGGACCGGTTCCCACGTATTCCGTTACTATGACTTCGGTAACCAACCACGCGACCATTCCTTTGCGGAAACAGCCTGTGGCGGATTTCCCGCCTCTGCCCGCGGAACCGTGCATATGTACTTTCGGCACTCCGTCTTCGTTGGGAAAGATTGTACCGAATCCCGTCGCTTCGCAGGGGGCTTCCAGGGTTTTCGTCTGAGGCGTTATTTTTTCTCCGATGGGTATTTTGGGCCCTACGGTGAGAACGGAACCGCCGTCCACCCCGCCCGCTAAGGAAACTGCGCCGTACAAAATTCCGTGTTCCGACGCAAATGCTTCGATGGTATCGTTTATTATTTCGCCGGGCTCGAGACTCAGTACAAAAATCCGTCCCGGGCGCATTTCTGAAAATTTCATGAAAGATTAACGGTATTTACTGTATTTATCCAGAAGCCTGTTGATTTTGTCGTGTTCCTCTTTCGTCAGATCGCCGGATTCTAGAAAGGTTTTTACGAAATCCTTCGCGTCTCTGGTGGAATTTCTGGAAGCTTTGGCGATAACGCTCGCAAGAAAAGACGATGCCTTGGCGGGATCCATGGACGAAGAGGAAAGCACTTCGTTCATGTCGTACTTGAACGGATTTATTTTGTGCGTGTTGAGCATGGACTGCTTTTTCGCAACTGTTTTCGTTTTCGGTCTGTATCTCCTGTAATTGTTTTTAGTGCCGCTTTTGGTATTTTTGGAATTATCGGACGAAGAATCCGTGCCGGCACTCCTGTTTCTGTTTAGCAATGTTAAAACTCCGTGTCCGATGACTGAGTCCCATTATATAAAGATAGCAGGTCCTCACGAAAAAGACGTATTTACGTATAACCGTGAAAAGGTTAAACAGTTTGAGGGCTGCCCGAAGACAGCCCGGTGTTTTCATTCTTCCGGAATCTTTGATTTTGCCTTTTTAAGCGCTTTCGCGATGAGAATCGAGAATATGACTGCGATCAGAGTCACGATGATTGCGTAAATGAAAAAGCCGATGAGCTCTCCGTTGCCGGTGGATAGGAATTTCGCTATGGTAGCTTTGATTGCTTCGTTCCATGCGAGAGCGGCAACAAGTCCGAATGCCGCGGTTATGAGCGCAGCGAAAGTTTCCAGAACCTGTACTTTGAATTCGTTTTTGTCTCTTTCCAATTTGTCCTTGTCGATTGACACCCAAGTGCCTCCTTCGGTTCCTGAGAACCGGACAGACAGCTCATTGTTGGCTATATGTAACTTTGCGGAACCGGCGGGTCCGGAACATCCGGATCCGTCAGAAAAATCACCGCGCCGCCGGACCGCTTTCCTTTCTTCCGTAACGGATTTTCATAAAAATTATCCAGGCGTTCAGAGCAACCGAGACTGCGTTCCAGAAAACAATCGGAACGTCGCGGAGCATTATTCCGTATACCAGCCAAAGTCCCATGCCGATCATAAGTACCAGAGGCATGAAAACGGACACGTCGTCCATTCTTTTGCTGCGGTATCCCTTTACGACCTGCGGAATATAGCCCATGGTTGTTATAAAACCGGCCGTCAGACCTATGACCGTTACGTAATCCACGTACGGACAGCGTGCTTTCGGATTATGATTTTTCCTGTTAAAGTGTGTATAACGGTGTGGTGCGAGGGATGGGATTCGAACCCACGAAACCCTAAGGTCTAGGATTTCCTACCCTCTGGGTCTTAAGTCCTATGCCGTTGTCCTGCTTGGCTACCCTCGCTCGGACGGAATATAAGATTGTCGTTGATTAACTTTCCGCGTGGACCGCGGAAAGTGATACGGGTTAACGGAAAACCGTTTTTAATAAACAATGTCTAATATATAGACAAGCAAATACCCAGTCATGACTTATAAGATACCGGCGGAGGACCAGATAGCCGATGCCATTCTGATAGTCATGCACAAAAATCCTCAGGTCCGCTCTCAGAGGGAACTCGTATATCTGGTCGGAAAGCAGCTGAAATCCTCCGACCCGGAACTGAGAGTCAGCGGAGAAAGAATACGCAGAGTGGGCATCAACCGCGGATTGATCAACGTTACGATAGAGTACAACAGATCGAAAAACACCAAGAAACCCGAAATCTGCCCGGTCTGCAGAAACCGTCTCAAACCCGTAAAAAATATGACTTTGGACGGTTCCGTCATAGAAATCAGAAGAAGCTGCACCGTGTGCTCTTTCACCGTAGGTTCGTCGCCGATAGTGCCCGGAAGGTATTTCTTTTCCAAAAAATCCAAATGATTCCTTTCGCAGATAACGCGACGGCACTCCGTAATACCGGAAAGATATATGGTTAAGTCCGGCAATCATCCTCTGGGAGCTTCATGAAGTTCTGGGAATTTACCAAAGTCAAGGACAACAAAATAAAGATCAAAAGCTGGCTGTCGGATACGATGGGACTGGTGGACGGCGGCTGCGTCTACAGTACTCTGTTCAGGTATCCTGCGGAAGGCCCGAAAGATTACGAACTGATTCTGTCGGTCTTCCCTCAGGAAAATTACAGAACCCTCACCCACATAACGATTTACATGAAGGACGTTCCCGGTTCCAGCGCCCAGGCTTCGCGTTTTCTCGCGGAACGGGGAATCAACATTCTGAATTCCGTGTCCATGAACGGAATGTCCGACATAGTAATCATATGGAAACTTATGGCCGACCTGAATTTCGCGGGAGAAGCCGATCTGCTCATAGAGGAATTCAAACGCAGAAAATCCGAAAACGACCCTTCCGTTTCCCTGATAGACCACATAGAAACCGTACCTGCGGAAGTCGGACGTCTGTTCGGCTCTGATTCCGATTCCCATACCAAGGTCGAGATACGCCGGGCATACCCGTCGACCATGAAGAACGGAATATTCGACATATCCAAAGAATACGGAGACATCCTCACGGACATCGACGGAAAGAACGTAATGGTGGTTGCCGATGCCAAATCCTGGATTATTTCGATAACGTTCTTCAAACCCTGCACAAAAATGATAAAACTCCTTTTCGAAATTCCCGACAGCCCGGGTTCCATGCTTCAGACTTTCGATCTGCTCGCCTGCGAGAACATCAACCTTATTTCGGTGTTCAGCAAAGTGAAAATCTGCTATCAGAGCATGATTCTGGAACTTGTCGCGGACATGGGAAAGAGCAACGTTTCCGCCGACGAACTCCGCGATATCCTGGTAGAGAAACTCGATAAACTGAACGGCGTGTTCGTTCTGAAAGAACTAAGAGAACTCGTATGAACATACCGGACGTTTTATACGGAAGAGCGAAAAACGTACCCGATGCGCTTGCAGCCGGATACGATGCTCTGGCACGTGCCGTATCCGGTTCCCCGGAGAAGGAATGCCGTATAGAATCCGCATACGCCTGGAAGGGGGCGGAAAAGGTGGAACCTTCGAACGCCGCAAAACTCTTCCGTACCGAACGGAAAGGACTTGCGAAGGCCGTAGACATGGGAGTCGGCGTTTCGGTTTTTTACGACATATTGGTAAAAACGGGTGCGCTCCCTTCGGAGATCACCGAAGAAATGACCGAAAATCTGTCGGACGGAAACGTTCCCGGGATTGCTGTTTTTATCGGAAAGGTTTCCGAAGAAAGAAAAAAGGATGTGGAATACTGCATTGATGCAGGTCTGACAGTTCTGCTTTCGGGAGAATATTCCCGTTGGAGATATGACAGTCGAAACGTTTTCGGAATAAGCGATTTTGACGTACTGGCTATCAACGGAATTCTGGCATCGGCAGCTGTCGGAAAGAAGTTTGCCGAACCCGGAGATTACCTTTCCGTTGCAAAAACTCTCAAGAAAAAATCCGGTCTGGTCGTAATCCATACGGGAACCCCGACTGTGATGAACGTTCTGCAGATTTTCTCGGCCGCGGCAGCTGGTGCCTATATCGTTTCCGATACGATAAACACAATACCCAGGCTGTCGGAACATGCATCGGAAAACATGGCAGAAAGAGCATTAATCGGTCGCGGAATCGTATCCCAGGAAAAAACATCCGGGAAAGGACGCATACGCAGGACGGATACGTTTTTCGAAGCGGGAGGGCCGGATGCGCCCGTGTCCTTCGTTTCCGCCGTGTATTCGGGAGACGGAGACTTCTCCGTAAACGTAATCGGAAAAGAGCTGCCGGAGTCGGAAGGCGCCCATACGTTTGGAATCGAAATACGGACCGATACGTCCAATCCTGCGGTTCTTCGTGCGGCGGTAATGCTGGCACAGGAGACTCTCGACGGAACGGACGGCATCTGGCACAGCGGGTCCGGAACGTCTTTCTGGATTCGCATAAGCAAAGACGGAAAGGAAAACGGTCTTACTTTTTACGATATCGGAAAAACTATCAGAGATAATGCGGAAAAACGTCTCAAAAACAAAATCGGAGTGACGGTTTCGGCGGATTCCGATTACGTGAACGGCCGTCTTGCATTTTACGCGGAAAACAAAGAACCCGAAATTTCGGACGAAACGGCGGATTGTTTCTACACCTGCACCATGTGCCAGACGTACGCTCCCAACCACATATGCATCATAACTCCCGACAGACCCGGCGTATGCGGTTCCGTTACCTGGACAGACGCGGCCGCAGGCAGCATGTCAAACCCCGGAGGACTGCAGCGTCCTTTCCCGAAAGGAATTCCGATAGATTCGAAAAAAGGAGAATGGAGCGGAATCAACGAACTCATGAATACCGTGTCCATGGGTGCCGTGAAAAGAGTCTGCCTTCACAGCCTGGAAGCTCCGATGACCTCGTGCGGATGCATGCAGGCGTTCGCTGCACTGTCCGCCGACGGAAAATCGATAATAATCGTGGACAGAACCGATTCCGGAATCAATCCTTCGGGTATTACTTACGGCGAGGCGTCTTCGATTATAGGAAGAGGCGGTTTGTGCCCGGGAATGGTGGGAATCGGAAGACGCTACATCCTGAGCCCCGCTTTTCTCAGGGAGGACGGGGGAATAAAACGCATATCATGGATGGGTTCCCGCCTGAAATCCCTTCTCGGAGAGCCCTTCCGCGAATTGTGCGAAGAAGCGCATCCGGGACTTTACGGCATGATTGCGGACGAAAAAAGCGTGCACACTCCTGAAGAGCTGGCACAGTGGATTTCCGAGAAAAACCACCCGGCCGCCGGCATGCCCTTCACAGAATAAGATTCAGAAGTTCTTCCACGGATTTTCCGAAGGGAGAATCTTCCGGAACGTCCAGCACTTCGGATTCCAGAGCGGAATCCGTGATGAAACCGTCCGAGGGAAACAGCATTATTTCATGGAATCTCGCTTCTTTCGCTGCCTCTTCCAATTTTTCGGGAACCGTCTCCGGAGCCCTGTTGATTATCAGAATCTTTCTTCCGACATCAATCCCCACTTCTTCCGCCAGATCGGAAAGTCTTGCAACCGTCCGTATTCCAGTCAGGGAAGGGTCGGAAACGAACAAGAACACGTCCGCGCTGGGCAGTATTTTTCTGGACATGTGTTCCATTCCCGCTTCGTTGTCCACGACCACGTAATCATAGTACGGGAAGACTCTGCCGAAACATTCCTTCAGGGAACTGTTGATGAAACAGTAACATCCCTCGCCCTCCGGCCTGCCCATAACCAACAGATCCGTGTTACCGTATTCGGTAATGATTCTCTGAACCTGTTCGGAAACGTACTGCTGTTTGCTCATTCCCGCAGGAATTTTTTCTGGATATGCGACCGTTTCGTCCCTGAGTCCGCCTATGGTTCCTTTGACTTCCATTCCGAGTTTGTCGCTCAGATTTGAGTTGGGGTCCGCGTCCACCGCCAATACCGACCCTCTGCCGGAAAGCCTTCTCACGACCTGGGACGCAATCGTACTCTTTCCCACGCCGCCTTTTCCCGCGAATGCGATTATCATGATATCATCCGAAAAGTTTCCGTCTCGGTTTCTTTTTTTCCGATATTTTCCTGGCCGCAATCATATCCCCGGCGTATTTTTCCGTGCGGGTGTTTACCACATCGACTATTCCCGGCACGGCATCGGCGCGGTTTCTCACGTCCTCGGAAAGAATTATGTTTTTGGCATAGGTCATCGACGCATTACCCAGATAATCGAATTTGTCCCTGTCGACATCCGGAAACATACCCAGAGCCACGGCGTTGTCCGTGTTCACGAAGTTTCCGAAAGAACCGGATATGACTATTTTCTTCACATCCTCCGGAGCGACGCCTGCATGCTCCATCAGAGCCCTGACGGATACGGATACCGCCGCCTTGGCTTTCAGCACCGCGGATATGTCCGACTCGGTAACGTAGATTCCTTCCGCCACGGAATAGGCGGGCCCATCTTCCGATTCGAAAGGTTTGGTTTTTTTGGTGAATTTACCCTCGGAATCGATAAGCCCGTGGGAATACATCTGGGCCGTAAGGTCGATCAGACCGGAACCGCATATGCCCACCGGGGGTATTCCTCCGATGACCGTATAATTGAGACGGCCGCGCCTGAACATCACGCTGTCTATCGCTCCTATGGACGGAGTCATTCCGAAAATCACGTTTCCTCCTTCCAGAGCCGGACCAGAGTCGGCAGCGCATACCGAAATTTTATCTTTGTTTCCGAGTGCCAGCTGAACCGTGGAACCCAGGTCGATTAACAGAATATTTTCTTCCGAACGGTCCATTCCGGCACCGATTATTCCCCCGATAAGGTCTCCTCCCACTTCGGCGGACAGATCTTTGACGCACAGAATTTCCGCCTGGGCTCCGATTTCGAGACCCAGTTCTTTTCCTCCTTTGCAGAACGGCCCTCCGGTCATGCTGCAGACTTCGGTCAGAGATTCCATCAGATAGGGCTTTCCCGAAATTACGGCGACCTTGATGTCTTCAGGATCGTTGACGAAAATGTACATCAAATCATTTATCCTGTCTATGGCTGCTTTTCTGAGTTTCTCTTCGCCCACCGAATCGGCGTAGGCTCTGCGGGATTCGAGATCGTCTCCTGCAAAAGACTGGGGATTGTCGCCCACCGTGGAATAAAGTTCCAGTCCTTTTTTGAGATCCAGAATGCTTACGGCGATGGCCGCGGTTCCGAGATCCACCGCAAGACCCAGCTGTACTTTTCCGCGGGCTTTGACCACCGGTACAAGTTCCCCGTCGTACGCCTTTCTGCGGTCTTCTCCCGCAACGATTCTGCCGTCCTCGTCGAAGGGGACGAAAATGTCGATATTTTCTTCGACGGGGGTAATGCACGCCAGTTTCCTTTCCATTCCGTTGGGGTTCGGTTCTCTTCCGTCCTCCGCGGTCAGACTGACGTATACTCCGCAACGTCCGCATTTTCCCTTTCCGCCGCAGGGAAGCTTTATTTCCACTCCGGCGGCTTTGGCGGCCTGAGCTATCCGGGTGCCTTCTTCGACCTTGATTTCCTTGCCCGCAGGATAAAACCTTACGGTTTTCTGTGCCATAACGGGGAATGGTCGGGTCGGTATATTACTCTCTTTATACCGAACGTCCATACGGAATCCGACAAAAATGAAAATCGGAGGCTTCGTGAAAACTACCCTTTCCGATTGGGACGGCAAGGTTTCGTGCATGATTTTTCTGTGCGGATGCAATTTTTCGTGTCCTTTCTGTCACAATCCGGATGTCGCAGAAAACCGCGCCGACTCCGTGAATTTGGATACCGTCCTGGAATATATAGAAAAAAACAGGGATTTTCTGGACGGAATCGTGATATCCGGCGGAGAGCCCACCGTCAGCGGGGATCTTTACGGTCTTCTTAAAAAACTGAAGAAAACCGGTATCGCCGTTAAACTCGATACCAACGGAAGCAATCCTGAAATTCTTGACGATATCATAGGTGCCAGACTTGTGGATTACGTCGCCATGGACATAAAAACTTCGTTACGCGCCGACAAGTATTCTGAAGCCACGGGGGGATACGGCAAAGTGGACGACATAGAAAAAAGCATCAGAATAATAATCGACTCCGGAATAGACCACGAATTCAGAACCACGGTCTATCCGGGAGCGGTTTCCCCCGAGGACATAAAAGAAATAGCGTCGAAGATACGCGGTGCGGACCGCTTCTGCATACAGCAGTTCAGACCCGGCGTCACCATGAACCCGGAAGCGGGAAAAGTAAAACCCTATTCGGAAAAAGAACTGCGTTCCATGAAGGCTGCCGCCGAACCTTTCGTCAAAAGGGTCTCGGTAAGAGGTTTGTGATTTACTTCAGGAACAGTCCGCGGTTTATGTTTGAAGCGGGAACCAGATTTTCCGTTCCTCTGTTGATGTTGATTGTTTCGGCTCCCGCGTACTTCCCGAAGATACCGATCGAAGATTTGTTCTCCGAAAACAGGGAAGCGGAAAGGCCGCATTCGGTTTCTTCCATCTCTTCCATCATCTCTCCGAAATCGGAAAGGGAGACAACGGCAAGAACGGGCAGACCCGTGTCGGAGTATCTTACGGGCGATTCCGGATCCGAACCGGAAACTATCATCGGCGTGACGTAACGTCCGCCTTCGGAGGCAGATTTCCCTCCGTATATGACGTCGGAGCGGAGTTCGTCGGCCAACGAAACGAACCTTTTGTAATCTTCTTCCGAAAATATCGGTCCTGCGGAAGTTCCTTCCTCGGCAGGGTCTCCGACTTTCAGGGATTTTACGGCGGAAAGAAGTTCGGATACGAGTTTTTCTCTTTCGCCGTGGGTTGTTATGACCTTGGAGCAGGAGTAAAGCCTCTGTCCGGAGCTTCTGAACGCCGATTCGATTATGCTTGCGGCGGTCGCTTTCATATCACCGGGTTTGTGAACGGCTATGGGGTTCATTCCCTTTATTTCGTTGACGAACATCAGTTCTTCGTCGGCGGGCAGGAAAATCAGTTCTTCCGCTCTTTTTCCGCTTACCGACGCCGCGATTCCTTTCAGCGCCGGTTCGCCTGCGATTTCGGCGTCTTCTCTCATTCCTCCGGGAACGATATTGAACACTCCCGGAGGTAGGCCTGCTGCCGTAAGAATTCCGTAGAAAACGAACATGGGCACGGGACATCCGGCGGATGGTATGCACACCACGGTGTTTCCGGAAATCATCGCACACGCTGCCGCGGCGGCGGGGAATGCCAGAGGCGAAACGTGATCGGACAGGATTCCCCAAACTCCTGCAGGGGAACCTTCCCCCTTGATTTCGTCTTCACACGCCTTTTCTATCGCGGAAGCGAGACCGTCGGCTTCCGCCAAACAGTCTTTCTCCGACATTCCGGTACTGAGCATGACGTAAGACGCGAGGATGTATCTCTGGGCCCTGACCCTTTTCAGGACGTTTCCGAACAATTCTGCCCTTTCCGCTCCGGATTTCGCCGACCAGGACGCAAATGCCCTTTCCGCGTATCCGACGGCCTCTGCGGCCGTTCCTTTTTCCGGAACCTGAACCCGGCCGAAAATAATCGTGCCATCTATCGGACTTGCAAGTTCGTAATCTCTTCCCGAAGCTACGGACAGGCCTCCCATGTAACTGGGATAGTCTTTCTTTTCCGTGTTCAGGATGTTATCGAAAGCTCTCTGAAAAAGTTCTTTTTCGCTTCTGCCCGTTTTGTTCTCCGAGGAATCCGGCATGCGGCGGACAACGGCATCGGAATGTTAATCTTTATTCCCGTTTACGGCCTCCGGCAAAGTAGCATAATTAAATAAGAAAATGCCATCTGTCGCATGTTCGGGCTCGTGGTCTAGGGGTTATGACGTCGCCTTCACACGGCGAAGGCCGCCGGTTCAAATCCGGCCGGGCCCACCATCTCCCTGCAGCATTATTCTGCGGAAATCCGGTAAAAAACCGTACCGGAAATGCAAAAGGTTTATTAACAAGGTTAATTAATGGATGGATGATGTGTCCATATATGGACCTCACACCGGAACGCGCCCCGTTTCTCGTGGGTTCTTCCTCCTTAGCGTTCCGGTGCGCTTTGTTTCTTCGGCTTACGGTCGGAATAACGTTTCGGCGGAAAACACGGCTTTGATGCAAGAGTTTATTAACTGCGGCAACATATGGATGGATGATATGTCCACTCAGGACATCACACCGGAATGCCCCTGTTTGTCGCGGGTTCTTCCTCCTTCGCATTCCGGTGCGCTTTATTTTCCCGAAATTTCAAAAAAAAGAAGACTGCTTCGGAAGAACTCCCAGAGATTTTTTCAGAAAGTGGGCTCGGCCGGAATTGAACCGGCGGCCTTCGCCTTGTAAGGGCGACGTCATAACCACTAGACCACGAGCCCGCGCCACAACGAATATCTAAGCAGTATTAAAAGACATGGCAGAGTGCCCCCGTTCCGCAATCCGAAGAAACATTATCGGTACCGAGACCGGACCGGTGCCTCTGTGCCGTCTTTTCGGATCCGGTTTCCCGTTATAACCGAATAACCGGATTCCGCAGGAAAATACCGCACAGTATCCCTGCATCAATGCGGAAAACGGCGGAAAGAGGCTCATATTTATTATAAAGTACGGAATTCCGAATCTGAGCGGCCGTAGTCCAGCGGTCAGGACGGGAGCTTCCCAAGCTTCTGACCCGGGTTCAAATCCCGGCGGCCGCACCTTTGCCCTCGTTAAGTCTATATGATTCTCATACCATTCGGAGGCAGTGATATTATGCTCGAGATAGACAGCTCCAGAGGTGAAGGCGGCGGACAGATGGTCCGTACCTCGGTTGCCCTGTCTGCGGTCACGGGCATTCCCACGCACCTTACGAGAATAAGGGAAAACAGACCCACCAACGGCCTTTCCAAACAGCACTGCGCCGCAATCAGCGCCGTGGCGGAAATGACCGGATCGGAAGTCGAGGGAAATTTCACCGGTTCTTCGGATCTGATATTCATTCCGGGAAAAGAACAGAAGAACAGCATAACTCTGAACATCGGCACCGCCGGAAGCATCTCTCTGGTGCTTCAGGCGATTCTGCTGGCAGCCAGAAACCATACCGAACGTCTGACGGTGGATATCCGAGGGGGAACCAACGTCCTGTGGGCGCCGCCCATAGACTCCTACCGTCAGGTTCTCTTTCCCCTCATGGAAAAAATGAACATTCACGCCCGGGCGGAAATCAAGGAAAGAGGATTCTACCCCCGGGGCGGAGGACACGTTATCGCAACCCTCGACCCCATCGGAAAAATTCTTCCCATGGATCTGAGCGATTTGGGAGAACTCGTGTCGGTAAAGGGCATATGTTTTTCCCAGAACCTTTCGGAACGCATCGGAAAAGAAATAGTCAGTTCCTGCAAAAAAACCCTGAAACCGATTGCGGATGCGGAGATCGAAATAGAGAACACCCGCGGAGATTCCAGAGGTGCGGGGATATGTCTCGTCGCGGAATACGAAAACGGACGTCTCGGAAGCAACGCTCTGACCACCCGTGAATATTCGGCAGAAAAAACCGGCGCCGATGCCGCGAACGATCTGATTCAGGAGATGAAAAGCGGAGCCACGGTGGACGTTCACACCGCGGACCAGCTGCTTCCCTACATGGCCATGGCCGAAGGAAAAAGCGCGTTCAAAGTTTCCAACATAAGCAGACACCTTCTCAGTCAGATGGACACTCTCGAATCTTTCCTGGACGTGAGATTCGGAGTGGAAAGAAGGGATGACGGATACCACTTCAGCGTAAATTCGGGAGTGCAGAATGAGACCGTTCGTACAGATTAACTGCGCCATGTCCGCCGACGGGAAAATTGCGGGAGAAGACCGTACGCAGATTACCATTTCGTCGCCGGAAGACAAAGAACGGGCCAAAGGTCTGCGAAAGGAATTCGACGCGATACTCGTGGGAGTGGGGACGGTTGTCGCCGACAATCCCCATCTTACTCTGAAGGACCTGAATTACGACACCAATCCCATACGT